>CAYTQK010000046.1:0-15895 GCA_964439745.1 uncultured Desulfobacterales bacterium
CCAGGGGGGTGGCCCAGGAGCGGGCGGCCACGGCCGAGGAGCAGACCAGGGGCACCACCGTTTCCGTCAGGCCGGCCTGGTCCAGGGTGCGCAGGAAAAAGGGGAGGGTGTTGATCCGGCCCAGGCGGGGATCAAACAGCGCCGGATCGAAATACTCCTCCCCGGGCTGCTGTTCCTCCGAACCGGGGTGGTGGTCGATGGAAAAGAGGGTGCTGTCATTGTCCCGGCAGCCCGTGCCCAGGCAGACGGCGGATTTTCCGCAGTAGCTGCCCACTTCCAGGCAGGGCCCCGCCTGGCTGGCCGCCCGGGCCAGGCGGTACAGGTGAACGGCTTCCTCATCATCCAGAAACCCCTTGATGGAGGCCAGGCACTCCGGGTGGAAGGTCTCCTTGCTCATCTGGTCTTGTCCATGTCATCGTAGTTGGGTACCAGTACCTCCCGCTGCTTGACGCCGTCCGAGGGACCGACCACCCCTTCCTGTTCCATGGTTTCGATAATCCGGGCGGCCCGGTTGTAACCGATGCGCAGGTGCCGCTGGATCATGGAGATGGAGGCCTGCCGGGTCTTGGTGACCAGGGCCACGGCCTCGTCATACCGTTCGTCGTAATCCACCTCGCCGGCCTCGCTCTCCGGCTTGGGCGGGGCCTCGGTAACGGTTTCGTCAAAGTCCGGCCGTTTCTGCTTTTTCAGAAAATCAATAATGGCGGTGACTTCCTCTTCCGAAATATAGGCCCCGTGAATGCGCTGCAGCCGGGCGGTGCCGGGCGCCAGAAAAAGCATGTCGCCGCTGCCCAGCAGACTTTCCGCGCCGTTGCTGTCCAGGATCGTGCGGGAGTCGGTCTTGGAGGAGACCTGGAAAGAGATGCGGGCCGGAAAGTTGGCCTTGATGATGCCGGTGATGACGTTGACCGAGGGGCGCTGGGTGGCGATGATCAGGTGAATGCCGGCCGCCCGGGCCATCTGGGCCAGCCGTGCCAGGGTGGTCTCCACGTCCTTGGAAGAAACGGCCATGAGGTCGGCGAACTCGTCGATGATGATAACAATGTAAGGCAGCTTCTTCTCCCCGGTCTCCTCGCCGGCCTTGATCGCTTTTTCAATTTTGCGGTTGTACTGACCGATATTGCGGACCTTTTTTTCCGAGAGTTTTTCATACCGGTCTTCCATCTCCCGGACCGCCCAGGAGAGGGCGTTGGTGGCTTTTTTCATGTCGGTCACCACCGGCGTGATCAGGTGGGGAATCTTGTTGTACAAAGACAGTTCGATGCGCTTGGGATCGATCATGAGCAGCTTGACTTCATCCGGGGTGGCCTTGTACAGCAGGCTGCAGATCATGGTATTGAGGGCCACGCTCTTGCCCGAACCGGTGGAGCCGGCCACCAGCAGGTGGGGCATTTTGTCCATTTCTACGGCTACGGGATTGCCGACGATGTCCTTGCCCAGGCAGAGGGAGAGATTGGATTTGAGATTGACAAAGTTCGGGGAGACGACGATTTCCTTGAAGCGGACCATTTCCCGCTCCATGTTGGGAATCTCGATACCGATGACCGATTTGCCGGGAATGGGCGCCACGATGCGGATGCTCAGCGCCCGCAGGGCCAGGGCCAGGTCGTCCCCCAGGTTGACGATCTTGTTGATCTTGACGCCGGCGGCGGGTTCGTATTCGAACATGGTCACCACCGGGCCGGGGGAGACCTCGGTAACCCGGCCGTTGATGCCGAAATCCTCCAGCTTTTTTTCCAGCAGCCGGGACTGCATCTGCAGGCTTTCACTGTCCACCGAAGCGGGGCGCTCATCCGGGTCCTGGAGAAAGTTGACCGAGGGCAGGGTGAAGGTGCCGTCCGGATTCATGAAATCAAATTCTCCCTGCCGGGGCTTGGGCGTGGCCTTGACCGGTTTGACCTCGGGGGTTTTAATTTTGACGCTGTCCTGACGGGGCTGCTTTTCCCGCTTGGCGGCGGTGGCCTGGCGTTTTTCCGCTTTGCGCTTCCGTTCTTTCCGGATGATATAGTAGGTCTGCACCCGCTCGTTCAATTGCCGGGTCAATTGCCAGCAGCGGACGGCAAACCGCACCGGCGAAAATTCCGTGGCCGCCATCAGGCCGATGACAAAAAGCAGCAGGGTAATGAGAAAACCGCCGGTCTGGCCGGTATAAGCGGTCAAAAAGCGGTGCAGCAGAATCCCGGTCAGTCCGCCGGCGGGAAAGAGCGTCTCGAAAAGCGCATAGACCTCACCGGCCTGAAAGCTGACCAGGGCGCCGGTGCTGACGGCCAACAGGAGTCCGCCCCAGATGATGCGGATGACGGCGGTATAGTCCTGCCGGCGGATGATGCGGAATCCGGCCAGGGCCAGCAGAACCGGCACCCAGAAAGCACCCAGGCCGAAGCCGCCCAGCAGCAGGCCGGCGGTATGGGAGCCGAGCAGGCCGAAGACGTTGTTGATTTTGCCCGGTTCGCGGGCGTGCAAAATGGAGGGGTCGGAGGGGCTGAAGGTCAGCAGGCTGACCAGGGTCAGGATGACCAGGAAAAAAATGAGTATACCGCTGAGTTCTTTACGCATTGCCGTGAATATCCCCGTTTGTACCTTCCTTTATCCGATAAAAGAGCAGGCGTTGTCAACCGGCTTCACCATTCGGTTTTGAGAAAAAAAGGTAACCAGCAGGAATGCTGATCCGTTCCAGGGCAATCATTCCTCCAGGGCCTCCGGGCTAAATGCAGGTAAATATTATATTTCAATAATAACCGGAATGACAACCGGCCGGCGTTTGATGGTGAACCTGAAATACTGGCGCAGGGCCGAAGTGATTTGGGACTTGATAATGGCCACCCGGTCCGGCACGGTGTTTTCCACCTCTTCCACTATCTCCAGGATGACGCATTCGGCGTCCTGCAGCACGTGGCCGGAAATGTTCAGAAAGACGAACCCCCGGGAAATCAGTTCCGGCCCGTGAATGACCACCCCGGTTTCCTCGTCAAAGACCATGACCACGATGACCAGCCCGTGTTCGGACAGCTCCCGGCGTTCCCGCAGCACGCTCTTGCCCACGTCACCCACGCCTTTGCCGTCCACCAGCACCCGCCGGGTCTCGATGTATCCGCCGGAGTGAACCCCGTGCCGGGTAAACTCGAGGACCTTGCCGTTGTCGGGCAGGATGGCCTTGTGGGCCGGGATGCCAACTCCTTCGGCCAGGCGCAGGTGATGAATGAGATGGCGGCGTTCACCGTGGATGGGAATAAAATATTCCGGCCGCACAATCCGGATCATTTCCCGGAGCTCGTCGGCAAAGGCATGACCGGAAACATGAATGCCGGAGATCTTTTCATAAATGACGTTGGCCCCGTCTTCGCAGAAGCGGTTGATGATGTTGGCAATGGCCTTTTCATTGCCGGGAATGAATTTGGAAGAAAGGATGATGGTATCGTCGGTCTTGGTTTTGATCATCTTGTTGCTGCCGGTGGCCATGCGGGCCAGAGAAGACATGGGCTCGCCCTGGCTGCCGGTGGTGATGACGATGATCTCCTGGTCGGGAAAATAATCCACGTCCCGTATGCTGATGGCCAGATGGTCGGGAATGTTCAGGTATCCCAGATCTCTGGCCGTCTGGGTACTCAGCTCAATGCTGCGGCCGTCAAAGGCGATCTTGCGGTTGTACCGGGCGGCAATATTGATAATCTGCTGGATCCGGACGATATTGGAGGCGAACAGGGCGATAATGGCCCGTCCCGGACAGGCGGCGATGAGTTTGTCCAGGGTTTCTCCGACGGCCTGGTCGGAGATGGTGCGGCCCTCTTTTTCCACGTTGGTGGAGTCCGAGAGCATGGCCAGCACTCCCTGGTCGCCATACCGGGAGAATTTTTCGATATCCGTGTTCATCCAGGGGAAGGGGCTGTCGCTGAGTTTGAAATCGCCGGTATGAATGATGGTGCCCAGGGGAGTGTTGATGGCCAGGCCGACCCCGTCGACCACGCTGTGGTTGACCCGGATGAAATCCAGTTCAAAGGGGCCTATGCGCAGTATTTCCCCGGGCGTGATCTCGTGCAGACGGGCGGCCGGCAAAAGCCCCCACTCATTCAGCTTGTGCTTGATCAATTCCAGGGTGAAGGGCGTGCCGAAGACCGGCACGTTGGCAGTTTTCAGGACATAGGGCAGGGCGCCGATATGGTCTTCGTGGCCGTGGGTGAGAACAATGGCGGCGAAATTTTCCCGTTTTTCCTTGAGATAACCGATTTCCGGAATAACAATGTCCACCCCGTACATGTAGTCTTCCGGAAACATCAGCCCGGCATCAATGGCAAAAGCGGTATCCCCGTACTCCATTACCATCATATTCAAGCCGATTTCCCGGGTGCCGCCGAGAGGGATAATTTTCAGCATGGTTTTTACTCTGGGTTCATCAAACACACGGGCTGAATCCTGCCGGCGGCCGGATCATCGTCTGTCAGGTAATGATGTTCAGTTCTTCAAAAATTGCGTCGATATACCGGATCAACCACTCCCGCTGCCGGTCCGTGGCATAGGCAATGCAGCTGCACCGGATGGCGCTGCGGGTCCGGACCAAAAATTCCAGGGTCAGCCGGGTTTCATCCAGATCCGCCACGAAGAAAAACGGCCGGCAGCCTTCATGGGCCGCCTGGGTTTCGGAAAGCAGGTCCTCCGGCAGGGGGATCCAGTAAATACCGCCCATTTCCGCCGGCCCGAATTCATTGTCCAGGAAGGCTTTGAGCGTGTCATGGTCCGGTGGTCTTAACTCGTCAATAACATACTGTTTCATAGCTTTTTTAATTAGCACAGTTTGTGCTATAGTGCAATACAGCCTAATAAATTCGCAAGCGCCGCTCTGCACGGTATCGCATTTACGGTTTTTTCAACGAATGCGGAGACGCGCCCCGGGAAAACCGGCCCGTTGCCAATCCGTTATTGCGAAGCAGGTGACAATGAAAAGCAGCAACAATATGGTGAACCCCGCCGGAGTGAACACAGATCCGCTGGCTGAACTGCGGCGGAAAATCGACGGTACGGACCGGGAAATCCTGGCACTGCTCAACCGGCGGGCCGAACTCTGCCGGGAGGTGGGCCGGCTTAAATCCGGCTCCGCCCAGGGGGTGTTCAAGCCCTTTCGGGAAAAAGAGGTGCTGGAACAGCTGACCCGGGACAACCCCGGTATCCTGCCGGATGATCACCTGCGCGCCATTTACCGGGAAATTTTATCCTCGTCGCGGAAGCTGCAGCAGCCCCAGAAAGCGGTTTACCTGGGACCGGAAGGCACCTTCTCTTATTTTGCCGGGGTGGAAATGCTGGGCGGCAGCACCGAGTTTGAACCCTGCCGCCGCCTGGACGAGGTCTTCCGGGCGGTCGCTGAAAAAGAAGCCGCCCTGGGCATTGTGTCCCTGGAGAACTCTTTGCAGGGCAGCGTCGGCCGCAACCTGGACCTGTTTTTGAGCTATCCGGTTTATATCCAGGCGGAGATTTACTGCCGGATCGGTCACCATCTGATGGGGCCCGGCCGGACCCTGGCCGACATCACCAGCGTCTATTCCCATTCCCGGGCCCTGGAGCAATGTACCGGCTGGCTGGACAGCCACCTGCCCGAAGCGGCCGTGGTCCCGGCCCGGAGCACGGCCGCGGCGGCCCGGGCGGTCCTCGGCCGGCCGGAATGCGCCGTGGTGGGCCACCGCCGGCTGGCGGAGATGTTTTCCCTGAATGTTTTTGCCACCCATATCGAGGACATGCCGGACAACTGGACCCGCTTTGTGGTCATCGGGCCGGATCTGCCCGCAGGCGGTCACCGCGACAAAACTTCGCTGCTGTTCACAGTGCCCGACCGTTCCGGAGCGCTGGTGGAAATTCTGACGGTGCTGGCCCGGCGCCAGATCAACATGAAGAAACTGGAATCCCGGCCGATGAAGGCCGAAGCCTGGCGCTACCTGTTTTTTGCCGACGTGGAGTGCGACCTGCGGGATGACGAATATGCCGGCATGATTCAGGACCTGGCGGAACACTGCCATACCCTGCGCATCCTGGGTAGTTATCCGGCGGGCAAATACCTGGATGACAACTGAAAATGGTTGTCCCCGGCCGCCAAAGGGCATGGTGCGCATAAAGAGCAGGACTTCCGGGACCGCTGACATTTTATTCTGAACCACTGGGTTATAATCAGCTTTCGGCGCCGTCCCCGGGGCCGGAAAAAATTTTTACACTATCGGGAAAAATCGGATTAATCAGGAATTTATGCGGGGTTATCAAGCAGATGAAAACAATCGGCATGGTAGTCAAACCCGATCCCGAGGCGGAAAGCAGTGCCGCCCGGCTGGAAAAGTGGTTTCTGGAGCAGGGCGTCCAGGTGCTGCGGCAAATGCCCGGCCAGGATGAAGCGGACGTGCCGGAAGACCTTTTCTGCGTTTTTGTTCTGGGCGGAGACGGCACCTTTCTTTCCGCTGCCCGCTGGATCGGCGACCTGGCCGTTCCCATGATCGGCATCAAGTTCGGTGAAGTCGGTTTTCTGGCCGAAACCGTGGCCGATGACATGCTCCAGGCCGCCCGCCAGGTCCTGGACAATGAATTTTCCATCGACCGGCGCATGCGCCTGGCCGTGACCATCTTTAAGAACGGGGCAGCGGCCGTGCGGCGGACCGTGCTCAATGACGTGGTCATCAACAAGGGCGCCCTGGCCCGGCTGGCCCATATCCGGACCATGATCGACGATCATTACCTGACCACCTATCATGGAGACGGGTTGATCGTGTCCACGCCTACCGGTTCCACGGCCTACTCCCTGGCAGCCGGCGGGCCCATCATCCATCCCCTCCTGTCGGCCATCGTCCTGACCCCGATCTGTCCCTTTACCCTGACCAACCGGCCGCTGGTCGTATCGGATCAGTCCCGGATCAGCCTGCGGCTGGCCCGCAATCCCCATGATATCGTGGTCACCCTGGACGGCCAGAAGGGATATGAGATCGACGAAAATGATACGGTTGTCATAGAAAAGGCGGATTGCCCGGTTCACATGATCCGCCTGCCCGGCCGGCGTTATTTCGACGTGTTGAAGGCCAAGCTGAAATGGAGCGGCGGCGGCGGGGGTGAGCTGGACTGAGCGGACCGGCCGCAAGGCGGGCGAAGGAGGACAAATGATGAAAGTCGTGTTCCATTCGGATTTTTACCAGATGTATACCGGCGATCCGGCCGCTGCGGCCGGCCGGATGGAGGCCATTGTCCGTGAGATCGAACCCCACGTGGAGTTCGTGGAGGCCGGCTGTGCCGATCATGACGAGGTGGCCGCCGTTCACACCGCGGCGCATATCGAGGAGGTCCAGCAGGAGGGGCTCTATCCCATGGCCATGCTGGCGGCCGGCGGCGCGGTTCAGGCCGCCGAGATCGGGCTGACCGAACCGGCTTTCGGGCTGATCCGGCCGCCGGGTCACCACGCCTCGGCCGATGCCGCCTGGGGCTTCTGCTATTTCAACAACATGGCCGTGGCCGTGACGTCCCTGCGGCAGCGCGGCATGATCCGGACGGCCTATATCCTGGACATCGACCTGCACTACGGCGACGGCACCGTCAATATTCTCGGGGACCAGCCGGAGGTGGTGGTGCACAATGTCGAGGCCATGAAGCGCCGGACCTACCTGGAAGAGGTGCGCCGCGAGATGGATGCCTGCCGGGCGGATATCATCGGGATTTCGGCCGGATTCGACAACCACCGCCAGGACTGGGGCAGCGTCCTGGAGACCGAGGATTACGAGGAAATTGGCCGCCTGGTGGCCACCGCAGCCGGCCGGAACCAGGGGGGCTGTTTCGCTCTGCTGGAAGGCGGGTACAACCATGATATCCTCGGGCGTAACGTGCTGGCCCTGGTCCGTGGGATGTCCGGGGGGGTGTCCGCGGCATGATCATTGCGGCCGACAATCTCCAAACGGTCAGCACCGTGGTGGGCCGGGCCATTGCGGATATGGACGCGGCCGCTATCCGGCAGCTGGTCCGCCGCTGTCTCGCGGCCGGGGCCGGGGCCATCGACATCAATCCCGGCCCCCTGCCCCGGGCGCCGGAAGAAAAGATGCGCTTTCTGGTCGAAACGGTGCAGGCCGAGACCGATCTTCCCCTGCTGCTGGATACTACCAATCCCCGGGCGCTGGCAGCCGGGCTGCAGGCCGCCCGCAATCCGGCCGTCATCAACGGCTTTTCCCTGGAGCCGGCCCGGCTGGAGAAGATCCTGCCCCTGGCGGCGGCCCATGAGGCCGACATCATCGGCTACCTGCTTGCTCCCGACAGCCGGGTACCGGTGGATGAAAACGAGTGCCTGGAAGTGGCCGCGCGGCTGTTCGAAGAATTTTTACAAGCCGGAATTCCCGCGGAGCGGCTGATCATCGATCCGGTGGTGGCCCCGCTCATCTGGGATACCGGGGCGGACCATAACCGGGCCCTGCCGACGGTGATCCGCCGCCTGCCCGACCTGTTCGGTTGTCCCGTCCGCACCATCGCCGGCCTCTCCAACCTGGCCAGCGGGCATAAAAATTACGCGGACAAGGTCCGGCTGGAGCAGGTCTTTCTGCCCATGCTGGCCGCGGCCGGCCTGGACTTTGTTCTGGTCAACATGAATCACGTCGAGACGGTCCGCTGCGCCCGGGATTGCGACCTGCTGCTGCGCCCGGGGATATTCGCCTGGGGCTCATTGACCTGAGGCGCAGGTTGGCGGCGGGTTCTCCCCGTCCAGGGCGCCGGAGAGGATGGCGATGCCCATGACCAGGTGGATGAAGAACATGCAGGAGAACAGGTCGGTCAGGCCGTCCACGATATGGTGGAAAATGGCCAGCAGGTCCAGGTGCTGTTGGTGAGACGACATGGATTGTTCTTTTGTGCCGGCAAGACAGTTCGGCGCGCACCGTCCTGCCGACTGGGCCGGCGGGCATCCGTGGCGGCGCCGGGTGGAGACGGCAAGGTTATTTTCTTTTTTCCCCCGGGTCCGGCAGAACGGTCATGATCACGGCCACGATAACCAAGGCCAGGCTTGCAAAGACATACGACCAGGGCGGCCAGGCCGGCGAGTGGACGGTGACCCGGTACATGGCATTGGCCATGCCGGCGTAGGTGCCGATCAGCAGGATCGGCAGGACCCGGCGGGCCCAGGCCGCGCCCCGGCGGAAGGGCCCCAGCAGGAGGCTTACTGCAGCCAGGACGATCACCAGCCAGGCCGCCCCGATCACTTTCATCAGGGCCAGGATCAGCAGTTGAAACGGTGCCGGCACCTCCGCCCAGGGCAGGCCCACGGCCACGGAATGATAGGGCATGAACGAACTCCGGAACAGGTAAATGCCGCCGGAGACGGCCAACCCGATCAGGGCGGCCAGGTAACACCAGAAAGCGATTTTGATGTTCTTTTCCATGGGATCGGTCTCGTATTAGAAAATTGTAAGATTTTTTAATTATACGGGTTTGATTCCAAAAAGTCATGGGATATCCGGTTTTCCCGGATCGCTGCACGCTCGGATTTTTCAGCGGGCGGATGGCGACGCTGCCGGTATCGCCCGGGATCATTGAGAACGGCTTGACGCTCGACCGGGAATTGGATACTATCTTTGTCACCTGCCCGCCTTGGCGGGCGACCCGGGACGGTCAGTTCGGTCTACCAGGAGTCAGTACGTAAGCGGGGGTAGTAATGCAGTTTTCAGGGTGCCAATTTACATGCCAGTTTTTGGATCCGGTGCGCTTGCCGCCCTTTTCGGGTTCGCTTTTCCGGGATGTCTTCGGCAGCCAGCTGAAGAAGGTGGTCTGCCTTTACCGCAAGGGTCAATGTGATACCTGCCCGGCCGTCAAGCTGTGCGATTATGCCAGGTTTGTAGAAATGCCCCGGAAGGTGGCGAATGGCAATCAGAAAGGCAAGGGTGCTTCCCGGCTGCGGCCGTTTGTGATCGAACCACCGGCCATCAACCAGACCGATTTTCCCGCCGGCGCTTCTTTTATCCTGCGGTTGCTGCTGTTCGGGCCGGCCGTGGAAAGCGCTCCCTCTTTTATCCGGGCAGTCGAGGCCATGGGCAAGGGCGGCCTGGCCCGGCGGAGAGGAAAGTTCAGCATCAGCCAGGTGATCTGCGGCCAGCAGGTGGTGGCCGAGCCCGGCCATTCTCCGCAGATTGTCATGACGCCGCCGGCGCAGATCCACTGGCCGGACCTGGAAGATCCGCCAGAAGCCGGGGAGCAGACGCTGACGGTTCGTCTGCAAACCCCCCTGAAAGTCAAGCAGGACGGTCAGAATGCGCCGGAGTTGTCGTTTCAGGGCCTGGTCCGCATGACACTGCGTCGGATCGCGGATGTTCTGAAAAATTTCGGCGAGGGGGAGCCTGATGTGGATTACAAGGCATTGCTGGAAAGTGCCGGGACGGTCCGGACCCTCCAATCGGAACTTGCCTGGTATGACTGGCGGAACCATGTTTCCCGCCGTGATCGCTCCCTGCTCAAGGGAAGTATCCTGGGGAGCGTTTCCTTCCAGGGGCAAATCGCGGTTTTCCGGCCGCTGCTGGATCTGGGCCGGCAGCTGCATATCGGCCGGCAGACCGAGTGCGGGCTGGGTCAATTCGATCTTTCATCGTCGGCGGATACCGGGGCTTGAGCGGGGAGCCGGGCAAGGCTTTCATTGGCGAACAAGGGGCTTTGAGGATGGATGAAAATCGCCGCATGACCCGGGCCACCGGCGTTATCGGGAGTGCGACCCTGTTCAGCCGGATTTTCGGCTATGTCCGGGACATGGTCCTGGCTGCCTACCTCGGCGCCGGCATGGTCTCCGATGCCTTTTTCGTGGCTTTTACCATTCCCAACCTGCTGCGGCGCCTGTTTGCCGAGGGTTCCCTGACCATCTCCTTTATCCCGGTTTTCACGGAACAACTGGAGAATAAGGGCCGGGCCGAAGCCTTCGCCATGGCCGGGTCGGCCCTGCGCCTGCTGTCGGTGATCCTGCTGGCGATGACGGTGATCGGCATCCTCTTCTCCCCGGCCATAGTGCACGTGGTCGGCTGGGGCTGGACCGTGGATCAGCCGGATAAATTTTCCCTGACCGTAACCCTGACCCGGATCATGTTCCCCTATGTGTTTTTCATCTGCCTGGTGGCGCTGTGCATGGGTATTTTGAACGCCCTGGGATATTTTGCCGCCCCGGCCCTGGCCCCGGTCCTGCTGAACCTGGCCATGATTGCCGCCATCGTCGGTGTTTCTTTTTTTTCGAAGGATGCCCTGGTGCGGGTCAACGTGCTGGCCGCGGGCGTGGTGGTCGGCGGCATTCTGCAGCTGCTGCTGCAGGTACCATTCCTGATCCGGGCGGGGCTGCGACTGCGGCAGAAAACAGTTTTGTTCCACCCCGCCCTGAAGAAGGTCGCCTACCTCATGCTTCCGGCCGTGTTCGGGGCGGCCGTCTACCAGGTCAACATTATCATCGGCCGCATGCTGGCGACCATGCTGCCGGAAGGCAGTGTTACCTACCTTTACTACGCCGACCGTCTGGTGCAGTTTCCCCTGGGCGTTTTCGCCATCTCCGGCGCCATGGCGGCCCTGCCGAGCATGTCCCGGCAGGCGGCCGCCGGGGATTACCAGGCCATGGTGGATACCTTCGGCTATTCTTTAAAACTGATTTTTTTTATCTCGCTGCCGGCCATGACCGGCTTGATCGTCCTGCGGGAGCCCCTGGTAGCCCTGCTGTTTCAGCACGGCAAATTCAGTGAAGAAGCGGTGCGCCTGACGGCTTACGCCCTCCTGCTGTATGCCGCGGGATTGTGGGCGGTTTCGGCCGTGCGCATGGTGGTCGCGGTGTTTTACGCCTTGTCAGACACGCGCACCCCGGTCCGCATAGCCATCATTGCCACCCTGGCCAATATCGTTTTCAGCCTGGTCCTCATGGGACCCCTGGCGCATGGCGGTCTGGCGCTGGCAACTTCGCTGTCGGCGGTTTTGAATTTTCTGCTGCTGATGCGGGCCCTGCAGGTGAAGCTGGGTAAGCTGAGAGGTGGTTCGCTGACCCGGGCCGTGGTCCGGTATGTTTTCTGTTCATCGGTGATGGGCCTGGGGGTGTGGCAAGTGGCCGGCTGGGTCATTCCAGCCGAAGCTTCTTTTTCTTCCCTGCTGCTGGGGACGCTGCTCAGCATCGGGGTGGGGGTTGCCATCTATCTGCTTTTGTCGTATAGTTTACGGAGTCAGGAGCTTACGGATCTGGTGAAAGCGCTCAGAAGAAGCGGGTAGGACGATGAAACTGCTGCAGTCCAGGATTGTTTTTGCGCTGGTAGGAATCGCCCTGCTCTGGCTGGCCGGGATGATTCTGCTGGGGAAAAACGGGTATCTGGATTATCGGGAGCTGAAGCAGCGCCAAAACCGGATAACAGTTGAAAACCGCGCCGCCGCGGAGGAAAATGACCATCTGCGCCGGCGCGTCTTGCGGCTGAAAAGCGATCCCGATTATATCGAGCACGTGGCCAGAAAAGAACTGGGCATGGTCGAACCGGAGGAACTGATCTATAAATACAAGTCGGAGGACAAGGCCCCATGAAGGACAATCCCCTTTTTTATACCGTCTCCATGGCCCGGCTGTGCGCGGCGCAGGGGCATGCCGATAAGAGTGCGGAAATCTACCGCTATCTGCTCAAGAACGATTTGGGGAATGACGATCTCCGGAAGGCGCTGGCAGCGGTGACCGAGACGGGGCAAGCCGACGGCAGTTTCCCTGCTCCTGTTCCCGACGGCAAAACGGACACGGAACCGGTTCCGGAGCATTTGCAGCATCTGGTCAACCGGTGGATCAGCCTGCTGGTGGAGCGCGACCTGAAACGCCGGTTTGACGAGGTTCGCCACAGGATTTCCAGCATGTCCGGACCGGACTGAGGAAAGCGGCGTAGTCCGGGATAATATTCCGGAAATAAAGCAGATATGTTGCCGCAGCCATCCGGTTCCCCGGCTGAGGGGGGCCGGTTTTTTTATGGAAGAAGGCGTTCGGGGGAGGGATTCAGCAAGGGGGAAAACCATCGGATCGGGATAAAAAAAGATCCTGGAATAAAAGGAGTCCTGTTTTGAAAAAAGGTTGACATTTATCCGTTGATCCACTATGTTTTCATATAATCTTATAATAAGATAGATGCGATTCGGAGTGGGGTGGCAACCAGACTTTCTGTCCATCTCTGGCATAACACCATGGAATGAATTGCCATCGCGTTGTCTTCATGCTGCTAGGGTAGGAAGAGGAGATGGGCAGTTATGGAACACGAGCGAACAGGCTTGTTGTGCGTTGCGGTTTTAAGAAAACCGTGGGCAGGTCAGTTTCGGTAGTTGAATAAAAGGGAAGCCCGGGGCACGGGCTTCCCTTTTTTTGTGGAAAATTGGCGGGCAAAACCCGTATCTAAAGTGGCGCAGGTCCGGGCAGGGCAAGGACAGTGAATCCAGTTGTGCCGGTTGATCATAGGGGAAGGGAAAATTATGAAACGAGTCTTGAGCGAGGGCGGTTGCGCGCATAAAGGGGTAATAATAATGCAGCAGGCGGTCGGGGTATTGGCTGTCATGCTTGTTTGTTTTACGGCTTTTCCTGGCGGGCTGTATGCCGCTGATCTGGCGGATGTGTTTTCGCTGGCCCTGGAGAACGATCCCCGTTTTGTGGGCACGCGTTACGAAAGGGACGCGGAAAAAGAGTCGCTGCGGCAGGCCTGGGCCGGGGTCCTGCCCATTCTTTCCGCCCAGGGGGTCTACAAGGAAACGGATCAGGAAATTATCAGCTCCGATAACGAGGTTTACGGTTCCGGCAGTTCCGATTTTCCCACCACCGAGTATACCCTGTCGCTTACCCAGCCGCTGTTCAATTTTGCCTCCCTGGTCAAGATCAACAGCGCCCGGGCCCGGCTCAAGGGAGCGGATTTCGAACTGGCCGCGGCCCGGCAGGAGCTGGTCGTGCGGGCGGCTACGGCCTATTTCGGGGTCCTGGGCGCCCGGGACCGGCTGCAGGTGACCGGTACCGAGGAAGCGGCCGTCAGCCGGCATTATGAACTGGTCAATGAAAAATTCAGCCGCCGTCTTTCCACCCGGACAGAATACTATGATGCCAAGGCCCGCCTGGCCGAGGTGCGGACCAAGCGCCTGGCCGCGGAAAGCGATCTGGAAGACGCCCGCCAGGCCCTGGAAGAGATCATCGGGGTTCCTGTGGACTCACTGGCTCCGCTACGGCAGGAATTGCCTCTGATATCTCCTGATCCGGCCGAGAGCGAAGCCTGGATCCGGGCGGCCATCGAACAGAATCCCGCCCTGGAGGCCATGCGCAGGAAGGTCAAGGCGGCTCGCCAGGAAATCCGGCACCAGCGGGCGGGACATTATCCTTCCCTGGATCTGGAAGCCAATTACAACTGGCGCGAAACCGACGGCACCCTCTTCGGCGGCGGCAGTGAGGTGGAAACCACGGACCTGGCGGTGGAATTGACGGTTCCGCTCTACCAGGGCGGAGTGGTCAGTTCCCGGACCCGGGAAGCGGCCCATCTCATGCATTCGGCCCGGCAGGAGGAAGTACGCCAGACCCGGGCCCTGGAGCGGGAAGCCCGGGCTGCTTTTTACGGGGTGGGCAATGCCATTGAGCGGGTCCGCTCTTTGGGCGAGGCAGTGGAGGCCCAGCGGCTGGCCCTGGAAGGAAAGAAAGAGGGCTACCGGTCCGGGCTGTTTACGATTCTGGCGGTTCTGGACGCGGAACGGGATCTGTCCCTGGCGCGGCAGAATTACGCCATGGCCCGGTATGAATATATTCTCAACAGTCTGATCTTGAAAAAAACAGCGGGAACGCTGAGTGATGATGATATCGCCGCCGTTAACGGCTGGCTGCGGAGTTTTTCCGAGTAATCAACGCTTCACAGGGAAGCCGTTGCCGGTTTCCTGAGGATGAGAACGATGTTTCGAATCAAAGGTGGCGACAAGTCGGGCAGGCGGGAAAAGAGAAAAAAACAACGGACCGACCGGAAGGAACGGCCGTACCGCTTTGAAGCGCTGGAACCGCGCTTACTTCTTTCGGCCGAGCTGGGTATCCCGCCGCAGGATCTGGAAGACTCGGCCCTGACCCCGGCGCCGGTAGTGGAAAACGTGGATCGCTTCAACGATGTTTCCGCCACTGCGGCCGGTGACGACCTGCCGGCGGCGGAGGCCACAACACCCGCGGCCGTCGAACCGGAAAAACCGTTGTCAGCCCCGCTTTTTGCCAATGAAGAGGCGGACGGCATTCGTGATGCCGGGCAGCGTCAGGTGGTTGTCGTCGATCCCTCGGTAACCGACCAGGATGCCCTGGTCCAGGCCATCATCGGTTCCCGCCAGGATGCCAGGATATTTGACCTGGCCGGCGCCGAGGGACAGGCCCATTCTTCCGCCGATTCTCTGCTGGACATTTATCTGCTGGACGGGGCCCGCGACGGGATGGCGCAGGTTTCCGAAATTCTGGGTGGGTATGAAAACCTGGACGCGGTACACCTGTTTTCGCACGGCGATGCGGGCAGTCTCCGCCTGGGTGACACCCTGACCGCGGTCGATGAACTGGACGGCCGCCGGGAAGAGGTGGCCGGCTGGGGGGATTCCCTGGATCCGGAAGGGGACCTGCTCCTGTATGGATGCAGCCTGGCCGAAGGGGACACCGGCAAGGCCTTTGTGGAGACGCTGGCATCCCTGACCCGGGCCGATGTGGCCGCTTCCATCGACCCGACCGGCGCCGCTGACCAGGGCGGCGACTGGGACCTGGAATATACCGCCGGTGCCGTGGAAACCCCGGCCCTGTCCGGCTCTCTGGCCGATTACTCCCATCTTCTGGAAACCTTTGTCAGTACCGAAGACAATGAAACTTTCACCGGAACCGCCAACAACGATATCTTCAGCTTTGAAGACGGCTGGGGCAGCGATACCATTGAAAACGGCGGCGGCA
>CAYTQK010000047.1:0-15600 GCA_964439745.1 uncultured Desulfobacterales bacterium
GCCGGGTTTGTACTCTGCCTGGCCCGGTTGCAGGATCAGGCCGTTGTTGTACAGGCGGCTGGCGCCGGTGGCCGAGTGGCAGTAGTCGCACTGGACCCCGAAGGTGACGATTTCGGGAATCCTGGCGCGGTCATCCGGGATTTTTCCGGATGACCGGTGGCCACGCCTACCGGGGTATGGCCCTTGACGCTGCCTCCCTCCTCGGCGACCTCATCGGCGTCGGTCAACCCCTGCCGGAAGAAATCGGCCACGGCCAGGTATACCGGTCCTGGTGGGCCAGAATGTTTCAGCGCCGCAAGCAACGCCGGTCATGGCCAGCGCCAGCACCAGGGCCGCCAGGCCGAGGCCTGTTTGCCGCAGGAACGGGGGCGGCATGATTGGCTCTTCCTATGCGTCTAATGCTTCCAGTTTATCGGTCAGCAGGACCAGGTGGCCCATCTCTTCCTTG
Source organism: uncultured Desulfobacterales bacterium (assembly GCA_964439745.1). GTDB lineage: Bacteria > Desulfobacterota > Desulfobacteria > Desulfobacterales > Desulfosudaceae > CAYTQK01. The sequence continues at coordinate 449 of CAYTQK010000047.1, forward strand.
ATGATGGCGCTGATCTTGTCTTTGCCCAGGCTGCCGGGCACCAGATCGCGCATGCCCACGTAAAAGGCGATGGAATCCTCCTCGGTGACGATGGCCTCCTTGAGGATTTCTTCCATGGAGCTGAGATCCACGGATTTTTCGTGAAACACCCGTCGATCCGCCAGGGCCTTGAGATACTTGGCGGTTTCGTCATCGGGATCAAAGGCGCCGGGCTTTTTGTCCGCTGCGGAGAGCTCGGCCCGCAATGCGGCAAAGGTCTTTTCGTGCTGATCTTCCATCCGGGCCAGCTCGTTGAGGGTGTCCCGGGTAGCCTGGTCCGGCGCCCCTGCGGCCGCGGTACGGTAAAAGGCCGCCCCGTTTCGTTCTATTTCCTCGGCGATGGCCAGAATCTCATCGATATTAAAATCAAACGCCATGATTTCTCCTTTACAGTTCTTTCAGAATTCCGCTCAGCAGCCGGATATGCCCCATCTCTTCCTTGATGATGGCCTCAATCTTGCTCTTGCCGTCATCCCCGGGAACCAGGTCTTTCATGCCCACATAAAAAACGATGGAGTCCTTTTCCGCCAGGATGGCCTCATGGAGAATGGACTCCATGGAGGAGAGATCGATTTCCCGCTTGAAAAAAACCTCCGTGTCCACGATGGACTGAAGATAGGCGACCGCCGTCCCGTCCGGATCATAGTATTCGTTGATTTCTGCTTCCAGGTCCCGGCGCAAACCGGTAAAGATCTTTTCATGGTCCACTTCCATATCCGCCAGGTCTAGCAGCAGCTTTTTGTGCTCTTCGTTGGCTACTTTTGCCGCGGCATCCCGGTAGAATCGAGCACCGTTCTGCTCCATTTTGATCGCCATTTCAAATATTTCACCCGCGTCAAAAACCTTGGCCATAATGATTGCTCCTTGTATCGATTCTGGTTGTGAATAAAAGTCGGATGATTGACTGTAGCCGTTCGGAACGGTGTTGGAGGCTGTTTTACAATGCCCTCAAACCATGGGATCAAAGGCTTTCTTACTGGCTCCGCAGATGGGGCAGCGCCATTCCTCGGGCAGGTCCGCAAACCGGGTGCCCTTGGGAATCTTACCTTTGCGGTCCCCTTTGTCGGAATTGTAGATATATCCGCAATTGACGGTACGACACCGATACATGTCCGGTTGCTTATCCATGTTTTCTCCTTATATCATTCAATTGGTTTGATACATCCGTTATGTACAAATAAAAACAATACCAAAATTGCCAAAGATATGGCAAGAAAATTCACCGGCTCCTTCCCGGGACAGCCGGCGGGTAATCATTGACGAGGCAGCGCCAGATGGCGTATTTATGCAGGTATGAGCCAAACCATATTTGAAAAAGAGTCGGTGCTGGCCGCGAGCGCGGAGGAGGCCTTTGCCTGGCACGCCCGGCCCGGCGCCATTGAACGGCTCAGCCCGCCCTGGGATCCGCTGACGGTCATCCGCCGTAGCGGCGGCATCCAGCCCGGCGCGGAAGTGGTCATGCGTCTTGCCGCCGGTCCCTTTTTCTGCACCTGGCACGCCCGGCACACGGATTATGAAGAAAATCGCCTCTTCCGGGACGAACAGCTGCGGGGACCGTTCGCGCGCTGGACACATACCCACTTTTTTGAGCCCCTCGGCCCGGACCAGTGCCGCCTCCGGGATACAATTCGTTTTGTCGCGCCCCTGGCCGGTCTGACCGGCCCGCTGGCCGATCCCATTATTCGCCGCCGGCTGGTCCGGATTTTCGCTTTTCGCCATCGTCTCACCGCAGCCGACCTGGTCCAGCACCGTCAATTCCGGGATTATCCCCGGCAGACCGTGCTGATCAGCGGGGCCGGCGGTCTGATCGGTTCACGGCTGGTTCCTTTTCTGACTACCGGCGGACACCGGGTGGTCCGGCTGGTCCGGCGGCAGCCGCAGACCGACGAAGAAATTTTCTGGGATCCGGCAGCCGGCCGCATCGACAGCGCCAAGCTGGCCACGGCGCAGCCGGACGCGGTCATCCACCTGGCCGGGGAAAACGTCGGCCAGGGACGCTGGACCCCGGCCCGAAAAAAAGAGATCATCGACAGCCGGGAAAAAGGGACCACCCTGGTTGCCGCCGCCCTGGCCGGGATGAAACGTCCGCCCCGGACTTTCCTGTCGGCGTCTGCCATCGGTTTTTACGGAGACCGGGGGGAGGAGTGGCTGACAGAGAAATCCGCCCCGGGCGGGGGGTTTCTGGCCCGGGTCTGCCGGCAGTGGGAGGATGCCGTTCGTCCGGCTGTCGCTGCCGGTATACGGACGGTCCGCATGCGCATCGGCGTCGTCCTGACCCCCGAAGGCGGGGCGTTGAAAGAGCTTTTGCCCCTGTTTCGCCTCGGCCTGGGCGGACGCATCGGCTCCGGCCGCCAGTATATCAGCTGGATCGGCATGGATGACGCTGTCGGCGCCATTTATACCCTGCTGATGCGGGAAAATGTTTTCGGACCGGTCAATATCGTCGCCCCCCATCCGGCAACCAACGCCGAATTTGCCCGGGCACTGGCCGGGGTGCTGGGCCGGCCGGCGGTGCTCCCGGTTCCGGCAACACTGATCCGGGCGGTGTTCGGCGAGATGGGCAAAGAGACGGTCCTGTTCGGCGCCCGGGCTCGGCCGGACCGGCTGGCGAAACAGGCATATCCGTTCCAATATCCGCAATTGCCGGACTGCCTGGCCCATCAGCTGGGCAGAATGGTGTAGGCCGGAAGGATAACGCGCCGCCGGACGCCCGGCGGCAGCGGCACTCAATACTACAAAATATCAACCCGGATATTTCATGAAATATCCGGCTACGAGGAAATCATGAGTAATCCGGTAAAGGCCATGGTCTTCTGCCTGACGCTGATCGCCCTGGTGTTCGGTTTTCTGCATCTTTTCGCCGACGCCGGCCCGTATAATTTTGACCGGCTCCATATTTTCCTGTTCAACCTGTCCACCGGCGGCACCTGTATCATCTATTTTACCCGCGGCCGCGGCGCCGGTCTGCCGCCAGTGGCCGTCGTGTTTCTGGCCCTCTCCCTGGTCTACGCCGTGCTGGTTTTTTTCAACTGCTCCCTCCCTTCCCTGGCGCTCTCGCTGGCCCTGGCCGTCCTGGTGGAGCTTGTCCGGGTACGGGAGTTTTCCCTGTTTCCCTGGGGCTTTTTCCGCTGGTCCGAGCCGGTCGGCCGCAAGTTTCACCAGGCCTCCCTGCTGTGCCTTTCCCTGGCCCTGATTTTTTCCACGGCCGTGGTCCTCAACAACGAGTATCTCCGGCTGCTGTCCATCCCCAAGCTGCAGCTGGATGTCTTTTTTTTGGGCTACTCTGTTCCCGTCTCCCTGATAACCCTCGCGGTCATCTTTTCCTTCCTGGACCGTGCCGGCGACGGCCTGGCCCGGGTACTCAAAGAGGCTGCCTTCTGGGCCATCAACCTGGGGGTGATCATCTTTTTCGGGTTTATTCTCGGAGAAAGTCTGCCCAGCCAGCTGGTGGTCACCGTTATTCTGACCATTGCGGTGGTGATCACTTTTTTTCTTTACTGGCGGCTGGGGGAGAACATGCAGCAGAAGAATTTCTTGAGTTCCGGGGTGGGCTTTTTACTGTTCACGGCGGTAACGGGCATGGCCTATATCCTGGCGGATTTTCTGACGGCCTATGACCCCGAAAGATACCGCTGGCTGATGAAGCTGCACGTCTTTGCCTCGCTCTACGGCTGGAACCTGTGCGGCCTGGCCGTGATCTGCCGCTATGATGATTTTCCCATCCGGCTGCACTCTCCCGGCGTGATTACCCTGCACTGGATTGCAGCCCTGGTGCTGGCGCCCCTGGGCATCTATTTCCGCGCGGCCGCCGTCCTGGCCGTGGCCGCTTTTTGTATCCTGCTCTATGTGATCCTGTTTTCCGTGCCGGCCGGGGCATCCAGGGGAAAAATCATCCCCGGTAAATGACTGGTCGCCGCATTGCGCGGGTGTCAGCCGCGGCGACTGATGGTCAGGCGCTGGCAGCGGGGGCAGAAGTGGGCCGAGCGGGAGCCGATGACCTCCCGCCGGATGGTTGTCCCGCAGCGCGGGCAGGGCTGTCCTTCGCGGCCGTACACCTGCAGATAGATCTGAAAACCGCCGGCTTCGCCGTTGATGCCGGCATAGGAGTCCACGGTGGTGCCCATGTTGGCGATGGCCGTGGTCAGGATTTCCCGGATGGCCTCATGCAGGGCGTTGATCCGGGGCAGGGAAATATCATTGGTGCGCTGGCGGGGGTGGATTTTTGCCCGGAACAGGGATTCATCCGCGTAAATATTGCCGATGCCGGCTAAGAAGCGCTGGTCCAGCAGGGCCGGCTTGATCATGCGCGCCGAACGGCGGATCCGGGCGACAAAATCCGACCGCTTGATCTCCAGCGGCTCCGGTCCCAGGTCGGCCAGTCCCGGCTGATCCATGACCGTGGCCGTGGGCAACAGCCGTACCCGGCCGAAACGGCGGGTATCCTGAAAGCGCAGCTGGCAGTCCTGGTCGCGCAGGTCAAAGCAAACCAGGTCGTGCCGGCCGGGCGGGGTATCGGCGGCGGGCAGGTGAAAATGGCCGGTCATTTTCAGATGGACCCACAAGGTCTGTCCGCCGGACAGGTCGATGAGGATATTTTTCCCCCGCCGCCGGACAGCCAGCACCTGCCGTCCGGCCAGGGTGCGGCACCAGCCGCGGGGATTGTCGTGGTTGATCTTGGGATGGCGGCAGGTCACCCGGTCCAGGGTCAGCCCGGAAATCTTTTCCCGCAGCCCCCGCACCACCGTTTCCACTTCCGGCAGCTCCGGCATCAGCGCCCGTCCGTCCGGATAACCAGATCCGAGGTGATGTCGAGGATGCCTTCGGCGGTGAAGAAATAGAGTTCATGGGCCACCAGGCGGCGGCTGCCGGCGGCATCCGTCTCCATGACCGGCACGATCTCGATGGCGGTGACGTCCTGCCACCGGTCATTGACCTGGATGCGGACCACCACGCCCTGGGGGTTGACCTGGAAGGGAATCTCATATCCTTCCAGGACCATGGTAACGAAATGGTTCTTCTGCTGGACCACGGTTTCGGCCCGGCCTTGCAGCGCCCGGATCCGGCCGGATTGTTCGGCACCGGCCCGTGGAGCCAGGGGCAGCAGCAGAACCAGGCTCAGGAGCAACAGACCGGTCTTTTTTTTCATGGCAACCTCCTTATTTGCGGGTTCATTATACCTGATCAGCAGGTTCAAGGGAATCCTGAAATTGAGATCAAGGCGGAGGCCTTCAAATCTGACCGGGCCGGGTCGATCTGCCCGGCCCGGGGCTGATTCCGGGGCAGGCCGCCGGCCGGCAGGGCCATGGCGCTGACGGCCATGTTTCTGCCCGACCACAAGGGCAATGTGGCCGAAGAAAAGATCAAGCTGGTGGCCACCCGGCAAAAAGAGGACCTGCTTGCCCTGGGGTTTAAAGAGGGGTCGTTGCAGGTGTATGACCAGGACTCGACCGGCCTGATCAGCGACCTGGTGCGCCGGCTCAACCGGCTTGAACCCGTTGACTGGGCCGAGGCCTCGGCGGTCTACCGGCTGCAAAGATGAAAAACCGGTGGCCGGTTCATGGAGACGCACGATCAGCTCCTGCACCTGTCCTTGAACCGGCCCGGACTATAATAAAATCAAGCAGCTCTTTTTATTTCCGGGTCCACTGGCCGTCCGGCTCCTGGATCCAGGTGCCCGGTTCGGCGTTCTCCCGGATCTGTCGGGCTCGCCGCGAGCCGACCTTGTCCACGGTGGTGCCCAGCTTGCTGGCAATGGCCTGGTAGACGATTTTGCGGTCGCGGTTTACCGCCGCGATCATGTCGGCGTCCGGTTTTTTATTGCCCCGGTATTCCAGGTAACCCTGGTTGTTTTCGCCGATAATACCCCGGGCCATGAGGGCGTCGATTTTGGGCAGCCGGGCTTTCATACGGGCCTTGATATCGGATTCGTCGGCCAGTGAACTGTTGGCGGCGGCCAGCAGTCCGCATCCCAGCAGTACGATCAGGATCAGGCGGATATTTTTTTTCATGGCATCCTCCTTCTATCTGGTTTACCGGCTCGGGGTCTTGCTTGTCTCTTCGGGAACGGCGGCCGGTGTCTCCGTCTCCATTTCATCCAGGTCACCGAAGAAATCGTCCAGGGCCCGGTCCACCTTGATGTTGATGTCCACCGTGATGTGGATGGGATCCACCTGCAACCGGTGGGTGCAGGCCGCTGAACAGAAGAGCAGGGCGGCTGCCGCCAGAATAAGCATGGTTTTTTTCATGCCGGCCTCCTGTTTGATTATTGAAATTTGAATATCTCTTTATAGCCGATCAGCTCGTTTAAAGGAATCCTGAAATTGACATCCAGGCTGATGCCTTCAAATTCCGACCGGGTCTGGTTGTTTTCTGTCCGCACGAACCCGCCCTTTTTCTTGTCATAGACAAAGGGCAGGGAGTGGGTGGGGCGGCCGTCAAACTGCAGCCGAACACGGAGATTATCCGCTTCGGAGTTGAACAGAACCTTGGCCCAGTCATACTGGTAGTTTCTCAGGGCTTCCCGGGCCAGGTCAATTTGTCCGTACTGGGGACTGGTCTTGGACAGGCCGCTGGTCAGGATCTCGGTTTTGCTGAGGTGAATAATGCCCCCTTTGCCGGGCGCGGAAAAAAGAAATCCGTCATCAATGCCAATGTCCCCGGCGCGGTATTGAACGGGAATGCGGCCGCTGACCGTGCCCTGGCCGTCGGCCCGGATGCCGCCGATCTGGGCCAGGACCTCGGCCAGGTTGAGTCGGTCGCAGTAAAGGGTCAGGTCGTAATCGTTCCGGCCGGGGGCAATCCGTGTGGGCTGGGAATAAACATGGCCCCGGCACCATTGAAAGGCGCCCTGTTCAACAAAGAGTGTTCCCTCCTGTTCCAGCTGAAACCGGATGCGGCCGTCGGTAAGCCGGATTTCCCCGAGTTCGGCTTGGGCAAAGGAAAGCAACTGGGCCGGTTCGCTCTGCCGGGTCAGCAGATCCGGCATGATCAGGTCGGCGGCCAGGCCGGTAAGGGCCAGATTTTTTTTCGGAAGTCGGACCGAACCGTCGTCCAGTCGGGCGGTCAGGCGGGCATCAGGCCGACCCTCCCGGACAACGAACTTGACCGTGCCGGCCAAGTCGCCGTTGACCATTATCCCGGCGGCCTTGTCGATAAAACGGCCCAGGTCGATTTCCGGGCCGCTGCCGTCATGGCTGAACATCAGAGTGGTATCTATTGCGGCGGCTTGGCCTTTTTGGGCCGCCGGGCTTTTTCCGTCGACCCGGGCGGACAAGCGGCCGGTCAAGCCGGTCAGCAGCCGGCCGGGCTGGTAGTCCGCGGCCAGTTCCAGGGATTTCCCTGCCTGGCGCAGGGTGCCCTGCCAGGCGCCCAGGTCCCGTCCCTGCCAGGAGACGGGACCAATGGTCAGTTCGCCGCCGGACGCTGCCGGGTCCGGCCATTGCAACGGCAAGAACAACCGGCTCTGGCGGATGGTGACTTGTGAACCCGGGGCGGCAATCTGCCCGGTGGACAGGCGCAGGTCTCCGGAAAAAGAGGTGCTCTGGCCGGTCGTCGCAGCCATGTTCATCCGTCCCTGGAGGGCCAGGTCCGCCAGCTTCACCGTGCCGGCGGTATCCGCGGCCGGCGAAATTTCAATCCGCGGCAGACGCAGGTCGGCCTTGATCTCCGCCCGGCCGGGGCCGCCTTCCCCGGTCAGGGTCAGCGCCGGGGCCGGCAGGGTCAGCCGGATGTCGGCCGCCTGCCAGCGGTATTCGGCCGGGTTGGATTTTTCCGGGGGCGGGCCGCCGCGAAGAGACAATTCCCACCGGCCGCTATCCGACAGCGAGGCCCGGACCGTGCCGGCCAGCTTCAGAGGGTCCAGCAGCGCCGGGGACTGGTTGCTGACACCGGGGGACGGAGCCAGATCGGCGGCGAAATCTCCCTGCCACCGGTCGGAAGCGGGAACGGGCAGCATCCGTGCCTGCAGGCGGTCCAGCCGCAGAAAGGCCGGCTGCTCCAGCCGCAGATTCGCAAGGGTTATTTTCCAGGCATTGTCTTCGGACCGGTCCAGCGCCAGCCGAACGGCTGCCGTGGAATCGTCCGGTTCCAGCCGGAGGGATTGATATTCCAGCCGGCCGGCGGCCAGTTCCAGTTCCAGGCCGGCCCGGATCAGGGAGACCGGCTGCGAAGTATTCGGACGGAGGCGCGCCTCTAGGTGACCGTTGACGGCGGCGGTCCCGCTCAGATCAAGGCCGGGCAGGGCGGCGGTGAAATCGGACAGCCGGTCCAGGTCCAGCGAAGGGGCCGTCAGCCGCGCTGTGACCAGGCCGGGGTCCAGTTCGGCCCGGGCCTCCACGGTGATCGGCTGGCCGCGCCAGGGCAGGTGCAGCCGGCCGTCGATGACCTCCATGGTCTGATCGGCCGGGGTCAGAACCAGGGACAGGGGCAGTTGAATTCTCCGGTCCGGCAGGGTCAGGTTGATCATGGCCGGTCCCAGGGAGAGCTTGCCGCAGGTTACCGGCCAGGAAAAGGCTGCGGCAGCTTTCCCTGGTTCCTCGCCGGCCGGTTCCGGTGAATTTGCCGGCCGCTGCCATCCCGGCAGGGTCAGGGTGCCCTCCCGGAGATCAGCGTTAAGTGTCAGACCCCGCACGGCCGCTTCTTCGATGTGCCGCTGGAACAGTCCCCAGGGCGTATACCGGATGGTGACCGCGGTCGCTTCCAGGAAGGGCCGCTCCGGCTGTCCCAGGCGGACCGGGCTGATCACGATTTCGTCCAGTCCAATCTTGACGATTTCCACCCGGGCGGCATCGATCCCGTATCGCGCCGCGGTTTCAGGTATTAGCCGGCTTTCCACATATTCTGTCAGAAAAACATTGACGGCCAGCTGCCAGCAGAATGCCAGGGCCCCGGCCAGCAGCAGGAGAACGAAGAATTTCCTGGGAAAATGTTTTGTCATATGATTGGTGGCATAAAGAAAAGGCCGTCACTGTTCGGTGCCGTCCCCGTGATGGCGGCGCCGGAAGGTCCTCTATAAGTTTCTTCATAGCAATATTGACGAAATCTGTAAACACGATTCGCAAGCGGCCGCCCCAGCTGCATAACCGAAAAAAAATTGACAGCTATTACAGTCGTGCTTATAGTAATAATATAGTTTTCACCTTGACAATTTCTTTGCGGTTCTTCAATTCAGCAAATTTCAACAAACAGGGGGATAAAAGCATGGTTGAAATCAAAAAAATTCTGTTTCCCGTGGACCTGACCGAAAATTATACCAAGATTCTGCCGTATGTGCTGTCCCTGGCCGAAAAATACAACAGCCAGATCTACCTGCTGCACGTAGTGGAAAATATCGGCAAGTGGGGAATCGGCTATCTGCCGCATACCTCCATGAAGAAGTTCCAGGAGGAGGCCCAGCAAGGCGCGGAAAAAGCCCTGGACAAAATCTGTACCCGGGATATGCAGAGTTGCCCCAACTTTAAACGCATGCTGATTTCGGGGGACCCGGCCACGGAAATTCTCCAAATCATTGAATCAGAAGAGATCGACATGGTTATCATGGGAACCCATGGGCGCAAGGGACTGGAGCATGCCATTTTCGGCAGTGTCGCCGACAACGTGGTCAAAAAATCTCCGGTTCCCGTAACCGTGGTCAATCCGCATCGACGCCAATAAGCGGATAAAACAAGCGGGGTGATTCTCATGAAACCTGCCATGTTTTTTGATGTTCTGGATGACAGCCAGGTGCAATGCCGTCTGTGCGCTCATCAATGCCGGATCAAGGACGGCCAAAGGGGCATCTGTGGCGTTCGGGAAAACCAGGGCGGCACCCTGTACAGCCTGGTTTACGGCCAGGTGATTGCCGAGCATGTCGATCCCATCGAGAAAAAGCCCCTGTTTAATTTTCTGCCCGGCACGCGCGTCTTTTCCATCGGCACGGTGGGCTGTAATTTTCATTGCAGCCACTGCCAGAATTCGGATATTTCGCAATATCCCCACGAAAACAACGGCCGCATCATCGGCCGCGCGCGAACCCCGGAACAGATCGTGGCCGGTGCCCGGGACGCGGGCTGCGCCTCCATCGCCTATACCTATACCGAACCGACGGTTTTCTATGAGTTTGCCTATGATACGGCGGTACTGGCGCAGGAAGAGGGGATCAAGAACGTTTTTGTCAGCAACGGCTACATGAGTGCCGAAGCCGCGCAAAAGATCGCTTCCTGCCTGGATGCCATCAACATTGACCTGAAATCGTTTTCCGACAAGACTTACAAAAAGATCTGCGGGGCGCGGCTGGAGCCGGTATTGGAGACCATCCGCCTGATGAAATCGCTGGGCGTCTGGGTGGAGGTGACCACCCTGGTCATTCCCGGGCTGAACGACGAGGAGCAGGAGCTGCGGGAGATCGCTTCGTTCATCCGTACCGTGGGCCGGGAAATTCCCTGGCACGTCGGCCGGTTTCCTCCGGCCCACCAGCTCAGGGACCGTCCGCCCACCCCGCCGGCCACCCTGCGCCGCGCCCGGGAGATCGGCCGCGAAGCGGGCCTGCGGTACGTTTACGGGGGCAACCTCCCCGGCGAAGGAGAAGACTCCTTCTGCCCGGACTGTGGTTCCCCGGTGGTGGAGCGCTACGGACTGACCCTGCGGCACAATCGCCTGCAGGAGGGGCGCTGCCCGGACTGCGGCACTGCTCTTGACGGGTATTTTCTGTAGCCCCGGCCGGCCGTGTCAATCCGGAACCGTTGCCGGGCAATGTCCGGAAAGTCTTCGGGAGCGTATCCCCCCATGGGCTGTGCCAAAACCGGTTCCCGGGTTTTGTTTGCACCCTGTCTTTCTACCTGTTATGTTTGATCCAAAAGGAGCGTATGCAGAAAAATTTTTTATCAGCATAGAGCCATATTCAAGCAAAGGAGAGAATGATGCAGCAACTGATTGATCGCATGATTCGGGCGTCCAAACTGGACGTGGCCCTGTATGAAGAGGTGGAAGCGGATCCTTCAACCATGGGGCAGGCCATGACCGTGGTGGTCCTTGCCAGCCTGGCGGCCGGCATCGGCACCATCGGCACTGCCGGTATCAGCGGCCTTGTTATCGGTACCATCATGGCCCTGGCAGGCTGGTTCATCTGGGCCTGGCTGACCTACCTGATCGGCACCAAGATGCTGCCCGAACCCCAGACCGAATCCAGCCCCGGTGAACTGCTGCGCACCATCGGTTTTTCCAGCGCGCCCGGGATAATCCGGATTCTGGCCATTATCCCCGTGCTGGGACCGGTGATCATGCTGATCGGCGGCATCTGGATGCTGGTGGCCATGATCATCGCCGTGCGTCAGGCCCTGGATTATCAGAGCACCCTGCGGGCGGTGGGCGTCTGCCTCATCGGCTGGATCATCCAGGTGCTGGTCATCGCCGCGGTGGTGGGCTTGTTTGCTTCCACCCAGGGCGACCTGTAGGCCGGGGTATCGCTCATAATGCCTTTTTCTCTTTCCCGTGATCAGCTGCTTGATATCGCCGGCTGCATGGCCCGGGATATCCGTCTCGGACTGGGTGCGGACAATGCCGAGATCCTGGCCATTCCCACCTATGTTCCCCTGGATCCCCCGCCGGAAACGGGCCGGGTCCTGGCTGTTGATGTCGGCGGAACCAATGCCCGGGCGGCGGTGGTGTCCCTGGACGACCAGGGGCGGCTGAGCGTTGACCAGGGGCCGGTCAGTCGCGAGATTCCGGTCTGCCGGGGCACGCCCACCGAACTGACCACTTTTCTGGAAGCCCTGGCTGACGTTGTTTTGGCGTTGAATCCGCCCCGGGATCTTCCGGTGGGCTATTGTTTTTCCTACCCGTCCCGGCCGACGCCGGACGGCGACGCCGAGATCCTCGGCTGGACCAAGGAGCTTCTTGTCCGTGACACCATCGGTCAGAAAGCCGGCATGCTCTTGCGCAACCACCTCAACCTGGCCGATCCCGGCCTGTTGGGCGAAGAGCTGCGGGTCATTAACGATACCGTGGCCGCCCTGCTGGCCGGACGGGCTGAGACGCCGGCCGAGGCGCACATCGGCCTGGTTGCCGGCACCGGCACCAATATGGCCCTGCTGCTGCCGCCGGCCCAGGTGCCCAAGCTGGCGGACAAGCTCTCCTGGCAGGCTCCCTTGCCCATAAATCTGGAATCCGGCAATTTTCATCCCCCGCACCTGACCCGGCTGGATACCAGCCTGGACGCGGCCACGCACAACCCCACCTGCCAGCGGTTTGAAAAGGCCGTTTCGGGGTATTATCTGCCTTACCTGTTTCTGCAGGCCTGCCCGGAGAGCGATATTGATCCGGAGCGGGGCGCTGCAGCCCTGTTTGAACTGGCCTTCGAGGACAAAAACAAGCCCTCGGATACCGAAGCGAACCTGGCCCGCCAGATTGTGGAGCGATCAGCCCGGCTGATCGCCGCCGCCCTGACCGGCGCGGTTATCGTAATGGGGGAAGCCACCGGTGCCGGTTCTGTCTGCGTCACCGCTGAAGGCGGCTTGTTTCAGGCCCATCCCCGGTACCGAAAAATCGTGGAGTCAACTCTCCGGGAACTGCTGACCCGATCCGGCCGGAACGAGATGGAAGTGCAGATTCAGACCGTGGCGGATGCCAATCTCAAGGGGTGCGCCATCGCCGGCCTGGCCCGGTCGGACGGGGCGGTCGCCCCGGTGTAACGGTGCCGGCCGCAGCCTTTTTCCACTGTTCTATATTGGCCGGTATTTCCGGGGATGTTCATCGTTGCCGTTATCGCAACAAACCAAGGAGGCACCATGAGCAGGCACAAACTACCCACCTTTCGGCAATCATTCGGCCGGGTCACCCGTCCCTTGGGCCGGGGCACCAATTTATGGGACGACGCCCGGTTTGTCCTGGCCGACGTGCCCCTGGACAAAAAAGAGACTCGCAAGATCCTGCCTTTGGGCATGTGGACCGGTGACAACCCCCGGGGTACCCTGTTCATCGTGGATTATACCAGGACCTCTTTCACGGTGCCCTACCACGAAGCAGCGCTGCTGATTCACGTCAAAACGCCCCTGGGCAAGGGGCTGCACTGCCCCTGGATGGTGGTGGATGACGACACCGCCCTGATCTATGGCCGGGAAATCCTGGGCTATCCCAAAAAATGGGGCGACTTCACCTTCACCGAAAAGGAAGGCCACATCGAGGCTGCCGTCCGCCGCCGCGGGGTGGAAGTGCTGCGCTTTGATTCGGTGAACCAGGCGCGCCAGGACAGCCCGGCTCCGGTCTTTGATCACAAGACCTTCAACATCGGCGGCCCGCTCCAGTTCTTCTGGCTGCTGCAGCCGGTCTGGATGTTCCGGCCCAGGGAGGTCATCCACGAATCGTATGCCACCGAGGCCAAGGTGGTCATCAATGATTCCGAATACGATCCCCTGGCCCGGCTGATCAGCGGGGAGGCCTTTAACACCCGCATGGTGGTTCTGGACATTCCCGGCGCCAAGTACTATCTTTTCGCGGGCCTGGCCGGATTCGTCTGGTATGTTCATTCCTATTACCTGCGCTACCGCTGAAGCAGGGCCCCCGGAAAAAAGCCGCTTCACGAGTGAATTGCTTCGTGATCATCAAATATTCGCACCGGTTCCGTGCACAGCCAACACCGCTTGGCCGCATCGTCCATCAATGATACCATGGTGAAAACAACGTGAAATGGGGCAATGCCATGGAAAACTATGACGTGGTGATCATCGGTGCCGGCACGGCCGGGCAGACCGCCGCTTTTGACCTGGCCGCCCAGGGAATGGCGGTGGCCGTGGTGGAGGAAAGCGACCGGCCCGGCGGAATCTGCATCCTGGCCGGGTGCCAGGCGAAAAAGTATTTTTATGAAATGGCCGAGCTGTTGGCCCGCTCCCGGCACCTGGCCGACAAGGGCGTGGCCCGGCCGCCGCAGGCCGACTGGGGCGCCATCCAGGCCCACAAGCGGAGTTTTACCGATAAAGTTCCGGAAGGAACGATTCGCCAGTTTGCCGGCCATGGTATCACCTTGTGGCAGGCCCCGGCCGCCTTTGTCGATGAGGCCACCCTCCAGGTGGGGGACCGCCATGTCCGGGCCGGTTACTATATCATCGCCGCCGGCGCCCGGCCCATGGATCTGCCCTTTGAAGGGAGCCAGCACCTGGTGACCAGTAATGAATTTTTAGATCTGGAGCGCCTGCCGCGGCGCCTGGTGTTCGTGGGGGGAGGCTTTATCAGTTTCGAGTTCGCCCATTTTGCCGCCCGCCTGGGCGGTCCGGATACGGCCGTCACCATCCTGGAGGCGGCCCCGCGGCCCCTGGGGCCGTTTGACGCCGATCTGGTGGAAGAACTCTGCGCCGCCTCGGCCGCGGACGGCATCACCATCCGGACCAGCGTGCGGATCGAGGCCGTTTTTCGAAAAAAGGAAGAGTTTGAAATCCGATTTGCCGATGGCGAGATCCTGGCAGCCGACCTGGTAGTGCACGGGGCCGGGCGGGTGCCCCGGATTGAAGCGCTTAATCTGGCCGCGGCCGGTATCACCGCCACCGCCAGGGGTATCACCGTGGACGGCCTCATGCGCACCAGCAATCCCCGGGTATTTGCCGCGGGCGACTGCGCCGCCACCATCCAGCTGGCCCGGGTGGCCGACGCCGAAGCCCACGTCGCCGCCACCACCATCGCCGCCGAGATCCATTCGACTGAACCGCCGGCACCGATGAACTACGACACCACGCCCTTTCTGCTGTTTACCTATCCCCAGTACGGCATGGTGGGTGAGACCGAGGAAGCCCTCCTGACCGCCGGCGTCAAGTACTATAAAAGCCAGCAGACGCGGCTGGGCTGGCCCACCTATCGCCGGGTGGGCCTGAAGCACGCCGCCTGCAAAATCCTGGTGGACGAGGCCAACCGGATCCGGGGCGCCCACGTATTGTCCGACCAGGCTGCCGGCCTGGTCAACGCCTTTCGCCTGGCCATGGTCAACGATATTCCGGCCGACGAACTGTACCGCCAGCATGTCCTGAGCCCGTATCCCACGAGGGAAAGCGATTTGCTCTACATGCTGGCCCCGTTCGCGGAGTAGAGGGGCGGCCGGGCAAGAAGTCGTCGCTTCGCAGATGGACAGGATTGCCACGTCGCTGCGCTCCTCG
>CAYTQK010000048.1:0-15598 GCA_964439745.1 uncultured Desulfobacterales bacterium
TAAAACGTCGTGAGACAGTTTGGTCCCTATCTTTCGCGGGCGCAGGATATTTGAGAGGAGCTGTCCCTAGTACGAGAGGACCGGGATGGACAAACCAATGGTGGTCCAGTTGTCGCGCCAGCGGCATTGCTGGGTAGCTACGTTTGGAATGGATAACCGCTGAAAGCATCTAAGCGGGAAGCCAGCCTCAAGATAAGATATCCCTTCCGATGGCAACATCGGAACTGAAGACCCCTTGAAGATGACAAGGTTGATAGGCCGGAGGTGTACGTTCAGCAATGAATTCAGCTTACCGGTACTAATCGGCCGTGCGGCTTAGCCACAATTTTTTTTGCCAGTCTCCATGTACTTTCTAAAAACGCTTTATATCTGTTTGACAAAATAAATTTTTTCCGGTGGCTATGGCAGAGAGGTCACACCCGTTCCCATACCGAACACGGAAGTTAAGCTCTCTTGCGCCGATGGTACTGCCCGGGCAACTGGGTGGAAGAGTAGGTCGCCGCCGGATTACTTTTAAAACCCGGAATCAAATGCGCCACAGCAGCTGATTCCGGGTTTTTTTTTGGCGTTATCCGCTTTTCTGCCGCCTTCCCGGGCATCAAAAAGATTGACTTTCGTTCGGTCCCTGGATATTATTAAAAATTTGTGTTGTGGTTTGCAAAAATACAATTTCCCCTGGTAAAGATGAAGTAAACAGATGATCATCAGTAGAAAGGAGAGTCCCATGAAGGATGTTGTCATTGTTTCTGCCTGCAGAACCCCCATCGGTACCTTCGGTGGTACCCTGAAAAGCATGCATGCCTCCCATATTGCCAGCGTGGCCATGAAGGAAGCCGTGGCCCGCGCCGGGATTGACGCCGGTATTATTGATGATGTGCGCTTCGGCTGCTGCCTGGATCCGGCCGATTCCATGAATGTCTGCCGGGTCGGTGCCCTGCTGGCCGGGATTCCTGATTCAATTACGGCCGTGACCATCAACCGTGTCTGCATTTCCGGGATGGAAGCCGTGTTGAGCGGAATGGCCATGATCCAGGCCGGCATGGCGGACGTCATTCTGGCCGGCGGGGTGGAGCACATGTCCGGCGTGCCTTATATCGTCCAGGATGCCCGCTGGGGCTGCCGCCTCCAGGACAAAACCTTTGTGGATGCCCTTATCCGCGGGCTGCACTGCGGTTCCCATATTATTCCCCATCCCGAAGACGGTCCGCTCAAGGAAGGCGAGGTGATCGATCAGCTCCGCGGCAAGCCCTATATCATGGGACATACCGCCGAAATGGTAGCCGCCTACAAGGATATCAGCAGAGAAGAGATGGACGAGATCGCCGTGCGCAGCCACAACAACGTGGAGCGGGCCACCAATGAGGGGGATTTTGCCGATGAGATCATTCCCGTCGAAATCCCCCAGAAAAAGGGCAAGCCGCCCATTGTTTTTGACAAGGATGAGCATTTCCGGCCCGGCGCCACCATGGATCAGCTGGCCAAGCTGCCGCCGGCGTTTATTCCCAAGATTGGCAAGGTAACCGCCGGCAATTCTTCCGGTCTGAACGACGGGGCCGCCGCCATGATTATCATGTCCGCGGATAAGGCCGCGGAACTGGGCCTGCAGCCCATCGCCAGAATCCGGGCCACCGGCCGGGGCGCCTGTCATCCGTCCGTAATGGGCTTGAGCCCGGTGCCGGCGGTGCATGACCTGCTGGACAAAAACCCTGATCTGTCCCTGGACGCCTTTGAACTGATCGAACTCAACGAAGCCTTTGCCGCCCAGTACCTGGGCTGTGAGAAGGAACTGGGGCTGAACCGGGAAATCACCAATGTCAACGGTTCCGGCATCGGCCTGGGTCATCCGGTCGGCTGTACCGGCGCCCGCATCATGGTTTCACTGATGTATGCCATGAAAAAACGCGGCAAGTCCCTGGGCATGGCCACCCTCTGCGGCGGGGGCGGGGTTTCGATGGCCACTGTCCTGGAAATGATGTAATACCAATTCCAAATCAAAGTCCTTTCTGCGTTGGCTGTGTCGTCGGCGATTCGGTGTATTTCATATACGCCGGCGTCGTCTGATAAACAAACAACGCGGCGCGTCTCCAAAGCTGATTTGCCGGCCAACAGGGTTCCCGGGAATTGCGCGGTAACCCTGTTGGTCAGGAAAGCAAAGGGGCACGGTCGATCCGACCGTGCCCCTTTTTTTGTTTTATTTATACAGCCTGTTTCTCTGGGACAGGTTTTTATCCATTTAATCCCAGGGTGCCGCCGGGATTCATGACGTGGCGGGGATCAAAATGGTCCTTGATGGCCCGCAGCACGGCCATCTGTTCGGCGCCCAGGTGGCGCTCCATCCAGGGGCCCATCATTTTGCCCACCCCGTGGTGGTGGCTCAGCGAGCCGCCGTGTTCCTCGATGCGGTCGATGATTCCCCGCTGAAAGGCCAGGAACTCCTCGGTGGTCATGGCCGGCCGGATGAAGATGAAGTAGAGGTTGGTGCCCTGGGGGTAAAAATGGGAGGCATGGGTCATGCAGATGGTCCGGGGATGATCCTTGATATAGGCACGGACACCCTGGTGCAGGTGATGCAGGTTGTCCCAGGTGACCGAGGATTCCAGGGTATCAATGATGACGCCGTAATCGTTTAAATCCTCCCGCATGTAGGGATCGCTGAAGCGGCCGTGCATCCACTTGTTCATGGGATAACTGGTCAGGTACATGCCGCCTTGGGACCGGCAGATTTTTTTGACGTTTTTTTTCACCTGTACGGCAAAAGTCTTCCGGCCGTCGGCCTGGCCGATGAGCAGGCAGCGTTGGCCGGGCCGCTGATGGCGCAGGATCATCAGCCGGTCTAAGGGCGAGCCGGCGATGCCGAACATCTTCAGGGCCACGTCGGTTTCCTCCGGGTCGGAGATGCGCAGGATGGAAGGCATGCCGAACTCTCCCTGGCAGATCTCCCGCACCGCCGCCACGGCGGCTTTCCAGTCCGGCAGCATATAGGCAAAAGGCTGGCGGTTTTTTGGAAAATGCCGGAAAACTTTCATGGTTACGCCCACCAGCACGCCGAAACAGCCCTCGCTGCCCTTCATGATATCGTTGACCTTGGGACCGGTGGCCGTGGCGGGAAAGGGGCGGGTGGTAAAGGAGCCCGCCGGGGTGACGTATTCCTGGCTGATAACCAGGTCGTAAGCATCGCCGTAGTAGGAAGAGGCCTGGCCGGCGCCCAGGGTGACCACCCAGCCGCCCACCGAGGAAAACTCAAATGACTGGGGAAAATGGCCGCCGGTGTACCGGTGGGCCGCGCCGAACCGCTCTGGGGCGTTGTTCAGGGCGGCCTCGTAGTCCGGACCCATCAGGCCGGGTTCGACGGTAATGGTCTGGTTGGTTTCGTTGAATTCCAGCACCCGGTTCATGTGGGTGCCCAGGGCCAGGGAGACCCCGCCGCGCACGCATTCCAGCCCCAGGGTAACGGAGCTGCCGCCCCCGTAAATATAAAGCGGAATTTTTCGCTCGTGGCACAGGGCCACGATGGCCTGCACGTCTTTTTTGTGCCGGGGATGAACCACCACGTCGGCCAGGTTTTCGAGTTTTCCTTCCCGCAGCTTTAAGAGATCTTCCATGGCCTTGCCGGAAGAGTATTTCAGGCGGTCAAAGGTCTCGGTGGCGATGTTCTCCGCGCCGACGATCTGCTCCAGGGCGGCCACATCCCCGGCCGGCAGGGCCGGGGGGATGTCGGCGGAAACCTTTTCTTCCCCGGTCCGGTCCGGCTGCTGAAAATCGGCGTCGGTCAGTGCCAGGGCCTCCTTGATGGCCCGGTAAAAGCCGGCGCTGGGATGCTTGGTCTGATCCGGCGCCCCCCATTTGAAAATGGACCGAAAGGTGCCCGGTTCGGGCGGAGTGTCGATCCAGTCGGGCGTAAATGATTTGTCGTCGCTCATGGTGCCTCCACAGGTAAATATTGCCAACCATGATGGTTGCGGTTATTCCGGATAGCCGGTAATTTCTCTGATGTCCTGGTACAGCGGCGCCAGCGCGGTATACATGCGCTGGTAGACCCGTTCGTAAAGCTGATCATAAATTTGTACCGCCGCCGGATCCGGCTCAAAGCGGCGCGTCTCGGAGACCATGTTTTCAATGGCCTCGGAAAACGAGTCAAACAGCTTCACCCCCACGGCGGTCACGATGGCCGCGCCCAGGCCGGAGGTCTCGTGGGTCTTGCCCCGGACCATGGGCAGGTTGAAGATGCTGGCCGCGATTTTGCAGATCTCGTCGCTCTGGGCGGCGCCGCCGGACACGGCCGCCGCGGTGACCCGGGTCCGGCAGGCTTTTTCCATTTTGCGCAGCCCGTCCCGGAGGCCATAGCCCAGCCCCTCGATCACGGCCCGGTAAATGTGGGCCTTGGTATGGACGTCGCCGAAACCGATCATGGCCCCCTTGGCCGCCGGATGCTCCAGGCCGGGACTCCAGTACGGCTGGACCACCAGGCCCATGGCGCCGGGATCGGTTTCAGCCAGGTGCCGGTCCAGAACCATCTCGGCGGCAATGCCCCGGCTTTTGGCTTCCTGGACCTCCTCAAAGGCGAATTCTTTTTTAAACCAGGTGATCATCCAGAAGCCCCGGAAGATCTCCACTTCCGGATTATAATACCCGGGAATTGGCGCCGGATAGGGCGGCATGAACCGGATGGGTTCGCAATACCTGGCGGTGGTGGTCTGAACGGTGGCGGTGGTGCCGAAACTGAGGCTGACCACGGCCGGGTCGATAACCCCGGCCCCGATGGTTTCACAGCCCTTGTCCGAGCCGCCGGCGATTACCGGCAGGCCCACTGCCAGACCGGTCTGCTCGGCCGCAGCCGCCGATACCGTGCCGATGGGCTCGCCCGGGGGTACAATTTCCGGCAGCTTGTCAGTCTCGATGGGGAAAAACCGGGCCGGCAGTTCGTATCGGCGGGCCCAGCGGATTTTTTTGTAGTGAAAGGGAATATGGCCGATCTGGGAGGCCGCCGAATCGGCGAACACCCCGGTCAGGCGGTGGTTGAGAAAGCCGGATACCTGCAGGTACTTGTGGGTGGCCCGCCAGATGCCAGGCTGGTTCTGGCGGATCCAGTTGGCCTTGCCCTCGGCCTGCAGCCGCAGGATGGCCTCTTCCTTGCTGATCACCTTGAGGGCAAGCTTGATGATCCCCCGGGGGTGATAGGGCGGCACGGCTTTGCGCTGGTCCAGCCAGATGATGGCCGGCCGCAGGGGCCGGCCCTGGCGGTCGACGTTGATCATGCTGGCCCGCTGGGTGGTCACGCCGATGCCGGCCACGGCCGCGAAATGGCCCGGCTGGTCCTGCCGCAGCTGCTGACAGGCCTGGCAGAGGCTGTCCCAGAACACCTCGGGATCCTGTTCCGCCCAGCCGGGCTTTTCACTGAAATAGGGTTCGTATTCCACCTGCGCCCGGCCCAGCAGGTCGCCGGTCGACGAAAAGAGCAGTGCCCGCAGGCTCTGGGTGCCGCAGTCGATGGAAAGGAGGGTTCTGGTCATGGGTACTCTCGCGGAATTTGTTTATTGTCGGTCTTCTGCCGGCGGACCGTAATATTTCTGCCAGATGTCCAGGTAAGCGGCTTTTTCCTTTTTCCAGCGGGCCTCGTCCCAGCCCAAAGACGGCCGGCAGAGTTCCCCGATGCGGTCCAGGTGGTCGGCGCCGCCTTCCGGGGCCAGAATCCCCAGCCGCACCCGGCGCAGGAGGAGGTCGGTCAGGTGACGCACCTGTTCATGGGCCGCGGCAAAAGCGATCTCGGCCCACAACACCGGTGTCTCAGCCACGGTTTCGGCGGTATTTTCCCGGCACCAGTCCAGGATCGTTTCCGCCTGACTGCCATAGCGGCCGTAGAGTCGCTGCCGGGTGACCGGCGCCGGCGCATCCGGCCGGCCGGGGCGTTCGGCCGGGAGGGTGAAAACGGGCACCCGGTCGGGCGGCAGGGCGCAATGGGGCAGATATTCCGCGGCCGTTTTGAGGGCGTCCCGGGCCAGCAGGCGAAAGGTGGTCAGCTTGCCGCCGGTGACGGTGACCAGCCCCTGGTTTTCCCAGACCACGTGTTCCCGGGATTCGTGGGAAGGATCGGCCTTGCCGCGGCTGAGTACGGGACGCACCCCGGCCATGGAGGCAAAAGCGTCCGTTTTGGCAAGAGGCAGTTCCGGCATGATAAAATGCATGCCCTCGATGAGGTAATCCGCCTCGGCCGCGGTGATGGCCGGGTCGGTATCGAGATCCCCGGGATGATCCACGTCGGTGGTGCCCAGGATGGCCACTCCCTCCCAGGGAAACATGAAGACCGGCCGCTTGTCGGCCGGGTGCATGAAGCTGACCACCTCGTCCACCGGGAAGGAGGCCCGGGGAAAAATCAGGTGGCTGCCGCGCAGGGGCCGCAGGTGCAGTCCCCGCCGGGGCGAGGGGTGCAGGGTTTCGGCCCAGGCGCCGGTGGCGTTGATGACGGCTTTGGTCCGCAGCTCGGCGGTCTGACCGGTTTCGGCGTCCCGGACAGCCACGCCCGCTACCCGGCCCTGTTGATCCCGGAGAATTTCTTCGGCCGCGGTATAGTTGCTGGCGGTGCCGCCTTCGGCCACGGCTTCGTTGATCAGCCGCAGTACCAGCCGGGCGTCGTCCACCTGGGCGTCCTTGAAATAAAAACCGCCGCTGAGGTTTTCCCGGCGGAGATAAGGGATGCGGGCGCTGATTTGACCGGCGTCATAGGACTGGTGCTGTTTTTCCAGGGCCATCAGGCTGTAGACCGCCAGGCCCAGGCCCATAACCATCTTGGAAGGGCCGAAGTCGGTAAAAACCGGCAGGAGAAAGCCCAGGGGGTCGACCAGTCCCGGTGCTTCGGCCAGCAGCCGCTGCCGCTCCTTGACCGAGGCCCGGGTCAGCAGGGGTTTGCCTTCTTTGAGGTAGCGCAGGCCGCCGTGAACCATCTTGGACGAGCGGCTGGAAGTGCCCCAGGCAAAGTCATGTTTTTCCAGCAGCAGCACCCGCAGGCCCATGCGGACGGCTTCACTGAAGATGCCGGCACCGGTGACGCCGCCGCCGATAACGACCAGATCCCAGTTTTTGTCCAGTTCCGTTGGTGTCATGGTTTTGTTCCGTTGGTGTCTTGTTGAAATGTTTTCCAGATGTGAATGCTCTCCTCCATGGCCCGCCGCACCACGCCGGCCACATCCCCTTGTGCGGTAATGGCCCGGGTCAACCGCCGGTAATAGGCGGCCGAGGCGCGCCGTCCCTCGGGCAGGCTGAAGTAGCCTTCGCCCAGGGCCTGGAAGACCGGGGTAAAGTCATTCACGATCAGGGGATAGATCAGATTGCCGCTGAGCCGGGCCATCCGCTCCTGCAGTTGCCAGTCAAATTCGGCATAGGCCGCGGCAGTAGCCGGCATATCCGCGGCCCTGGCCAGGCAGGTCAGAAATTCCTCCTCATGGCCGGGCAGGGCCGCTTCGGCGCAGGCCGGCATGAACACCGCCCGGATCTCCAGCAGGTTGATGACAAAAGAGTCCGGCAGATAGGCGGGGTGTCGGGCCAGGGTGCTGAGGATGCCCATCCCGCCCCGGCGCCAGTAATCGTTGACCCGGGTGGGTCGACCGTGGTGAATGGTGATCCAGCGGTCCTTGGCCAGGCGGTGGAGCACTTCCCGGATGGTGGGCCGGGTTACCCCGATCTTTTCGGCCAGGGCGCGTTCTGACGGCAGGGCCTGCCCCGGGGGATAGGTTCCGTCCAGAATGGCTGTAATCAGGGTTTCTTCCGCGTATTGGGCGGGTTTGAAAAGCGGCTTGTCCGGTTGATACATGTAATTATCCTTTCTGGTAAGAGGTCATACCAGTGCAGGAGAAAAAAGTCAATGGCAAAAAGATTTTTTTTGTTTTTTTGATAATACCCAGAAAAACAAAATCGGACCCCTTTTCTGGCAAAGAACAAGGCGCGCAGTAAAACGACAACCGGTAAAAGCATTGACGCTCTCATGAAAATTCTATTACGTCATTCCAATGAACACCTGGTACGCAGTGAAGCGGCAGCGCTATTTAAACCAGGTGATTTTACTGAACACCGGCTTCCGCAAATATCCGGATGAAAAGTTTTCAGTACCATCAGCACTTTCGCCAATTCGGGGAAAATTTCAATTTGTCTTGGTTTTTACCAAAAGATAAGATGACACAAATATGTTATATTATTGATCCATGAACAATAAATTCATCCTGCCCGACACATTTCAACAATCCGGCCAACCGGTTAACAATAACGGTCATTACATCCCGCTAGCGTTAACAGTCTTCTGGCTGATTCAAGTGGCCGCGCTCTGTTTATATCTTCTGCTGATCCCCCTGAACCATGACGTTGCCTGGTATCTTTATGGGGCGAAAAAAATGGTCAGCAGTGGTGTTTTGTACAAAGATATTGTTGATGTAAATCCACCCCTGATTTTTTTTATCAACATCCCGGCGGCCTGGCTGGCAAAGTTTCTGGGCGTTTTTGAAGTGCCGCTTCTTCACATTTATTTTTTGCTGCTGTTTGTTTTTTCGTTTTTGCTGTGCGCCCGACTTGCCAGGTATCTGCTGGATCAACAAGCCCGGATAATCCGCTTATTTTTTCTGTTCGTTTGTTTTTACGTTTTTTTTATTTTCCCCATGTCTGAATTCGGGCAGCGGGAACATATCATGTTTGTTTTTGTGACGCCCTATATCTTACTTCTCATGGCAAGGGCGGAAGGTGCACAGATCGGCAGAATTCTGGCCGTAACTGCCGGCATCCTGGCCGGCCTTGGCCTGTGTTTAAAGCCGTATTTTTTCATTCTCTGGATAGCAGAAGAAATATATGTCATTTTCATCGCCCGCTGCTGCGGCTGGAAGCGTCCGGAAAACATCGCTGTTTTCCTGACAGCCGGTATCATCGGTTTGGTTTTTTTGGCGTTTGCGGCTGAATTTTTTGCCCTGCTGCCTGTTCTGATCGAGATCTACAAGGATGTTGGGGTAAGTGCCTTCAGCATGCTCAGACGTTACCCCACCGTCATCTGGCTGATTTCGTCTGTTGTCCTCATGTCCTGCCAGACAGAATCGTCCCAGGGCACTGCCCGTTTCCGGATTTTGCTGATCGCCTCAACCACGTTGTACCTTTCCGCCGTCCTCCAAAAAAAGGGTTGGTTTTATCATTACTATCCCTTTCTGGCAGTAAATTTTCTGGCAGCCTTTTTTGTCTTTATTCAGCTGTTGAAGTCAGAGCGCGTTAAACCAGCGTACCGGCCGTACATCGTAAAGGTGGTTGTTCTGATTGGTGCTTTACTCATGACCGCCGGCGGCATCAAGCAATTGACAGCCGGATATTTTGATCCCCACCGGCACATGTTGATAAAATATATCAGTGTTGTAAAAAAGCACGCCAGTGACCGGCCGGTCTATTTCATGACCAGCAACGTCACCCTGCCCTTTCCGGTTGTCAACTATTCCCGGACTTCCTGGCCGGTCCGCTTTCACTATCTGTCATCGCTCTGGACGGCTTATGATAAGCCACGACATTCCGGTCGTATCGTTCAATTTCATACACCTGGCCAGATGGGCAGGGCGGAACGGTATGTTTTCGACAAAATCATCGCCGATCTTGTGGAAACACCGCCTGAGCTGATCATGGTCGATATAATGCCCCAGCCCACGCTGCACATGCGATATTTTGATTTTATGAGGTATTTTTTGCAGGACCGAAAGTTCAGAGAATTATTCAAAGACTACGAGCTGTTTGAAAATGTGGATGATCAGCTGCTGATATACCGCCAGGCAAAGGCAGGGGATAATCCGGATATTTCATGAGTTTTTTCTGCTGCACAACCGGCGCGGGGCCTCACTCTCCGGCCAGGCTGATGGAGGAGATGGTATCCGCGGCAAAGGGGGCGAACTCGGGCACGTTGGCGGCAAATTCGTCGGCGCTGAACCGCTCCAGCAGCACCGGCGGGGTGTCTGCCCTGGTCGTCGATATGGGTCAGAAAGATCTCTGTGTACAGGGTATTGACCTTGGAGGTGAACAGCAGCCATTTGCCGTTGGGCGACCAGGAGTGCCAGGAATTGAACAATCTGCGGAGGCCACCGTGTTTACCAGTTGCGGCGATTCGGCCGGCGCCTGGGCAGCCGGCTGCTGCTGGGCATCCCAGGTGGAGACCGGCGAAAGAGGCGCACAGTGGCGGCACAGGGCAATGGCCGCCAGAAGAATGTTAATTTTCAGTAAAGTCATCATGGCCGCTCCGGCAGTTCAATTCGGTTTATCGCTCAATGCCGTGATATTCGCCAATTTGGAAACGACCGTCAAGGCAATCAGAATTTTTTGTCGGATAATTTTGTCGAATCCGGGGTCGAATCCGGGGTTGACAAGGAACGCTGGAATCGTTATATTCATAATTAACGATATGGGAGCAGCTATGAGAGATTTTATCAAGGTGATGAAGGCCCTGTCCGATACCAACCGGGTCAAAATGGTCAAAATGCTGCAGCGCCGGGTCATGTGCGTCTGCGAGATCCGGGAAGCCCTGGGTCTGGCCCAGTCAACCGCCAGCAAGCATCTCAAGATTCTGGAAGAGGCCGGCTTGGTCGCTTATACCAAAGACGGGTTGTGGGTTAATTATCAGCTGGCCGATGGCGGCCGCAATCCATATGCGGCCAGCCTGCTGGGCAATCTGCGTTACTGGCTGGAGGAAGACGCGGAGGTGGCCGCGCTGGTGGAAAAACTGCCCCATATTCACCGGGAACAGATCTGCAGCGTGACCCGGTCGGCCTGATAGGAGTATGCGGCAAAATAAAGAATATCATCAACTTTATCCGACAAGACAACCAGGGAGAATAATCATGGAGATCAAAGTGCTGGGACCCGGCTGCGCCAAGTGCAAAAAGACCGAGGCAATCGTCAAAGAAGCGGTGGCCGAATCCGGACTGACCGTCGATGTCAGCAAGGTGACCGATGCCATGGAAATCGCCGGTTACGGGGTTTTCGGAACCCCGGCCGTGGTGGTCAATGGCGAAGTCAAATCGGTGGGCAAGGTCCCCAAAAAAGAGGATGTCACCTCCTGGCTGCGGTAATAAAGAGGATCGCGGCTGGAAACTATAAGGGTTTCACATGAGCGAAAAGACAAAAATTCTGTTTCTATGTACCGGCAACTCCTGCCGTAGTCAGATGGCCGAAGGATGGAGCAGGAAACTCAAAGCCGATTCCATTGAGGCATATTCGGCCGGGATCGAAAAACACGGACTCAACCCGCTGGCCGTAAAAGCCATGGCCGAAGCCGGCGTGGATATCAGCGCCCAGCAGTCTAAAACCATCGATGAACTGCCCGAAAAAAATTTTGATTACGTGGTCACCCTGTGCGGGCATGCCAATGAGACCTGTCCCGTGTTTATGGGAGCGACCCGGCGGGTGCATGTCGGATTTGACGACCCCCCGGCCCTGGCGCGACAGGCCGCCACCGAAGAAGAGGCCCTGCCTCATTACCGTCGGGTCCGCGATGAAATCCGGGCCTTTGTGGAACAGCTGCCGCGATCGCTGGCGGCGCCGGATCGGCAAGCCCCTGCCCAAAAAGAAGATGTTGTCTGACACCGCCACCACAGCCATTGATTGAGCCTTCCGGACTGTTCTCGCCGCTGTGGATTGTTCCGGTCATCGTCGTTCTCTGGTGCAAGAAAAAAACTTTCTGTTGGTCGTCTCCAGACGCCAACGGGAGAGGGTCTTATCGCCCGCGACTCTTCCTGATCCCAGGTTGTTTAGGAAAAAAACAATATCGAAAAGTCATACAATGTCTGAACAGCACCATCATCATCCCTCAACCCTGGGCAGCCGGCTGTTGCTGGCCATGCTCATCAACCTCTTCATTCCGGCGGTTCAGATCGCCGGCGGGATATTGGCCGGCAGCGTGGCCCTGATCTCGGACGCGGTGCATAACCTGAGCGATTTTGCGGCTCTGGTCATCGCCTATGCCGCGGATAAAGCCGGTCGCAAGGGGCCGACCCTGCGACACACCTTCGGGTTGCAGCGCCTGGAGATACTGGCCGCCGTGGTTAACGCCGGGCTGCTGGGCGCCGCCTCGGTTTATATCGCCGTAGAAGCGCTGAAGCGCCTGGCCCATCCCACTGTCGTGGCCGTGGATCTGGTGGCCGGGCTGGCCCTGGTGGGAATCGTCGGCAATGGCCTTTCCGCCTGGCTGCTCTACCGCGATTCCAGCCACAACCTGAACGCCCGCGGCGCCTTTTTGCACATGCTCGGGGATATGCTGACCTCGGTGGCGGTCCTGGTCGGGGCCCTGGTGATGAGGTTTTTTGAGCTGCCCTGGCTGGACCCGGCTCTCAGCCTGGCTATCGTGGTTTACATCGTCTGGAACGCAGCCGCTCTCCTGAAAGAGGCCGTCCATGTTCTCATGAACGGCACTCCTTCCGGCCTGGACCTGGAGGCTCTCAGGGACGAGATGGAGGCCATGGAAGGAGTTCAGGGACTTCATCACCTCCACGCCTGGAGCCTGGGCAACGGAACGCTGGCCCTGACCGGCCACGTGGTGGTGCCCGACCAGATGGTCAGCGCCACCGAAAGCCTGGCGGCCGCCATCGAAGCCATGCTGTCGGAAAAATTCGGAATTGATCATCCTGTCTTGCAGTTTGAAACCCGGGAGTGCGGCCAGGGAGAACTGCTCTGCCGCAAAGGCTGCGAAACAAACAAAACCTGAAGGAGAATTTATGAGAGACTTGAAAACCACAATTTTTATTCGGACCAAACAGATGCTGGTCGCGGTCATGGTGATTTTCTGCTGCGCCGCGACCATTCCGGCCATGGCCGGGGACGCCGGTGAATCCGGCATACCCGAGGTTCCCGTGCCGGACATGGTTACCATGCTGGACCTGGGAGCCGACAAGTGCGTTCCCTGTAAAATGATGGCGCCAATTCTCAAGGAGCTGAAAGAAAAGTACCGCGGCCGGGCCGCCATTGTCTTCATCGATGTCTGGAAACATCGGGAACAGGCGCAGCGTTTCGGTATCCGGGGCATTCCGACCCAGATCTTCTTTGATCGGGACGGTAACGAAGTCGGGCGCCACGTGGGCTATATGGATAAAAAAAGCATTGTCAACAAGCTGGAAGAACTGGGTGTACCGCTCCAGGCCGATCCGGAGGAGGATGCCCAATAGCCCGGAATGTTCGCGCATCTCACCCGGGCGGTTGCTTTTCCGCTTCTCATATCAATTGACGGTTTCGTAAAAAGTCCAATATCTGCGTTGCAGCTTTTTTCTCGTAATTTCACGTACTGCTAAGGACGCTGCATTCCTCGAAAAACCCTGCGCCTTGATCTTGAACTTTTTACGAGACCATCATATCAATTCCATCAGATTATCAGACAACCCCGGCCAGGGGGCTGACGATAAAATAGACACCCAGCAACCCGATGACCGCTCCGGCGCCCTTGCGAAACCACGCGCCCGCCCCCTGCCAGGCGGCGCTTTCGGTCAGTCGCCGCACCGCCGCCGCGGAGCTGCCGGCAAAGACGATCGGCAGGCAATGGCCCAGGGCAAACAGCAGCATCATCACGGATCCGGCAAAAATCTCCTGCTGCACGGTGACAATGGCCAGGATGGGCGCGATAAAGCCGAAGGTGCAGGAACCGGACAAAATTCCGTAGGCCAGTCCCAGGCCAAAGGCCCCGTGGATGCCCCGGAGTTTGAGCCGGTAGAGCGGCCCGCCGGACATGGTGCAGGCCTGGACGCCCATCATGCCGAGCGCCACCCAGATCAGCACAGCTCCCACCGCTACCTGGAGCCAGACTCCCACATCCCCCAGCATGCGGCCCAGCAGGGCGCAGACAATGCCCACCGCGGCAATGGTAATGAAAAGGCCCAGGGAAAAGGCCCCGGCATACCATCCGGCTCGTTTCGGCTGCAGGGCGGTCTGCTGGCCGCCGACGTAAGCGATGATCAGGGGGATGGAGGCCAGGTGGCAGGGAGAAAACAGAACGCTGATCATGCCCCAGGCAAAGGCGCCCACGGCAGCGACAGCCAGGCTGCCGCTCATCATCTGGTTCACGGTTATTAAAATTTCCTGAAACATATCGGTATTCACTCCTTTTTTACGATCAATCAGCCAAGGTTTGATAAAACAATGGAAATTCCGGGAAGGGTGGCATAAACCGCACCATTGCCTTGGAATGGGGGAAAAAAGAAGTGTTTAACAGAGATAGACGCAGTGAAGGCAATACGAGGGAGGAGGAGGATGGCAGGCGAAAGATCGCTCCCGAAAAAATTCGCCGGCCGGATGTGGGCCGGGCGCTTCTGCAGCTTGTGAACTGCCGGATACCGGCAGCCAGCCGGAGCAGCATTGTCCTGTATGAGAGCGCCGGAATGAGGTGTTCGGCGGCAGCAACCAGTGCTTTCCCCGGGTCGGGCAGGAAGCGACCCGGCAGGTGCCGGGAGCGGGCAGGGTGATGCCTTTTTCCGGATTTGCTTTTTGAGTGCAGGTGGTTTTCCCGGCCTTGGTCGCCAGCGCCGGGCATACTCCGGTCAGCACCAGGCTGATCACCACGGCCAGGGCAATAATAAAATTGGAAATGCTGTGCCTTATGGCAGGTTTCATAATGAAATAAAATCGGTTTGTATCGATAAACGCATTGCCCGCCCCCTGTATCTTCGATTTTGCGAAAAATATATATTCGCTGGCTGCGGATTCACGTTTATTTACAGGGAAGAAAACAGCCTATCTATATTATTTATAATTTTACAAGAATCCGGAAAGAATGCAAGTTTTTTGTGATTTTTGGCAGTGTTGTCCGGTTAGGTCTTTGCATATAGCCGGGAGCCAAGTTGTTGTTCTTTGAAAAAGCATTCATCCGGTGTGCAGCCGGATTTACGTAATTCGTTCCGGGTTTGTATTCGCAGCTACCGAGGTTGTTTTGACATTATGATATTTTTGCCATATCGTACCTGTATAGTTGGCAGAATCTTATATCAGCAACGGTTTTGTGGCACAGGTTATGGGAAAGTCTCAGAAAAACAGCGGCAACGGTTCTCTGGAAAAAAGCCCGGCCGCTTTTTGTGATATCACCTCCCTGGTCCGTTCTCCCTGCTGCACCATTCTGGAAAGCGTCAGCGACGGGGTCTTCACCATCGACATGGAAAAGCGGATCACCTCCTTTAACCGGGCGGCGGAAGTCATCACCGGTTTTACCCGGGAAGAAGCGGTGGGCCGGTTCTGTTTTGACGTTTTCAGGGCCGATATCTGTGCCCGGTATTGCGCCCTGAAAAAAACGCTTTCCGGCAAGGAGCCGCAGATCGATGTCTCCGCCCGGATTATCACCAGGGACGGGAAAGAAAAGCCAATCAGCCGGAGCACCCTGTGGCGGAAAATGAAAAAACTGGCCATTACAGTCCCCAAAAGTGAAACATAGCCTGCAATAGTTTCACTGTTTGAAACGTCTTCTGGTGTCCCACCCGCTTTCTTTTTTTTGTCGATTTTTTGTTACCCCCCGCCAAGCGGTCGTTCCAAATTTTTTTTCCGTCCTGTCTTTCCGATGGCACAATTACTGTTTTATAATCAATAAAAGGAAATTTCTGCGGAAAGAAGCCGTCGGGCCAACGGATCC
>CAYTQK010000049.1:0-15488 GCA_964439745.1 uncultured Desulfobacterales bacterium
TTCCCCCCCCGGGCCAGAGGATGGCCGGAGGTTATCGGGCAACGGTTCACCAAGAGCGGCATCTGGGACATCTGCCGCAAATACGACTGTACCCCCTTTTCCCGGCTGGGCGGCATGATGGCCGGTATTTACAACGAGCCGGTCCGGCCGGATGACGGCGACAATCCCGTCCGCAAGGTCATCAGCGCCGGCACCCCCCAGGCCATCTGGGAAGACTTTGAAAAGCGGTTCGGCGTCAAGATTCATGAATGGTACGCCGCCGTGGAAGGGGGGCTGGCGCACAATCCCCCGGGCTCCGGCCCCATCGGCTCTTTCGGCAAGCCGCCCGAGGGCATGGTGGAGATGAAGATCGTCGATGAAAACGACCAGGAGCTGCCGCCCGGTGAAAAGGGAGAGTTGATCAGCCGCATGGCGACCGGCACCACCGAGGTGGAATATCACGGAAATGCCGCGGCTTCCGAGGAGAAAACCCGGGGCGGCTGGCTGCGCAGCGGCGACATCTGTCACCAGGATGAAAACGGCTTTTTCTATTTTGATTTCCGCAAGGGAGGCGGCCTGCGGCGGCAGGGCGACTTTATTCAGCCCGACCTGGTGGAAAAGGTCATCGGCGAAGAGGATTCCGTGTCCGAGGTGTGTGTCTACGGGGTGCCGGCTTCCTCGGGCGCACCCGGGGAGAGCGACCTGGTGGCGGCAGTGGCGCCGTTTGTCGGCGGCGGGATCGATATCGACAGTGTCAAGCAGGCCTGCCTGAAAGGACTGGAGCGCAACAGCGTGCCCACCTATCTGCAGATCGTGAACGAGATCCCCAAGACCGTCTCGGAAAAACCCCTGGACCGGATCCTGAAAGAGGAGTTCGATCCCGAAGCCGACAATGTGGTTCAATTATAACAGCGTATCATCGCGGAGGTGACCCATGTTTGATTCCCTGAAAAAGGCCTATCTGCCGGATATGCACTTCCCGGAGCGTCACATTGACGAAACCAGGTGCACCCGCTGCGGCCGGTGTTATGAAACCTGCCCCTGCTACGGGTATCGCTGGGAAAAGGACACCGTGCCGGTACCGGTCGGTTACGGCGGCTTTGAACAGGCCTGCATCAACTGTGGCAACTGCCTGGCCGTCTGCCCGGTCGATGCCATAACCATGACGGGCAGCTACGTCGTGCCGGCAGGCCGCTACCAGAGTCTGCTGGAAAAGAAAATGGCCCCGCCGCAGCCGCTGGCCGAAGAAAAGGATCACTCCTTTGCGGAGATCAAGGATTCTTTGACAGAGACGGAACGCGTCATTTACACCCGGCGTTCCACCCGGCTCTTCAAGGATAAGGAGGTTCCGCGGGAACTGCTGCATCGCATTCTCGAGGCCGGCCGCTTTGCGCCTTCGGCGGGGAATAATCAGCCCTACAAGTTTATTGTCATAACCAGCCAGCCGGTCATCAAGGAGTTTGAGCGCCGTTCCATGACGATCCTGCGGAAAATGAAGAACCTCTACCTGAGCAAGTCCGGCAAGCGGTCGCTCTGGAAAACGGTGCTTTTTTCGGTGGCCAGTTATTTCAGCCCCAACAAGCTGGACCCCCGCCCCATGACCGCCATGGAAAAGGCCGATGCTACCGACAACAAGATATACTTTGACGCCCCGGCGGTCATCCTGCTATTAAAGGACAAACGGGGCATCAGCAATCCCGACCTGGACGTCGGCATCTGCGCCCAGAACATGGTACTGGCGGCGCACGCCCTGGGGCTGGGCACCTGCTACATTTCCCTGCCCATGGAACCGCTGGGCATGCCGCTGATGGCGGGATTCCGCAAAAAGATCGGCATTCCCCCGCGTTACCAGGCGGTGACCAGCATCGCCATCGGCTATCCCAAGGGGAAAATCGACAAGCCGGTCAAGCGAGACACGCCGCCGGTGCACTGGATCTGACGGCGGTCTCGAATTCGTTCGCCCCGGAATCTATTTTCTGGAAGGAGCGGAATGATGACGGATGACAATACGCCGGTGATAATCGGGGCGGGGCAGATAACGGAAAAGCCGGTAGCACTGGAGATGGCCCGGTCCCCCTTGACGCTGATGACCGACGCCGTGCTGGCGGCGGCGGTGGATGCGGGCCTGGGCAAGCCGGACTTGCAGACGGCCGACCGCCTCATGGTCACCACCCTGTTTAACGATGACGGTCTGGCCAATCCGCCCGGCTGCCTGGCCGACCGCCTCGGTCTGGAAGCGGCCGAAGGCGTGGTGTCGGGTTTCGGCGGCACCTCACCCCAGGCCATGCTGCATGACGCCATGGAGCGGATTGCCGCCGGCAGAGCCGGGATGGTCATCCTGGCCGGGGCCGAGGCCCAGCAGACCCGGCAGGCGGCCAGCAAGGCCGGTTTGTCCCTGAAGTGGTCCGTTGATACCAGCCGGCCGCAGCCGGTTTCGTTTGCCGAGCTGGGGGCCATGGACGGTGCCACCGAAACCGAGCATATCCACAGCCTGTCCGTGCCGGCGGTTTCCTATCCCCTGTTCGAAAACGCCCTGCGCGGTCATTACCGGCGTTCCCTGGCCGATCATCAGCAGCGGATCGGGGAACTCATGAGCCGCCTGACCCGGGTGGCGGCGGCCAATCCCCTGGCCTGGTTCCCCGAAGAACGGAGTCCGGAGGAAATCATTACCCCCGGTCCGGCCAACCGGCGGACGGCTTTTCCCTATACCAAGCGGATGAACGCCATGCTGCTGGTCAACCAGTCGGCGGCCCTGATTGTCACTTCCCGGCAGCGGGCCCGCCAGCTGGGGGTGCCTTCGTCCCGCTGGGTGTATTGCCAGGGCCAGGCCCAGGCCCGGGATCACTGGTATCTGCTCAACCGGGAAAATTATTTCACCTCCCCGGCCATTCGCACCATCGGGCAAAAAGCGCTGGCTGCGGCCGGCACCGGGCTGGGTGAAATCGATTTTTTTGATCTGTACAGCTGCTTTCCTTCCTCGATCCAGATTACCCGGGATATGCTGGGGATATCTGTGGATGACAATCGTGACCTGACGGTGACCGGCGGCCTGCCTTATTTCGGCGGACCGGGCAACAACTATGTCATGCATTCGCTGGCCCGCATGTGCGACCTGCTGCGGGAGAAACCCGGCACCCGGGGACTGGTCACGGGCAACTCTTTTTACATGTCCAAGCATGCGGTGGGCATTTACGGCACCGAGCCGGGACCGTCGGCGAACTGGACCAATGTTGACGCCGCCTGCCAGCGGGAAGTAGACGCGGGCCCTTCGCCGTCGGTCGATCCGGAGCCGTCCGGTCCGGCCCGGGTGGAAACCTGGACGGTCGTCTTTGACCGGGAGGATCAGCCGGAACGGGGGGTCGTCATCGGCCGGACCGAATCCGGCCGGCGGTTTGCGGCCTACACCCCGCCGGACCGGGAGCTGCTGGCAGCCATGACCCGGGAAGACTTTCTCGGGGCGGCCGGTACCGTGACCGCCAACGATAAGCTGCACATTTTTACGCCGGAATAGGGGGAGACAATCATGCCCAGCATCGGGATGTCCGGCGTGGCAGTCATGCTGCTGCCGGTACTGGAAACCATCCAGACGGCCATTGACCTGGGCTACGAGGCGGTGGAACTGTCCGGGGAGTTTCCCCAGTGCGTCTGCGACGAGGTGACCGCCGAACAGCGGCGGCAGGCCCGGCAGATGATCGAGGCGGCCGGGCTCCGGCTGGGCGTGCACGCCCCCTTCAACAGCCTCAACATGGCCGCCCTCAATCCCGGCATCCGGGCCGAATCCATCCGCCAGATCACGGCGGCCATCGACATGTGCGCCGACATGGGCGGTGAACTGGTCACCGTCCATAACGGCAATTACGTGGTTTCGGAAAAGATGCGGCAGAGGATTCCTCAGGTGGCCGAGCTCCAGTGGAACCTCAACCTGGAGGCCCTGCGGCAGCTGGCCGAGCACGCCCGGCAGCGGGATATCGCCCTCTGCCTGGAAAACATCGGGTTTGAACCGCGCACCATCGACCGCAACGCCGATGACATGCTGGCCATCCGCGCGGCCGTGGATTCCCCGGCCCTGTGGTTCTGCGTGGATATCGGTCATGCCCGGCTGAACGGGGAGCTGGATGACGTCATCACCCGGCTGGGGCCCCATGCCCGGCAGATCCATTTTACCGACAACTTCGGCATAACCGACGATCATCTCATCATCGGGCGGGGAGATTTTGATTATACCCCCCACCTGGAATTTTTCCGACAGTTTGACGGCATCCTTTTGCTGGAGGTCATCCAGGTGGGCACCGATCCCGCCCCGGCCCGCCAGAGCCTGGCCTATGTCCGGGGATTACTTAATTCCGTATGAAGCCGGTTTTATTCCGGGCTGTCCAGCCCGAAGGCGGAGTGCAGGGACCGCACCGCCAGCTCGGCGTATTTTTCGTGGATGACGCAGGAGATGCGGATTTCCGAGGTGCTGATCATGAGAATATTGATGTTTTCCGCGGCCAGGGTGGCGAACATCTTGGAGGCCACCCCGGAATGACTCTTCATGCCCACCCCGATGACCGATACCTTGGCGATGTCGGCGGCGCTGATGATCTCTTCGGCCTCGATCATCCGGGCCGTTTCCTCGGAAATGGCCAGGGCGTTTTTGAAATCACTTCGGGGCACGGTAAAGGTCAGGTCAGTGGTACCGCTGGCCCGGGTGTTCTGGATGATCATGTCCACCAGGATGCCGGCTTCGGCCAGGGGCATGAAAATTTGAGATGACACCCCCGGCTTGTCCGGTACTTTCTTGAAGGTGATGCGGGCCTCGTCTTTGGCGCAGGTAACCCCCGAGATGACCACATCTTCCATACCGGTTTCTTCGCTGACAACCATGGTTCCCTCCTCTTCATTAAAGGATGAGCGCACGTGCACGGGCACGTTGTATTTTTTGGCAAACTCCACCGAACGGATCTGCAGTACCTTGGCGCCGAGGCTGGACATTTCCAGCATTTCGTCATAGGAAATGGTGGCCAGCTTGCGGGCCCGCTTGCAGACCGAGGGGTCGGCCGTGTAAATGCCGTCCACATCGGTGTAGATTTCACAGACATCGGCAGTTATCGCCGAGGCCACCGCCACCGCCGAGGTATCAGACCCACCCCGCCCCAGGGTGGTGATGTTGCCGGCCTCGTCACACCCCTGGAATCCGGCGATCAGCACGATGTAGCCGTCATTGATCAGTTCCCGGATTTTCTGCGCGCCGATGCTGATAATGCGGGCCCGGGTGGCGGCTGAATCGGTCTGGATTTCGGCCTGGAATCCCAGCAGGGAGCGGGCCTTGTAACCCATGTCATTGAGCACCATGGCCGCAAGGGCCACGGTGGTCTGCTCGCCGGTTGACAGCAGGGAGTCCATCTCCCGGCGGTCGGGCTCTTCCGCGGCCTGGTAAGCCATGTCGATGAGGCTGTCGGTCACCCCGGCCATGGCCGAAAGGACAACCACCAGGCTGTCGCCGGTATCGTATCGTCTGGCCACCCGCCGGGCGACATTTTTGATCTTTTCCATGTCACCCACCGAGGTGCCGCCGTATTTCTGAACTACCAGGCTCATGTGTGCTCCTTAATTTATGTAGCCGTCTTTGGTCGATATTGTTTGGGGCTGCCGTCCGGGCGGCAATTTTTTTCAGGGCAATCCCGCCAGCAGATCAGCTGTCCGGGGATTCCGCGGCACCAGGGCGATATCCCGTTTCATGACACCGCTGATGGCCAGGGCCACCTGCAGGTCCTCCCGCCACCAGGGCGATGAAAACTTGTCCGCCCACTCAATGGCCACCACGGCCGGCTGTCCCATGATCTCTTCAATGCCTAGATCCAGCAGTTCGTCGGGATCAAACAGTCGATACAGGTCGATATGGTACAGGGTCAGGTCGCTGCCCTGGTGCTGGTTGATCAGCGTGTAACTGGGACTGGTGACATACTGGCGTTCGTCCACGCCCAGCCCCCGGGCCAGTCCCTGGGTAAAAGCTGTTTTACCACTGCCCAGTTCGCCTGTCAAGGCGATGAT
Source organism: uncultured Desulfobacterales bacterium (assembly GCA_964439745.1). Taxonomy (GTDB): domain Bacteria; phylum Desulfobacterota; class Desulfobacteria; order Desulfobacterales; family Desulfosudaceae; genus CAYTQK01. The sequence goes on from CAYTQK010000049.1 coordinate 6,013, forward strand.
CATGCCCGCAAAGGCGCGCTGGCCGATGGCCTGGCCCAGGCGGGCGGTTTCCTGCGGCGCGCCGGTCTGAATATTAAAACAAGGGGTGTTCTTTGGCATGGCGCTTATTTTTTTCACCAAGAGCGGTCAATGCCCGCGGGAGGGCGGCGGAGACCTCCGAGGCCAGAAAGCCGATCCCGCCGGTTTCCCTGGCAGCAATATCCGCCGCGGCTCCGTGCAGGTAGACACCCAGGCAGGCGGCCGGGCCGGGGTCATAGCCCTGGCAGATCCAGGCGGCGATCATGCCGGTCAGCACATCGCCCATGCCGCCGGCGGCCATGCCGGGGTTGCCGGTGTGGTTGACAAAAATCCACCCGTCCGGCCGGGCCACAACCGTGCCGGCGCCTTTCAGGACCACCTGTACCTGGTGGGAGCGGGCAAAAGAACGGGCAGCGTCGATCCGGTCCGCCTGGACGGCCGCCGTATCCGTGTCGAGCAAGCGGGCCATCTCCCCGGGGTGGGGAGTGATGACGACGGGAGCGGCGGCCTTTTTGAGAAGATCCGGCGCTTCGGCAATGCAGTTCAGCCCGTCGGCGTCAAGGACCAGGGGTACGGGACAGGCGGAGACCAGCTCGGCCACCATCTCCCGGGTGGCCGTCTCCGTGCCCAGGCCCGGGCCCAGAGCCAGGCAGGACATTCGCGGCAGGATTTTCCGGATATCCTTCAGGCCGGAGGCGTCAAACCGCTGTCCTCCGGGATCGCCAGCCGGCAGGGTCATGATTTCGGCCACTGCCGGGGCCACCTGGGGGTGGATGCCGGCCGGTACGGCCAGGGTGACCAGCCCGGCCCCGGCGCGCATGGCGGCCGCGGCCGTCATGACAGCCGCCCCGGTTTTCCCGGGTGACCCCGCGGCCACCAGCAGGTGGCCGGCGTTTCCCTTGTGGGCAGCGGCCGGCCGCGGCCGCAGATAGGAGGCCACCAGGTCGCGGGTCAGCAGTTGGCCGGCCGGTTGAATCTGCCCGGTCACCATCGATGGGATGCCGATGTCGATGACGCGCAGGGCGCCGCACAGGTCAGCTCCCGGAAAGGTCACCTGGCCGGTTTTGGCATGGCCGAAGGTGGCCGTGGCCGTAGCCCGGACGCAGACGCCGCAGGGCTGGCCGGTATCGGCCTGCAGGCCGGAGGGAATATCCACGGCGAAAACCGGCCGGTCCGACTCGTTGATATGGGTGATGACGGTTTCAAAAAAACCCGTCACGTTTTTTTTCAGGCCGGTGCCCAGAATGGCGTCCACCAGGATGGTGTGGTGGGCCAGGGCGGAGCGGTGGGCAGCAAAAGCCGCTTCATCCGGAAGGCTGATGACGGGTATGTTCAGATTGTCCAGCAGGGCCAGGTTGGCGGCGGCATCCCCCGAGACCCTGTCCGGCGAGGAAAGCAGGAAGACGGTTACCCGGCTGCCCATCTGATGAAGATAGCGGGCCATGACGAAACCGTCCCCGCCGTTGTTGCCCCGGCCGGCGATGATGGCAATTTTTTCGGCAGCGGCCCGGGGGAAGTTTTCCAGCAGCCAGCGGACGGCGCCGCGGCCGGCGTTTTCCATGAGCACACGGCCGGGAATCCCCAGCCTTTCGATGGCGGTGCGGTCCATCTGCCGCATCTGGTCTGCGGTTACCAGGTACATGGGTTACAACTCCCGGATCAGTTGAATCATGTCCCGGACAGCCCGGTCCAGGCCTACCAGGGCGGCCCGGGAAACAATGCTGTGGCCGATGCTGAATTCGTCGATTTCCGGAACCCCGGCGAACCACTTGATGGTGTGATAACACAGGCCGTGACCGGCATTGATGCCCAGGCCCAGATCATGGGCCACGTCCACGGCCTGCCGGATGCGGTCAAAGGCCCGGCGCCGGGCCTCGGCATCTTCGGCTTCGCAGAAGGCGCCGGTATGGATTTCCACCATGTCGGCGCCGGTCTCTTTGGCCCGCCGGATCTGGTCCGGGGCGGGATCGATGAAAATGCTGACCTGGATGTCGTCTTTCTGCAGGGCGGCGGTGATGGCGGTGATCCGCTCCATTCCGCCGGAAAGGTCGAGTCCGCCCAGGGTGGTGATCTCTTCCGCGGTTTCAGGCACCAGGGTGACCAGTTCCGGCCGGACTTCCCTGGCAATTTTTTGCATCACATCGGTCACGGCCATTTCCAGAATCAAGCGACCCTGGACAACCTGCCGGATCTTTCTGACATCCGCGTCCTGTATGTGTCGCCGGTCGCCCCGCAGATGCACGACGATGCCGTCGGCCCCGGCCAGTTCGGCGATCACGGCGGCGGCCACCGGTTCGGGATAGGTAACCCCCCTGGCCTGTCGCAGGGTGGCGATATGGTCGACATTAACAGCCAGTCCTGCCATCTTTTTCCCCTTTGACTGGTTTTATGATTGGTGAAGCAGCGCCAGCAGCTGGTCGGATTTTTGTTCCATTACCGCCGCTTCTTCCTCGGACTGTTCGTGATCAAACCCGTAAAGATGCAAAATACCATGCACCAGCAGCTGTGTAAAGCGTTCTTCGAGGGTCACGCCCATGCCGGCCGCTTCCGCAGCGGCTGTGTCCGCGGAAATAACCACGTCGCCGATCAGGTCCGGCGTGATATGGGCAAATTCGCCGGCGGCCATGGGAAAGGCGATGACATTGGTCGGGCCGACGCGGTGGAGATAACGTTCATTCAGGTCGGCGATTTCCGCGTCACCGGTGATGACCAGGGACAGTTCCGCTTCAGGATTGCCCAAGGCGCTTAAGACGGCCTGTGCCTTCTTCCGAATTGTCGGGACGGGAAGATGATGACGGTTTTGCCTGTTGTCGATCCGGACTGCCATTGCTTTTGCTTCCGTTGCTGGGGGCCGGGTATTCGATCCGCTGGTGATAGATCCCGGACAGAATATTGTTAAAGCTCTTGGCGATATTGTTCAGGTCTTTCAAGGTCAGTTCGCATTCATTGAGCTGGCCTTCGGAAAAGGCCTGGTTGATGATGTCCTGCATGATTTTTTGAATGCGGGAGGGCGTCGGTGAATCCAGGGAGCGGCAGGCCGCTTCCACTTCGTCGGCCAGCAGGACCAGTCCCGCCTCCCGGGTCTGGGGGCGCGGGCCGGGATAGCGGAAATCGTTGACGTTGATCTCTTTTTCCTTGTCGGCCAGTTTTTCGTTGGCCTCCATCTGCCGCTTGGCTTTTTCGTAAAAATAGGTGATCAGCCGGGTGCCGTGATGCTGCTGGATGGCCTTGATGATGGGGTCGCCCAGGCGGTATTTTTTGGCGATTTCAACGCCGTCCTTGATATGGGAAATCAGAATCAGGCTGGACATGGAAGGGGCCAGCTTTTCGTGCTTGTTCTTGGCCCCTTTCTGATTTTCGATAAAGTAATCGGGTTTTTTGATTTTTCCAATATCATGATAATAGCCGCATACACGGGCCAGCAGCGGGTTGGCGCCGACTTCCGGGGCGGCCGCTTCCACCATGGCCCCGACGATGAGGGAATGGTGATAGGTGCCCGGCGCTTCCATCATGAGCCGTTTCAAAAGCGGCTGGTCCAGGTTGGAAAGTTCCAGCAGCTTGATATCGGTGGTATAGCCGAAAATCATTTCAAAGATGGGGGCCAGACCGGCCGTAAGCACGCCGGTCAGGACGCCGCCGGAAAAGGCCAGGACGCAGTCAACCAGTATGGGCGTCAGGGAAAGATTGGCCAGATACATATTCAAGGCGGTGACCACGGCCATGTTGAACAGGCCCAGCTTGACGCCGGCCTTGATGAAGACCTTGCGCTCGGGACAGTGCTGCATCCAGTAGGCCGCCATGGTCATATTGAGGATGGCGTAAACAAATACCTGGAAACGGTTTTCATAGATGGCGGCCGTGCACAGGGCCAGAATCAGGGCGAAGGAGGCGGTCAGTTCGATGTCCATGAAAAGACAGACGATCATGGCGCTGGTGGCCAGGGGAATCACCAGGAAAATGGTTTCCGGCGTGATCCATGAAGAAGAGGTGCTGGCCGCGAAGGATTCCGCCAGCACCAGGGAAAAGCGGGCGGCCACAAAAGAGATACAGAGCATGGTAGCAAAAAACAGGAGGGTCTTGTTGTCGGCCAGCATGCCGCGCCGCTTGCTCTCCGAGTTTCGCAGAAAAATTACCAGCAGCACGAGAAGGCCCATGCAGAAGGCACCAATGGCCGGCCAGCTCGAATCATTGTTTTTGACCTGGGCTTTGAGTCCTTCCAGCTTGAGAATGTCCTGTTCGGTAACCCGTTCCCCTTCGCGCAGGAGCATCTCGCCCTTTTTGATCTTGTACAGAACCGGTTTAACATTTTCAGCGGCAATTTTTCTGCGGCGTTCGGTTTCATGGGTGTTGAGGGTAATGTTGGGCGGAATCAGCCGCTGGGAAAAATCAACAATCAGGTTTTTGACGGTGTAATCCATCTCCTGCAGCAGGGGTTCGCCGATGATGCGGACCATGGCCTGGGCCTGGTCCTGACCGTAAAAGTGACGGAGGTTCTTAACGACTTCTTCCCGGTCCGAGCCCACGAACTTAAGAACGATGCCGGTTCCCCTTTCGCGGAGAAGAGCATCCTTATTGGCCACCACCCCGTTTGCCAGAATTTCGGAGACGATTTTGAAAATGAGTCGTTCGATTTGCGGGGAAAATTTTTCTTTGACCAGGATGCGATAGGCCCCCTTGCTGACGGCAAAACCGAGCAGGTCTTCAAATTTATCTTTTTTCTGCCAGACCCGGTCATCGAGGGACTGGGAGGCGTTGTTATCGTAGGTCTGCCGGACAAATCCGAAACTGCTGGCCAGCCGTTGCCGGATTTGCCCGGTGAGCTGTTCATTATAATCATAAACCGTCAGGATTTCCCGGCTGGCCGCGCGCTGTTTTTCCCGGGTGGAGACCGTGTCCTTGATCAGAAAATCTTCGGGCGACTTAATGTTGTCCCGGGCCACGTCGCCGACCTGGTAGGCGTAGTAATGAAGGGGCAGGGTGGCCGACCTGAAGGTGGCCCCGAAAACCAGAGCGGTCAGCACCAGCAGCAGCCACTTGAAGTAGCGGTTTTCATTGGAAATGGAAAAATACTTTGGGAAAGAAAGGGTCTGCATAACAGGTGGTTGCTTTGGTCGGTGACGGTTATCCCTGGTATGTCGCGTGGCGGCTTGTTTGTATGGAAGGCGACATGGTGACACGGTTGGTGTCATAAAAAGCCGCCCGCGTATTTCACGACATTATAGTATGAAGTGATCGGGCATACACAATAAATATATCATCAAGATAAAAAAACATGGCAAGAAGCGGGCCGGCCATCAGCTTTGCCGTTTTTCTTGCCGCGATACTTGTTCGAAAATGTCATTAGCGATGTTTATAGCATTCAACCGGGTATTTCAAGCAAAAAGTTTACCAGCAGTGGCCGGCCGGGGGGCGAAAACCGAGCAGCCGGCGGTTATTCCGGGTTGCCGTTATGCTGGTCGCTGGTTTCATAGGCGGCAATGATCTTTTCCACCAGACTGTGCCGGACCACGTCTTTTTTGGAAAAGAAGACAAATTCCAGTCCCTGGATATTTTTGAGGATGTTTTTGGCTTCAATCAGTCCGGACGGTTTTCCCCCGGGCAGGTCGGTCTGGGTGATGTCACCGGTGATGACGGCCTTGGAATTAAAACCGATACGGGTCAAGAACATCTTCATCTGCTGCGAGGTGGTGTTCTGGGCTTCGTCCAGGATGACAAAGGACTCGTTCAGGGTGCGGCCGCGCATGAAGGCCAGGGGAGCGACTTCAATGACCTTTTTTTCCATCAGCCCCGCGATTTTTTTAAAACTCATCATTTCATACAGGGCGTCATAAAGCGGCCGCAGATAGGGGTCCACCTTTTCCGCCAGGTCGCCGGGCAGAAATCCCAGGGCCTCGCCCGCCTCCACCGCCGGCCGGGTCAGAATAATCCGGTTGACCAGTCCCTGCTTGAAGGCGGCAACCGCCATGGCCATGGCCAGGTAGGTCTTGCCGGTACCGGCCGGGCCGATGCCGAAGACCATGTCGTGTGTGCGGATGGCGTCGATATACCGTTTCTGGGCCGCACTGCGGGGGGTGATGGGACGGTTTTGCGGCGTAACATAAACAGTTTCCAGAAAAAGGGTTTTTAAATCGAGGCGGTCATTTTCCCGCAGTGCCCGGACAGCATGGCTGATATCCGATTCATACAAGGGATAGTCAGCTTCCAAAAGTGTGTATAACTGGTTGAGTGCGGTTTTGGCCAGATCGACGGCAATGGGATCACCGCTGACAAAGGCGGCATTTCCCCGGGCGCTGATCGTTACCCCCAGCCCTTCGGCAATGATTTTCAAATGCGCCGATTGTTCCCCGAACAGCCGCATGGCCAGTTCCGTATCGGGAAAATCGATCTGCATGGGTTTGGGCTCCGCTTGCGGCGGCATGATTTTTTCTCCTTTCATGTTCTGCCCGAATGGAGCGCCGCAATTTTTTTACACCTGCGCTGATTTGATTTTTTAAAAAATAATAAAAATTTGGCCGTGTAAAAAATTGAAACGCTCCATTCAAGTCCTATATACATGATAATATGGATGCTTGCAAATTCCCATGAATGTGGTAAACAAAGGATACTTTCAAGACAGGGACGGGACGGATATGAACGTGATCGACATGGTCATCGTGGCGATTGTCTGCGTGTGTATGATCCGGGGTGTTTTTCGGGGGCTGAGCAGCGAACTGGCCTCGATCATGGGTGTCGTGTCCGGATTTTACGGGGCCTATCTGTTCTATCCCGGCTTGGCGGCGCTGTTGCCGGAACGGCTTCCGGCGGGATCTTTCACCGACCTGATCGCCTTTGCCGCCGTCTTCTGCCTGGTGCTGTTGCTGGTGGACCTGCTGGGCCGGCTGATCCGTTTCGCCCTGGGCATTACCATGATGGGCTGGCTGGATCGCCTGCTGGGAGCCGGCTTTGGAGCCGTCAAGGGCGCCCTGGTGGCGGCGGTGGTGTTGTTCATGGCGACCCATTTTTACCAGTCGTCTGTTCCCGTGGTGCGGGAGTCGATGCTGAGCGGTTATGTCACGGCGGCCTCGGATACCATGGCGGAAGCGGTTTCCAGCCGCTGGCATCAACGGCTGAAATCAAGGATCATGGAGCTGCGGAAGAATTGGAATCATCGCGAGAAATAAACGGGACGCAGTCGCAGTTGGCGCGGTTATCCGATATTATCGCCCGTCTGCGGGGAGAAAACGGCTGTCCCTGGGACAAAAAACAGATGCCCCGTTCCATGACGGTCTATCTGGCCGAAGAGATGTACGAACTGATTGACGCTATCTACGCGGATGCGGCGGAATCTGTCTGCGAGGAACTGGGCGACGTTCTCTTTCAGCTGCTGTTTGTCGCCGCGGTTTATGGTGAAAGGGGGCTGTTTGATATCGAGGCCGCGGCCCAAACGGCCGCGGAAAAGATGATCCGGCGGCATCCCCACGTGTTCGGTGACAAGACCGCCAGGAACGAGGCGGAAGTCAAGGCCCGCTGGCACCGGATCAAACAGGAGGAAAAAAACAGAGCCGCACCGCAATCTCTGCTGGACTCCGTTCCCCGTAACCTGCCGGCCCTGCTGCGGGCCTATCGGATTACCTCCCGGGCGGCCAAGGCGGGTTTTGACTGGTCGGAAAAGTCTGATGTCATGGCCAAGGCCGAAGAGGAGATGGCGGAGCTGGCCGCGGCCATGGCGGAGCATGATGAGACGGCCGTGGCCGAGGAGATGGGAGACCTGTTGTTTACGTTTGTCAATCTGTCCCGTTTTCTGCGGGTTCATCCGGAAACGGCCCTGGCCGGGGCGGTAGCCAAGTTTGAAGCCCGTTTTCGCCACATGGAAGATGTTCTGGCCGGCCAGGGGAAAACAGTGGAAGAGACGGATATGGCCACCCTGGATAAACTCTGGGAAGCGGCCAAGCAGGAGGCGCTGTGATCGCCATTGTTGATTATGAGGCCGGCAACCTGACCAGCGTGGCCCGGGCCTTGACAAAAATCGGTTACCCGTCGGTCATTACCGGCCGCCCGGAGGAGATCGCCGCCGCCGGGCGGGTCATTTTTCCCGGGGTGGGCGCGGCCGGGTCCGCCATGAAGGGCTTGACCCGGTCGGGGCTGGATGCTGCGGTTCGGGCGGTGGTGACTTCCGGCCGGCCGCTGCTGGGCATCTGCCTGGGCACACAGGTCATCATGGAGGCCAGCCGTGAAAATGAGACCACCTGCCTGGGCATCGTGGCCGGCACGGTAAAACCCTTTCCGGCGGATATCCGTGATTCCGACGGAAATCGGCTGAAGATCCCCCACATGGGCTGGAACCATATCCGCCCCCGCCGCGACCATCCCGTACTGGCAGGGATCGCGGCCGATGACCAGTTTTATTTTGTGCACAGTTATTTTCCCGAGCCGGCGGACGAAAGTGATGTGGCCGCCGCCACCGACTACGGATTGTCCTTTGCCTCGGTGCTGGCCCGGGACAACCTGGTGGCCACCCAGTTTCACCCGGAAAAAAGCGGCGCCGCCGGCCTGCGCCTGCTGGACAATTTCTGCCGCTGGCAGCCCTGACAGGCGGGTGTAAATGGCTGCACCGGTTGTCGTATAAAAGCCGTCAATTAGAGTCTGGTGAAGAGCGATGCTGAGCAAGCGTATTATTCCCTGCCTGGACGTCCGGGACGGCCGGACCACCAAGGGGATCGAGTTCAAGAACAACGTTGACATCGGCGACCCGGTGGAGATGGCGGCCATGTATTACCAGGCCGGCGCGGATGAACTGGTCTTTTACGATATCACCGCTTCTCATGAAAAGCGGAACCTCATGATCGAGGTGGTCCGGGCGGTGGCCGAAACCATTTTCATCCCCTTTTCCGTGGGCGGCGGCATCCGCACGGTGGCTGATATGCGGGACACCCTCCTGGCCGGTGCGGAAAAGGTCAGCGTCAACTCGGCGGCCGTGCGTCATCCGGAAATCATTTCCGAAGGTGCCCGGCAGTTCGGCAGACAGTGCATCGTGCTGGGCATGGACGTCAAGCGGGTGGAAACGACTCCGCAGACCCCCTCCGGGTTCGAGATCGTCATCGACGGCGGCCGGAAATACATGGGCATGGACGCGGTCTGGTGGGCCCGGGAAGGACAGCGCCTGGGCGCGGGCGAGATCTGCCTTAACTCCATTGATGCCGATGGTGTCCAGCAGGGGTATGACCTGGAATTGACCCGGCTGATTTCCGAAAATGTGACCATTCCGGTGATTGCTTCCGGCGGCGCCGGCACCCCGCTGCACCTGTACGAGGCCCTGTCCGACGGCAAGGCCGATGCCGCCCTGATCGCCTCCATGGTCCATTACGGCACCTATACCATCGCGGGAATCAAGGAATATCTCGCCGAACGGCAGGTGCCGGTTCGAAGCAGATGGTAGTCGGCACCAGGACGTCCCCCGTCGCGGCCCCGGGAGGGAAGGG
>CAYTQK010000050.1:0-15483 GCA_964439745.1 uncultured Desulfobacterales bacterium
TGCGGGTGGAGGTGTTTCCCGCGCTGGGCCGGGGGGTGGAACCCGGGCAGAACGGGGAGCTGCGGCTTCTGGACGACGACGCGGCCTGTTTTTACCATCCCGACAAGAAGGCGGTAGTGCCCTGCGCCGCCTGCGGCCGGTTTTTGTGCGCCCTGTGCGACCTGGAGCTGGACGGCCGGCACCTCTGCGTCACCTGCCTGGAGCAGGGGGCCAAAAGCCGCTCCTTCAAAACCCTGGAACACCGCCGGATTCTGTACGACAACCTGGCCCTGTACATCGCCATCCTGTCCCTGCTGTTCTGGTTTGTCTCCTTTATCACGGCGCCGATCGTGCTCTACCTGGTGGGGCGCCACTGGAAAACCCCCACCAGCATCATTCCCCGGACAAAAATCCGGTTTGTGGCGGCCTTTTTCATTGCCGGCCTGCAGCTGGCCGGCTGGTCCTGGGGGGTGTACGCCCTGCTGAAAAACATATAACCGCGCGTGCCCGGAGGAATCATGGCCCGGAAAAAAGAATATACCCGCCTGCCCGGCCGCAGACGCTATATCTTCGGCCACCATACCCTCTGGCAGGGGTCCGACCACCTGCTGGCCATGGCCAGCCGCATGGTGGTGGAAGAGTACCAGCGGTTCTACTACCGGGACATCCAGGCCCTGGTCATGCGCCAGCTGACCGGCTGGAAAATCGTCCTGGCGGTTTCTGGTTTCCTGACGGCGGTCTTCCTCCTGATGGCCCTGACCATGGACATGGGCTGGAATATTTTCTGGGGCATCATGTGCGGGCTGACGGCGGTGGTCTTCCTGCACCAGGTGTTTTTCGGGACCAATTGCGAGTGCCGCCTGGTCACGGCCGTGCAGACCGTCAAGCTGCCCTCCCTGTACCGCCGGCGCTTTGCCGAAAAAACCCTGCGGCGCATCCGGCCCCTGATCGACCAGGCCCAGGGAGTCCTCTCCGTCGAAGAAATCCGGGCGCAGGCCCCGCTGCCGGAGGCCCCCGAAAAAAACGTCCGGGCCGGGGAACCGTCTTCGCCCCGCCCCATCCTGAACCCGAACTGGCACGCCGTCATGTCGGCCCTGCTGCTGGCCAATGCCCTGCTCTCCAACCTGGTTATTTTTTATACCAATGCCGTGGTGCTGGTGCTGGGCTCGATTCTCTTCATGGCCTTTCTCATGACGGTCATCGTCGCCCTGGTACGGCAGCAGAACCGCCGGGTCTACGCGGCCCTGCGGCGGCTGACCTGGGTCAACCTGGCCTACGCCGCCCTGGGCGCCGGGTTCGGCTACCTGCTCTACTTTTATGTTATTGTCCAGGATCCCGACCTCCTGGATCAGTCCATGGGCACGCAATGGGATTTTCTGCAGACCTTTGCCCGGCTGTCCGTGGGTCAGGATCCCTTTCTGCGGGTCAGTTTCCTGGCAGCCGCGATCATTGAAGTGATTCTCGGCATGACGGGTTTTCTGCTGATTACCAGGCACCGAAGAGTATACCGGCCATGACGGATCTCAGCCGCCAGCGCTGCGCCAACCACCGCGACCGGGAAGCGGCCGCCCGCTGCCCGGCCTGTCACCGGTATTTCTGCCGGGAATGCGTCACCGAGCACGAGGGACGCATGCTTTGCGCCGCCTGCATCGCCGACCTTGCCCCCGCAAAAGCCCCGGCCCGGGGACGGCTGGCCCGATTGTCCCAGGGCGTCTGGCTGGTCTTCGGCCTGGTGCTGCTGTGGACCATCTTCTACTATCTGGGCCGGCTGCTGATGCTTCTGCCCGCCTCGTTTCACGACGGCACCCTGTGGCAGTCCGGCTGGTGGAGCAACCTGTGAAAGCGACGCGGCCATACCGGGAAAAGAGCGGCCTGGACCTGCTGGACGGCGCCATACACCTGCTGCGCCGGGAGGCGGCCGACCTCTTGCCCCTGTATTATATCGGCAGCCTGCCCTTTGTGCTGGGGTTTCTCTTTTTCTGGGCGGACATGAGCCGCAACGCCTTTGCCGCCGAGCACTGCGCCGCGGCCGCCCTGGGCCTGGCCTTTTTGTTCCTGTGGATGAAGGTGTGCCAGTCGCTTTTCATGGACCGGGCCCGGGCCCGGCTCAGCCTGCGACCGGCGCCGAGGCTTTCGGCCGGCCGTCTCTGGCGGCTGGTGCTGACGCAGACGGTGGTGCAGCCCAGCGGCTGGCTGCTGCTGCCGCCGGCCCTGGTGCTGACCCTGCCCTTTGCCTGGATCTTCGCCTTTTACCAGCACCTCTCCCTGCCCGGACCGGACACGAAGACCACCCTGCGGGCGGCAATCCGGCGGGCCGCCGACCAGTCCCGGCTGTGGCCGCGGCAGAACCATATCCTGGTCCTGACCCTGTCCTTGCTGGGCATGGTCGTTTTCTTCAACATCGCCGCTGGCCTGTACATCCTGCCGCACCTGCTGAAAATGCTCTTCGGCCTGGAAACGGTCTTCACCCTGACCTGGCGGTCCCTGGTCAACACCACCTTCCTGGCCGTGGCGCTGGGCCTGACCTACCTCTGCCTGGACCCGGTGGTCAAGGCGGCCTACGTCCTGCGGACCTTTTACGGCGAGGCCCGGCAAACCGGCGAGGACCTGCGGGTGGAACTAAAGCGCCTGTCCCCGGCCGGCACCGCCGGCCTGTTCGTCCTGGTTCTGCTGGGCCTGGCGGCCTTCGGCGGAACAAATGCCCGGGCGGCCGAACCGTCCGCGCGGCCGGAGGCCGGCGCCGGACAGATCGCGCCCGGCAAACTGGCGGCCGCCATCGACCGGGTGCTGGAACGGCCGGAATTCGCCTGGCGCCTGCCCCGGCAGAAGACCGGGGCAAAGGAATCCCAAGGCTTCAACCCCTTTGCCATCGTCTGGGGCTGGGTGAAACCCGTCCTGAAAACCGCCGTCACCCCGGTCATCGACTTTCTCAAACCGATCATGAAAAAAGTGATCGACTGGCTGCTGCGCGAGCGGAGTCCGCCGCCGGAGCGGGAAGAACGCGGCAGCACCGACTGGATGGGCTGGATCAAGCTGCTCTTGTTCGGCCTGCTGTGCCTTTCCGGCGGTCTGCTGGGGGTCTATGTCAAGCGCCTGCTGGCCCGGCGGCGGCAGCGGCCGGAGAGGTCAGCCCCGGCCGCGGGCGGCCCGGCCGACCCGCCCGACCTGACCGACGAGCAGATTACCGCTGATGCGCGGGCCGCGAACCAGTGGCTGGAGCTGGCCCGGGATTTTGCCGGCCGCGGCGAGACGCGCCAGGCCCTCCGGGCCGTCTACCTGGGCATCCTGGCCCACCTGGCCGAGCGCGATGTCATCCGCCTGGCCGGGCACAAGTCCAACCGGGACTATGCCGCCGAACTGCGCCGCCGCCGGCACGAAGATCCGGCCGTCCTGGAGCTGTTTTCATCCGGCGCGGCCCTGTTCGAGCGGATCTGGTACGGCCTGCACGCCGCCGGCCCGGCAGACGTAGACTGGCTGACCGATAACTACCGGCAGATCGCCGGCCGGGTCTGAACGGCGGAATGATTTATTGAAAAAGAGGCAGACTTGCGGAAAAACAACAACACAGCGCGGTGGCTGGTGATCGTCCTGGCGGTTCTGTTTGCCGGCGGGGTGCTGCGGCTGTTCGCCCTGCGCTTCCAGGCCGGGGACATCTATCCGCCCTATTCCTCTTTCCGCAGCGACCCGCTGGGCAGCCGGGTCCTGTACGAAAGCCTGCGGTCCCTGCCCGGGGTCACGGCCGAGCGCAACCTGACGGCCTTAAACCGCCTGGAGCGGGACAACCGGCAGCAGGTCTTTTTCTGCCTGGGCCTGAACGGTTTTGACCAGCGGTTTTTTTCGAAAAAGACTTTTGCCTGGTGGGAACACGCCGCCGCGGTGGGCGGCCGGGTGGTCTTTTCCTGCCGTCCCCGGACCGACCTGGAACAAGCAGAAGAAGAAACCGCCGGGGCGGCACCCAAAACCGAAAAGGCGAAGGAACACGCCGGGCAGGACACCGAAGAAAACACCGGCCCCTGCCCGGACGAGGCCGAAGCCGAATGGCAGTCCCCGGCCGACCGCTGGGATCTCGGCCTGGCCCATGAAACCGAAAAACCGGACCAGATGACGGCCGTGTCCACCCGCCCGGGGCTGCCCGACCTGCCCTGGCGAAGCACCCTCTATTTTGCCGAAGTGCCCGATCCCTGGCAGGCGGTCTACACCCGCGGCGGCCGGCCTGTTATTATCCAGCGGCCCTGGGGCAGCGGCCGCATCATCCTGCTGGCGGACAGCTATCTTTTTTCCAACGAGGCCCTGAGCACCGGGATGCCGGCTGCCTTTTTCTCCTGGCTGATCGGAGACCGGGACCGGATCGTCTTTGACGAGTCCCATTTCGGCATTCACCGGCGGCCGGGGGTGGCCACCCTGCTGCGGCAGTATCGGCTGGGCGGGCTGGTCGGCGCCCTGCTGCTGCTGGCCGGCCTGTTCGTGTGGCAGCGCTCGGCGGTGTTCGCGCCCATCACAAGGACACCCGGCGGGGTGTCCCCGGCCGAACCGGCCGGTAGCCGGGACAATCTCTCCGGCCTGATCAACATGCTCCGCCGCCGCTACGCGCCGGCGGAAATCCTGGAACTGTCCCTGGACGAATGGAAACGTTCCGCCGCCCGACGGGCCGGCGGGCCCGATCCGGCCGCGGCCGAAAAGCTGCGGCACGCCCGAACCGCGGCGGCCGATCAGAAACAGGATCCGGTGGCCGCTTATCATACCATCGCCCACATCTTATCCGGACACGAGGCAAAACCATGAACGATTCGCGCAACCCGGTATCGCCGCCGCCGGCGGCGGACACGGACACCCTGAAAAAAATCCTGGCCGCGGCCCGGCAGGAGCTGGGCCGGGTCATCATCGGCCAGGAAGCGGTCATCAACCAGGCCCTGATCGCCATTTTCACCAACAGCCACGTCCTCATCGAAGGCGTGCCCGGAGTGGCCAAGACCATGCTGGTGCGGACCCTGGCCCGGGTGCTGAGCTGCGATTTCTCCCGGATCCAGTTCACCCCGGACCTGATGCCGGCCGATATCACCGGCACCCACGTCTTCAACCTGCAGCAGAACGCCTTTACCCTGGTCAAGGGGCCTTTGTTCACCACCTTTCTCCTGGCCGACGAAATCAACCGCGCCCCGGCCAAGACCCAGTCGGCCCTGCTGCAGGCCATGCAGGAACGGACCGTCACCATCGACCGGGATACCCATCAATTGTCCCCGGATTTTACCGTCTTTGCCACCCAGAATCCCATTGAATACGAGGGCACTTACCCCCTGCCGGAAGCCCAGAAGGACCGCTTTTTACTCAAGGTCACCATGGAACCGCCCGGCGCCGAGGAAGAACTCGAACTGGCCCGGCGCACCCGGGGCAAAGACGCGCCCGAAGCCGTGCTGGCCAGCGGAGCGGTCCGGCCGGTGCTGCCGCCGGAAACCCTGGAGACCTTCCGGGACATTCTGGGCAAAATCACCGTCAAGGACGAGCTGGTGGAATACATCGTGGCCATTGTCCGGGCCAGCCGGGTGCACCAGAGCGTGCTGGTGGGGGCCGGGCCCCGGGCCACCCAGGCCCTGCTCCTCTCCAGCCGGGCCCTGGCGGCCATCGAAGGCCGGGATTTTGTCATTCCCGACGACATCAAGGCCATGGCCCGGCCGGTGCTGGAGCACCGCCTGGTGCTGCGGCCGGAATACGAAATTGAGCGGCTGACCCCGGCCGAAGTTATCGAGGATATGCTGACCCACATCGCCGTGCCGAGGTAAACCGTTGCCATGACCCTTGTTCCCCGCAACCGGCTGATTTTCTGGACGGCGGCCACGGTGCTGCCGGGCGCCCTGGTCAACGCCCTGCTGCCCCCGGGCGGCCCGTCCTGGTACCTGCCGGCCCTGGTGGTGCTGCTGGCGGCCCTGGGCGATGCCCTGGCCGCCCGCCGGCAGGAGGACCAACCGGTGCCGGAATTTCCCGAGCTTGTCCGGCTGACCCAGCACCGGGAAGGAACGGTTGATTTCGGGATTGTCCAGGACCGGCCGGGGACGGAGCGGGTGCGGCTGGGACCGGACTGGCCGGCCGGGCTGACAGCCGAGCGGGATCGTACCTTTGACCTGGCTCCGGAGACCGGTGAGAACCGCTTCTCCTGGACCTGCACCCCGGCCCAACGGGGAGAATTCACGGTGGACCGCTGCCATGTCGAGACCGACTCGCCCCTGGGCCTGTGGGCCCTGCGCCGCCGGCTCCCGGTGGCCATGAAGGTACGGGTCTACCCCGATTTGTCGGCCGAAAAAAAGAACTTTGCCTGGCTGTTTTCCGGCCGCGAGACCGGCGTCCACGCCCTGCGCCAGGTCGGCAAGGGCCGGGAATTCGAGCAGCTCCGGGAGTACCTGCCCGGGGACAGCTACGAGGACATTCACTGGAAGGCCACCGCCCGCCGGGGATTTCCCGTAACCAAGACCTACCAGATCGAACGCACCCAGGAAGTCTACCTCATCATTGACGCCTCCCGCCTGAGCGCCCGCCCGGCGGGGGCCGCGACCCGGTCCTGCCTGGACCGGTTCATCACCACCGCCCTGGTCTCCGGCCTGGCCATTGAACGGCAGGGCGACCTGTTCGGACTGCTGACCTTTGACGACCGCATCCGCGGGTTTGTGCCGGCCAAAAAGGGCCGGGCCCATTACGACACCTGCCGCGACATGCTCTACAATCTATCTGCCCGGCCGGTTTCCCCGGATTTTACCGAGCTGTTCTCGTTTATGGCGGCCAATCTGCGCAAGCGGGCCCTGCTCGTCTTTTTGACCAGCCTGGATGACCCGGTCCTGGCGGACAGCTTTACCGGGCAGGTACACCTGCTGACCCGGCGCCACGTGGTGCTGGTCAACATGATCCGGCCGGACGGGGTGACCCCGGTCTTTGCCGGCGGCGCGGTGCGCCAACCGGACGATCTCTACCCGGCCCTGGCCGGCCACCTGGAGTGGGACAACCTGGCCCGCACCAGCACCCGGCTGCGGCGGCGGGGGGTGGATTTCGCCATGGTACCGGCGGAACAGCTGTCTTTGCGGCTGACCCGGCAATACCTGGCCGTGAAAAGGAGCCAGCGGTTGTGATTATTGATCTGAACAAGTTCATCAGCGACGAACGGCCCTTCTGGACCGAGCTGGAGGGATTTGTGGAAAGGCTGGAAAGCGATCCCGCCTTCCGCCTGGACCTGGACCAGATCCGGCGGTTTCATTACCTCTACCAGCGGGTCTCGGCGGACCTGGCCCGGATCCAGACCTTTTCCGCGGAAAAAAACCTGGGCCGCTACCTGGAGGCCCTGGTCGGCCGCTCCTACGGCTATATCCACGAGTCCCGGCGCCGGCCCCGGCGGCTCGCCCCGGCCCGCTGGTTTTTCCGCACCTTTCCGCGGACCTTCCGCCGCCACGGCCGGGCCTTTCTGCTGAGCGCCCTGGTCATGGCCGCCGGCTTCATCTTCGGCGGGGCCGCGGTGGGCCTGGACAGCCAGGCCAAGGCCGTCCTCATGCCCTTTGCCCATCTCCAGGGTGATCCGTCCGACCGGGTGGCCATCGAAGAAGGCCAGCGCAAGGATACCATGGCCGACAGCAAGGCCCGCTTTTCCTCCTACCTCATGACCCACAACACCCGGGTTTCCATTTTCATCATGGTGCTGGGCATTACCTGGGGCATCGGCACCATTATCATGCTCTTTTACAACGGCCTTATCCTGGGAGCGGTGGCGGTGGACTATATTCTCGCCGGGGAGAGCGTTTTTCTGGCCGGCTGGCTGCTGCCCCACGGCTCCATTGAAATTCCGGCCATCCTCATGGCCGGCCAGACCGGCCTGGTCATTGCCGGCGCCCTGATCGGCCGGGGCGAGCCCCTGACCGTGCGGCAGCGTTTCCGGGCGGTTTCCGGGGACGTGGTCACCCTCATCGCCGGGGTGGCCCTGCTACTGGTCTGGGCCGGGCTGGTGGAGGCCTTTTTGTCCCAGTATCATCAGCCGGTCATTCCCTACTCCCTGAAAATGGCCTTCGGCCTCTTTGAGCTGGCCCTGCTGGGATTGTTCCTCGGCAAATCCGGCGCGCGGGAGGCGGCATGAGGACCCGCACCCTGACCATCACCACCCCGGAAGGAATCACCTTTTCCCTGGAACTGGCCGGACCGGCGGTCCGTTTTCTGGCCTGGGCCGTGGACGCCGCCGTCATCCTGGCGGCCTTTTCCCTGCTGGAAGTGCTTTTCCGGATGATCGGGGTGCTGAACTTTGACCTGGCCGCGGCCCTGTCCGTGCTGATCTATTTCATTCTTTCCATCGGCTACCGCATTGCCGCCGAATGGCTGTGGAACGGCCAGACCCTGGGCAAGCGCCTGCTGCGGCTGCAGGTGCTGGACGCCCAGGGACTGAATCTCCAGTTCAGCCAGATCGTGGTGCGCAACCTCTTTCGCTTTTTAGACAGCCTGCCGGGTTTGTACCTGGTCGGCGGCCTGGCCTGCCTGCTCACGGACAAGGCCCAGCGGGTCGGGGATATCGCCGCCAACACCATCGTGATCCGCCGGCAGCCGGTGCCGGAACCGGACCTGGACAGCATCTTGCGCGACAAGTTCAACTCCTTCCGGGCGTATCCCCACCTGGCGGCGCGGCTGCGCCAGCGGACCTCGCCCGAGGAGGCCGGTGTCCTGCTGCGGGCCCTGCTGCGGCGCAACGAACTCAACCCCGACGACCGGGTGGCCCTGTTCCGGCGGCTGGCCGATCATTTCCGGGGCCGGGCGGCCTTTCCCCAGGAAGCCGTGGAGGGCCTGTCCGACGAGCAGTACGCCCGCAATCTGCTGGACATCCTCTTTCGGAAATAAGCCCCCTACACCTTGACCACTTTCCAGCGGGTCAGGGTGGCTTCGATCTTTTTCAATTCCGGCGCGGCGTCCCTGCGCTGGCGGGCGGCCAGGACCAGGTCCCAGATGCGGCCGTTGGGGGTGATGACCCGGCGGGAGGCGTCGGGTTCGGCAAAATCGGTGGCCTGGTAATGGTCGTGGATCCGCTCCCGGAAGCGTTCGTGCAGGATCAGGTCGATCAGACCGAGTTCCCGCAGCCGGAACAAAAAGGCGTCGGCAGACACCCCGAAGCGGTGCTTGAGACGCAGCAACAGCTCCCAGGACCACTCGTCGTCGCGGATGCCGAGCTGGTTGACGGTGGCCCGGACGGCCTGCTCGGGCATGAGAAAAAAGGCGGCAAACTTGCGGGCGGCCCGGTGCATGGTCAGGGGTTTGCCCTCCAGTGTTTCGGATGCCCCGGCGGCCGGAGCTGCGGCCGCGGCCGCCTGCGGCTGCTCCTCCGCGGGCGGGGTTTTTTCCCGGCCGGTGGGAAAGGGGCGCCGTCCATGCTGCTCGGTCCAGGAGAGCATCAATACCCGGCCCAGGCCGTAGACCAGCTGGAACAACTGGCGTTCGGGATTCATTCGGTTCCGGATAAAGAAAAAGGCGTTGCGGTTGTTCATGTCATAAAACGAAATAGAGGGCTTGTCCTTGGGCAACGGCAGGAAAACCACCCGGAAGCCCATGCTCTCGAACAATTCAATGTAATCAAAGACAATGCTGGTGCCGATGCCCATGTAGTGGCGGACGGTCTCGGCCAGGTCCCGCAGGCCGCGTTCACCGGCCTCGAAATTGAGATTCAGGGGGATGGCGGCCTGTTTCTGGGCCCGGCAGATATCTTCCAGCATGCACACGGCGGTAATGATTTCCCGGGTGGTCTGGGCGATGGTCTGGGAAAAGGCCTCGGCCGGCCGGACCGGGATAAAGGGGTCTTCGGTGGAGGCGGCCTGCCGGGAGACCAGGATGTCCTCGCCCTCGGCAAAAAGTGTATCCACGGAAACCCCGAAGACCTTGGCCAGTCGATACAGGACGCCGGCCGAGGGCGCGTTTTCACCCCGTTCAATGCGGCCCAGGGGAACCTCGGCCATGCTGGCGGCTGCTGCCAGCGAGGCGATAGTCCAGCCGCGCTGTTTGCGAAGAAGACGGATATTCCGACCGATAAAGGAAAAATCGCTCTTGGCGGGTCTGGGCGCGGATGACATAAAAAGTCCCCCTGCAAAAATGGTTGGTTGCTGTCAATCCGTTTAATATAATTTTATCGTTTTATAGTCAAGAAATTTTCGGGAAAAATAAGCCCAAAAAACACCTTCTGGTATACCTGCCCGCTCCATCCAGCTGGCCATCCTCGGGAAAAAATTGCTGCGTCATGGCGAAAAACCGCCGGCCAACCAGCCGGCGTGCCAGCCCGAAGATGGTGTATTTCCGACGGCGATATTTGATTTTTTCGGCGAAAGCATTATAATTAAAAAAGGGGAAACCTAAAATTTTCAAACAAGTCAACCATCAAGGAAAGCGAGCTGCCCCATGACAACTTCCCAAAAGATTCTGGTTTTGATGGACGGTTCCGAGCGCTCCCGGGAAACCCTGAAGTACATTACCGAGGTGGAACCGCTGCGGGAAAAAGAGATTGTCCTCTTTCACGTCTACAGTGAAATCCCGGAATATTACTGGGACCTGGACCAGGATCCCCAGCATCCCAATGCACTGCCGGGATTTGACGCCTGGCAGAAGGAGAAGCTGGCCCGGGTCAACACCTTCATGAAAGAAGGTAAGCGCTATTTAACCGACGCCGGACTGGACGCAGACCGGATTCACATCCGGGTTCACCCCCGGGAGGTCGGCGTGGCCCGGGATGTGCTGGAAGAAGCCCAAACAGGATACGCGGCCGTGGTCTTGCGCCGCCGGGGCATGGGCTACCTGAAAGAAGTGGTCCTGGGCAGCGTTTCCAGCAAGCTGCTGTCCAAGCTGCCCGAGGTGCCGGTCCTCCTGGCCGGCAAAAAGCCGGTCACCAACAAGGTCCTCATCGGCGTGGACGGGTCCGATTCGGCCGAGCGGGCCGTGGATTTTGTGGGGGCGCAGCTGGGCGGTTTTGACTACCATGCTGAAATGATCCATGTCATCCGGGGCATCACCACCCTGAGCCCGGGCAGTCCCGAATATATCCCCCCGGAAATCTTCGACGTCATGAAGAAAGAAGGCGAAAAGCAGCTGCAGCGTCTCAAAGACCGGCTGGTGGCAGCCGGTTTCGCCGCGGACCATGTCTCCGGTAAAATTCTCAGCGGGGTGGAAAGCCGCGCCGAGGCCATCGTCAACGAAGCGGAAACCAACGGAATCGACACCATCGTTATCGGCCGCAAGGGGTTGTCCCGGATCCAGGATTTTTTCCTGGGCCGTGTCAGCCACAAAATCATCCACAGCGGCCGGGATTTTACCGTCTGGATCACGTAAGACGACAACTGGAAACAGGGAGGATACCATGACGACATTCGACAAAATTCTGGTGCTGGTGGATGGTTCCGAACGGGCCTGGGAAACTTTGAAGTACATCACCAAGGTGGAGCCCCTGCGGCAGAAAAAAATCGTCCTGTTTCATATCTACGATGAATTTCCGGATTGCTACTGGGACAGCGAGATCGACGCGCGCAAACCCCAGGAAATACCGGGATTTGAGGCTTGGCACAAGGAAAAAACAGACCGAATCAACGCCTTTATGAACGCCGGCCAGGCCTTTTTGACCGGCTGCGGTCTATCCGAAGATCAGATCGAAATCCGCATTCAGAATCGGGCCAAGGGGATTGTCCGGGACCTCCTGGATGAAGCCCAGCAGAAATATGATGCCGTTTTGATGCGCCGCCGGGGCATGGGATACACCAAGGGGGTTGCCCTGGGCAGCGTCTCCTGCAAGCTGCTGGCCAAGCTGCCGGAAGTACCGGTCCTGCTGGCCGGCCGGCGCCCCATCACCAAGCGCATCATCATCGCCGTGGACGGGTCTCCGGCCACCAACCGGGCCGTGGACTTTGTCTGCGACTGGCTCGGCCGCTACGACTATACCGCCGAACTGCTGCATGTGATCCGGGGGGTGGACACCTTTGATCCCACCAGTCCCGAATTCATCCCCGAAGAACTGCAGGACCTGATCCAGGAGGAAGCCCGGCGGCAGATCGAACAACTCCGGGAACAGCTAATTGCCGCCGGATTCAAACCGGACAAGGTATCGGGCCGGATTATCACCGGGGTGCAAAGCCGGGCCGACACCATTGTCTGCGAGGCCGAAGAAAAGCATTGCGGCACCATCATCATCGGCCGGAAGCAGGTCCCCCGGGTCCAGGATTTCTTCATGGGGCGCATCGGCCACAATGTCATCCACAGCGGCCGGGACTTTACCGTCTGGATTCCATAAGTCGTCCGGTCCCGTCATGGCCGGAGGCGCGGCCGGCACTCTCCGCGGCAAAAAAAGATTTCACTCCGCGCGAATCTGGGTTTCAAAGGATTCGGCTCCGCCCTTGACCCGTTCGGGCGGCTGGCCGGGATGCTCGGACACCGGCCGGCCCTCGCCCGAAGGCGTGCCGAACTTGTATCCCAGGCGGGCGACCACATCCTCGTATTTCTTCATGATCTCTTCCCGGCTGTTGCCGGGCACATCCAGCAGGCAGTAGCGATAGCTCTGGGGATTGTGCTTGAAGTCGGACAGGTTGACATTCTCATGGATCAGGTTGCGCACCCGCACCCCCGGATACTTCATCCGGATTTCCTCGTAGGCGCTCTGGGTGGGTGTTTCCAGGATATAGGCATCCGCAAAGGCGTGCAGTTCAAAATTATAACAGGCTTTATAGGTCTGTTCGGCACGGGGCTGCTGATCCGGTTTTTCACCCACGGCCATGTCACACAGCAGGCGCAGGGGATCAAATCCGGTCACCATTTCAATGGTCTTGGCAAACTGAAAAGCGATTCGGCTGTTGACCTCGATGATGGTAAAAGTTTGATTTTCCTCATCCAAGCGCATTTCCACGTTGAAAAAACTGTTGTCCAGGCCCAGGGCCGGGATGAGCCGGTCCAGGGCGGCCTTGATCTTTTTCTCCAGTGCTTCAGACAGGCGATAGGGAAACTCGTGATGGCTGAAGCTGTTGGTGCGGGGATGGTAGACCGCCCTGGTAACGCCGAAGAAAAAGACCTCCCCGTCCATGACATAACCGTCCACCGTGACCTGTTCGCCTTCGATCAGGTCTTCGCACAGAAAAGAGTTGCAGGTGGCGATGTTCAGCGCGTCATAATAGTTGGAGTTATACGCCAGAGCATCCACGTAATACTGGTTGAAAAGAGCGATATCCATACTTTCCTGGCCGATATAGTGGTGCAGCTCCTCGGGTGTATCGATTTTGTGCGTCCCGAATGAAATATTCGAGCGGACCGGCTTGATAAAAAAAGGCGTGGACAGCCGGGAGGGGTCGCGCAGATAATCCAGGGCCAGGCAATACCGCGGAGCGGCCTCGGGGGTCACTTGTTTCTGGATGCGGCGGCAGAGATACTTGTTCTGACTCTGGATGATTCCCCGTACCGGGGCAAACCGCTTGCCGGTTTCCTGGGCGATGATGGCGGCGAAAACCGACGAAGAGTCATGGGTACCGACGATCCCGTCATAGAGTCCGGGATTGTGGTTGATCCGCTCGATTGTCTGGCTGATATAGGGCTTGACGCCGAAGCTGAGAATTTTTTCGGTGGTTTCAATGGTCAGATTATAGTCCGGATCATGACTGAAACTCTCCTCGACCACGTCGATATCACTGGCATCGCAGAGAAACAGAATTTTTTTACGGCTGGACATCTTGCTCTCCTCCTTTCTTTAAAAAAAATCGTTTCGCCTGAACCTGAAAATCCCGGCGCTGACCGGCCCCTTCGCCTGTCAAGACCGGCACGCCCAGGGCGCGGTACGATCACCGGCATACGTTGGTGCAAAACTCGTGTTTATGATGAAATCGAAAATTCCGCCGGCGGCAGCACCCGCTATGGGAGCGTGCCGGCAGAAAACGGAAGCGGATGCCCCCGCTGTGCGGTCAGGTTAACCCCAGGGAGGACGCTTCGGTCCATTGAGTGGTGTCCACCTTGCCGCTGATGAACTCTCCGGCCTTGAAGACCAGCCGGATATTGTCCGGGGACTGGAGAACCGTGATATCCGTGAACGGATTTTTTTCCAGTACCACGCAATCCGCCCATTTGCCCGGCTCCAGGGTGCCGGTACGATCCAGCAGGCCGATGGCATCGGCCGCGGTCCGGGTGGAAGCGACAATGGCCTCTTCCGGACTCATCAGGCCCAGCTTGACGTACTGGACCAGTTCCATGGCGTTTTTGCCGTGATAATTGTACGGCGTACCGGCATCCGTGCCCATAACCACCCGCACCCCCAGCTGCCGGGCGCGCTCCAGGTTATCCCGCCGGATCTTGGAAATTTCCTCGGCTTTTTCCTGCATGAACTGGGGAATCTCCCGGCTGGTCATGGTGTTCAGCATCCAGAAATTGGAACTCAGGGTGGAGGTCAGAAAGACCCCCTGGTCGGCCATCATCTTGAGGGCATCGTCATCGGCCAGGGTGCCGTGCTCAATGGTGCGGACCCCGGCCCGGATGGCGTTCCTGATGCCTTCGGCGCCGTGGGCATGGGCGGCCGTGTGCTTGCCCAGCTTGCGGCCCTCGGTGACCACTGCCCGCATCTCTTCCACGTCCAGCTGAGCCGCCCCCGGTACGCCGCCGGGGTTCATGATCGCGCCGGTGGCCATAATCTTGAGACAGTCCACTCCCTCTTTCAACTGCTCCCGGGCCGCCCGCCGGTTTTCATCCACCCCGTTGGCTTCACGATACAACCCCGTGAAATATTCATTGCCGGCGGTCAGCATGCAGATAATCCGGCCCGAAGCCAGGATGCGGGGACCGCTGACCAGCCCCTCCTTGACCGCCCTTTTCACGGCCACGTCGATATAATTGGCCGATCCGGCATTGCGCACGGTAGTAAAGCCGGCCCGGAGGGTGTTGCGCATCTGAACGGCCGCCCGGATGGCCCGCAGCTTGTCCTCCACCAGACTTTCGTGATAGGTGTCGCCCATGCCGTGCATATCCAGGTGGATATGGGCGTCAATCAGCCCGGGCATAATAAACTTGCCGCTCAAATCGAACCGACGGGCGTCTTCGGGAATGGGAACTTCCTCCCGGCGGCCGACAGCCTGGATCCGGTCCTTGTCAAAAACCACGGCGGCATTTTCGATATGGCGATCATTGCCGTCAAAGAGGGTGCCGCCCAGCAGCGCAACGGTCACGATATCACCTCATAGAGCGAAAAATGATTGTTCAATAAAAGCTCAGCAGGGATACCTGCTTTTTTTTATAAATTATGGTGTCGATGCGGCGGATGTCAATGGCTGCGGTTTTAAATTATGGTTATTTTTCAGTAAGTAATAAGGTTTACTGGCCATAGCGGTACGGGAGAAGGGCGGAAAAATCCGGGAAGATGGTTTTTTCGAAAAAAATCAGCCGCCCCGGCAGGAGAACCCGGCCGGGGCGGCCGTCAGGGTGCCGCGGACAAAGGCCCGGCCCTACCACCCCCAGGTAAGATAATCCTGGATGGAGTCGGCCGCCACCCGGCCGGCG
>CAYTQK010000051.1:0-15367 GCA_964439745.1 uncultured Desulfobacterales bacterium
GACGCCCTCAGACAGCGAGCAATTTTTAACGCCGCCGACAGCAAACGGCTTATTCCCGAAAGGCTCAAATGGCGCGGAAAGAAGGGCAGCCCAAGCGTGCCCGCACAGGGCCATTCCTTGCAGAACGATCCTTCCCTAAATCCGGCCAGGAAACCACCGTTTCAAAACACCGGAAAGGCGGGCTGGAATTGGCGAAAAAAGAGGAAATACAGTGAAGGGCGCGGCGGGAGCTAGCCGTTGCTGTCAAAATGGGAAAAGCGCATGGAAAAGGTGCCCTTGCCCTGGGTGGCCGACCGCAGCGAGGTGGAGTAGCCGAACATGCGCGACAGCGGAGCGGTGACTTTCAGGGTCTGCAGCTCGGCCCGGGCGTCGATGGCTTCGATCTTGCCGCCGCGGGAGTTGATGTCGCCGATAACGTCGCCCAGGTAGGGTTCCGGCACAAACACTTCCACCGCCATGATGGGCTCCAGCAGAAAAGGAGCGCCCCCGGCCTGGGCTTCCTTGCAGGCCATGGATGCGGCCACCGTAAAAGCCAGCTCGGTGCTCATGCCCTCCTTGACCGATCCGCCGGTCAGCACCGCTTCGACATCCGTGACCGGGTATCCCATGAAGGACCCGCTGGCAAAGGATTCCATGACCCCTTTTTCCACGGCCGGCACGAACTCCGGCGGAACCGCCGCGGGATCGGCCTTGTTCTGGAACCGGTTGCCCTCGCCGCGGGTGACAGGCCGCAGGGTCAGGTTCACCTCGGCGAAATGCCGCTGCCCGGAGATCTCCCGGTCAAAAACCATCGCGGCCGCGGATTTGGCGGCAATGGTTTCGCGGTAGACCACCTGGGGTTTGCCCACGTTGACGCTGGTATGAAACTCTCTTTGCATCCGGCTGACAATAATATCCAGGTGCAGCTCGCCCATGCCCGAAAGAATGGTCTGTCCGGTATCTTCATCGGTCCGCACCCGCAGGGTCGGGTCTTCGGCGGCATATTTGGCCAGCACCTCGTCCAGCTTTTCCTGGTCGGCATGGGTCTTGGGTTCAATGGCCACGGAAATGACCGGCTCCTCAAATTCCATCTTTTCCAGTGCTACCGGATGGCTGGCCCGGCAGAGGGTTTCGCCGGTGGAAGAATCCTTCAGGCCGATAATACCGACGATGGCCCCCGGCCCCACCTCGTCGACGCGCTCGCGCTTATTGGCATGCATCTTCAGAATGCGGGAGACCTTTTCCTTCTGCTCCCGCAGGGGATTGTACACATCCTCACCGGCTTTCAGGCGGCCGCTGTAAATCCGGGCATAGGATAACTTGCGGCCGTCGATCATGGCCACCTTGAAAATCAGGGCGGCCAGGGGGGCCGCTTCGCTGGGCTCACAGCGAAGCGGCTCATCGGTATTGGGGTCGACACCTTCGATGGGCGGCACTTCCAGGGGGCTGGGCAGGTAACCGGCAATGGCGTCCAGCAGCGGTTGGATCCCCTTGTTTTTCAAGGCACTGCCGCACAAAACCGGCACCAGCGACAGCGAAATGGTGGCCTGGCGAATGGCCGCGACCAGGTCTTTTTCAGCCGGCTCCTCACCGGACAGGTAGGCCTCCATGATATCATCATTGACGTCGGCCAGGGTCTCCAGCATCTTGTCCCGGTATTCCGCGGTCATCTCCCGGTATTCTTCCGGGATTTCGGTGATTTCAAAGGAGGCGCCCAGGGAATCGTCATCCCAGACGATATATTGGCTGGCCAGCAGATCAATCACCCCGGAAAAGGCGTCTTCCCGCCCCACCGGCAGCTGAAGAATCAGGGGGGTGGTCCGCAGCTTGGTGCGCATCATATCCACGGTACGATGGAAATCCGCACCGACCCGGTCCATTTTATTGACAAAGGCGATTTTGGGAACCTTGTACTTGTCCGCCTGGTGCCAGACCGTTTCCGACTGGGGCTCCACCCCGCCCACGGCGCAGAAGACACCCACCGCCCCGTCCAGGACCCGCAGGGAGCGTTCCACCTCGATGGTAAAATCGACGTGGCCGGGGGTGTCAATGAGCTGAATCTCCGTCTGCTTCCACTGGCAGGTCGTCACGGCGGAAGTAATGGTGATTCCGCGCTGCTGTTCATCGGGCATCCAGTCCATGAAAGCCTCGCCGTCATGCACCTCGCCGAGCTTATGCGACCGCCCGGTATAGTAGAGAATACGCTCGGTAACCGTGGTCTTGCCGGCGTCAATATGGGCGATAATGCCGATATTGCGCAGATTGTTGATGGTGGATTTTTTTGTCATTGTATCAATCGCATATCCGCTGCAAAGGGGTGCCGCAGATCAATATGTCCCGCCAGGGTTTCGGCTTCCTGCCCGTCGATCAGGATTTTGACCTGCTCCACTCCTGCCATGTTCAGCACCAGGGTGTTGACCACCGAATAGATGGTAAACCGTTCTGCTCCGGAACCGCCCGGATGGTTGTCCCGGACCGCCCCGGAAAAATCCACGTAGGCCACGCCCCGGTCCGTCAGGTAGAAGGCGCGGCAGACCGTTCCTTCGGGGATGGTGGCTGACAGCTCCTTTCGGACCGGCCCCTTGATCAGGGCGGCCAGGATATTCCGACCGAATCGCGCCGGCACCTCGGCGTCGCCGATGCGTCGCCGTTCCGCCACCAGGGACTCGCCGCGGCCATCGGCAAAATAAAGATACACATCCCGGATTCCGCGGGCATTGTCAGGGGCCGCAAACCGGGCACCGGTGCCCGGAACCGCGCGGCGATCCACGGAACCGGCCAGCAGGTAGATTACGATACCGGCAACGACCATAACCGCCACTGCCATCATGCTATACAGAAAAATTCGCTTCTTGTCCATGGCAGGATGTCCCTTTCCGGCATAAAATCCACCCTGGCTGCCATCGTAAAACGCCCCGTCCTGCCCCGGCCGGGATCGCAGCCTGCCGCTGGCAGTATCCCCAGGCGCATCGGCCTGATTGTCATGGTGTATGCCAAGAGAGCGGCAATGTCAAGACGGATACAAAAGGAAAACAGATCGGCAGGAGAACCGCACCGGGAACCCGGCACGGCACGGAAATGCCGGGGCCGGCCGGCCCCGGACAATAGCAACCTAAAAAATCTTTACGGCAACGACGCCGCAGATCAGGAGATACACACCTTGCGAACCATCAGCAGGTCGCAATACCCCTCGAAGACCTTTTCAATACCGTCCATCAGCAGGGTGCGCATACCCTCTTCCATGGCCTTGTTGCGCATTTCCTCGACGGTTTTCTGCTCAATAATCATCCGTTTCAGCTCGGGGGTGCCCACCAGCAGTTCGTGAATGCCCATCCGGCCCCGGTAGCCGGTATTGTTGCAGGCGTTGCAGCCATTGGGCTTATACAGGGTCAGGTCGTCGGTATAGTCGATATTGAGATTCTTCTTGAAGATCTCCTCACCGCCATACACCCGGACCAGTTCCGCGTACTCTTTTTCCGTGGGATGGTAGGCCTTCTTGCAGTCCTTGCACAGGGTCCGCACCAGCCGCTGGGCCAGGATGCACAGCAGGGCGTCGGCAAAGTTATACGGATCCATGCCCATGTCAAGAAGACGGGTAATACTTTCCGGGGCACTGTTGGTATGCAGGGTGGAAAAGACCAGATGGCCTGTCAGCGAAGCTTCAATGCCGATATGGGTGGTTTCCTTGTCCCGCATTTCGCCGACCATGATGACATCCGGATCGGCCCGGAGAAAGGACCGCATGGCCGCGGCAAAGTCAAAGCCGATCTTCGGCTTGACCTGAACCTGGCGCAGGCCTGACTGGGTGATTTCCACCGGATCCTCGGCCGTCCAGATCTTGGTTTCCGTCTTGTTGATTTTCTTTAAGGCCGAATGAAGGGTGGTGGTTTTACCGGAGCCGGTCGGACCGCAGACAAAAATAATGCCGTACGGCTTGGTGACGCAATCCAGAAATTTCTTCAGGTTGCCTGCTGCAAAACCCATCTTTTCCAGGGGCATGGGTTCGCCGGCCGCCAGGATACGCATGACCACATCTTCCAGACCGCCCTGGGTGGGCACGGTGGCCACACGAAGCTCGATGTCCAGGCCGCCGTACTTTTTGAACTTGATCTTACCGTCCTGGGGCTTGCGCCGTTCGGCGATATCCAGGTCCGACATGATCTTGATCCGGGAGACCACCGCTGCCTTGTAATGGTAGGGAATGGTCTGGTAGAGCATGCAGGCGCCGTCCACCCGGATGCGGACCTCGGTATTGCGTTTGCCGGGGTAGGGTTCGATATGAATATCCGAGGCGTTCCGGTTGTAGGAGTCGATGATCATCTTGTTGACCAGCTGCACAATGGCGCTGCTCTGCTCGTCCACGCCGGACTCATCCTCTTCAATCTCAACTTCTTCATCCTGCATCTGGGCCAGGATTTCATCAATGGAAGAGGACTCTTCTTCCGAGGTAGTGAACAGCTCGATGAAATCGTAGATATCTTCTTTAAGAGAGACGCAAAAACGCAGGTTGCGGCCGGAAAACAGGGCCTTGATTTCATTAACCCGCTGAATATCATAGGGATCGTCAATGGCGATCTGAATCTGGCCGTCGGTGGTGGTTCCCAGCGGCACCCAGGTATTGTTTTTCATGAAGGGGACCTTGACCCCGGCCAGCAGTTCACCGGGAATGGGCACCTGGTTGTCATAGGGACGATAGGGGGTATCATAGTACTTGGACAAAGATTCGCCGATCTCGTCCTTGGGTACATTGTATTCCTTGACGAGAATCTCTTCTACCGGCTTTTTGGCTTCCCGGGCAGCGTTTTGGGCGTTTTTCAGCTCCTTCTGGGTAACGATATGATTTTCAAGAAGATAGTCAAATTTGCCGCGGCCTTTTTTGGCGGCCGCCATTTTTTTCTGGTTATATAAACCAATGCCCATGGTTTCCGCCAGCTCGGACAGATTCTTTTCGTCCACCGGGCTGAACTCTTTTTTCTCCTTGCAGTTAATCAGCTGAATGGCTCCGATGAGCATCTTCTTGAAAACGATCGGCGCCACCAGCATCTGCTTGGAGGTAAAGCCGGTACGCTTGTCCCAGCGGTCATCATAATTCAGGCTGGGATCAATCTGGGCCAGCTCGCGCTTATTATATACATCTTTAATGTTCAGCAGTTTCTGCTTGTAGGCGGCACAGCCGGCAATACTGTCCGGTGACAGTGGCACCCGGATTTCCTCCACCTCCCCGCCGGTTTTGTACCGGGAAACCAGTTCCCGCTTGATCCCGTCCACGTAGTAGATGGTAATCCGCTCCGCGTCAAAAAGGCCGAGAATGTCCTCTTTGATATCAATCAGAAGCTCATCCAGGTTGGCGGCGGCAAAAATCTTCTTGTTGACTTCCTGAACCCGCTGCGCATAGGACGCTTCCGCGCCTGCGGCGCTTTCTTTGGTAACCGATACAGCCATAATCTTGCATCCTTATGCCGTAATGTTTGTGGCCGGATTGCCGCCAGGCAGTCCGGCTTCCGAGCGGGCCGCATTTTCTTGCGGACCTACCCCCGCTTTACATATTTCCAATGGGTGTATATTTTTTTTACACCGCCGCCGATGAGCATGGCGGCCATTATGTACAGGCACAAACGAATGAAAACGGCAGTGGAAGGTTGGTTGGCAATGGTATCCAGGGTTTCTTCCAATGTGTAGACCCGGACCAGGACGCCTCCGCCGGCCAGCGCCAACAATGCCCCCCAGATAATCTGAACCGACGCCTTTTTGCTGTCCATGAATAATCAGATACTTTCCTTCACCGTCCCGAAAGCAGGCCGGACTTTTGCTTTCCGGTTATAACAAATCAAATTATAACAAAATTTATCAAGTACTGTCAAATAGATTGCCGTTGCCGGAAACACTCCTGTACCCTCCCGGCGGACAACCACCTGCGGTTCCGAAAAATCTACGGAAAATAGGCGTCCAGCCATCCCCCCGGCCGCTTATCGCATCATCACAAAGGGGTTGGAGCGCCGCTCCCGGCCGATGGTGGTTTCCGGACCATGACCGCAAAAGACGATGACATCGTCGCCCAGCGGAAACAGCTTGTTCTGAATGGAGGCAATGAGGGTATCGAAATCACCGCCGGGAAAATCGGTCCGGCCGATGGAACCGGCAAAAAGGGTATCGCCGACAAAGGCCTTGTTGTCAGTGTACAGAGAAATTCCGCCCGGTGAATGACCCGGGGTATGAAGGACTTTCAGATCAATCGTGCCCACGGAAATCACATCCCCCTCGTCCACGGTCCGGTCCGGCGGAGGGGAATTATCCGCGGACATGCCGAAACCCGCGGCCATCTGGGACAGGTTGGTCAGCATGGACGCGTCGGCGGCATGAATCAGCAGTTCCGCGCCGGTTGCCTTTTTCAACGGCTTATTGGCGCTGACATGGTCAAAATGGCCATGGGTATTGATAAGGTACTTGACCGTTAATTTGTGTTCCGCAAGGGTGTAAAAAATCCGGTCCGCCTCATCACCGGGATCAATCACGGCCGCCTGACGGGTCTCCTCACAGCCGATAATAAAACAATTGGCCATGATCATCCCCACTTCCAGTTTTTCAATAATCAAAACAACCCCCTTGTCGATTGAATGCAAAAAATGCTGCTGACTGGTTATTGACCAAAACAAAGAATCCGGGTCCTGGCCGGAGGAGCTGGTTTTGGTTGCTCCCCCAAAAAAAGTCGTCCAAATCCAAATGGCAAAGCTACGGCAAAACAGGACCTGACTTTTCAACCACTCACCGGTTTTTTACAAAACCGTCATTCCTTGAGCCGCTCTCTGGCCTGCCGCACCAGGGCCACCAGGCTGGCAGCCTTCGACGGCGGCTGGGCAGTCAGCAGCCGGGTTACCACCGGTTCGGGATAATTCTCCCGGAGGTAGGCAACCACGTCGAAATACTCCCACCAGCAGTCGGCCACTTTCCAGCAGGGCCCTTCGTCTTCGCCGCAGGCCAGGCAGTAACTGAAGCGCACCTGGTGACCCAGCCGGGGGCAGCGTCTTTCCATACCTTGCGGCATGTCTTCCTCGCACCGCCGCAAGCGGCGGGCCGGCGCATGCCGAAACATGGACCGCCCGCCGGCCGCGGCTTTTTAATCAGCGCGGGTTGGGATCAGGCTTGGGAAAGTCGGCAAAGACCTTTTCCGAAGCGGCCATCTCTTCATCCGAGAGCTGGATGTCGGCCAGTTCACCGGCGAAATACTTCTCATAACCGGCCAGGTCGATCAGCCCGTGACCGCTCCAGTTGAACAGGATTACCTTTTCCTTGCCCTCTTCCTTGGCCTTGTTGGCCTCGTCAATGACACAGGCCAGGGCGTGGTTGGTCTCCGGCGCCGGGATAACCCCCTCGGTCCGGGCCAGCAGCACCCCGGCCTCATAGGACTTCAACTGGGGAATGGCCCTGGGTTCCAGCAGATTCCGACAAACCAGCTGGCTGACCGTGGGGGCCATGCCGTGATAGCGCAATCCGCCGGCATGGAACGGCGGCGGCACAAAGGCGTGCCCCAGGCTGTGCATGGGCAGCATGGGCGTGTACCGGGCCGTATCCCCGTGATCATAAACAAACGGTGCCCGGGTCAGGGTCGGGCATCCCAGCGGCTCCACCGGATAGATATCAATCTCCTTGCCGTTGATCTTGTCCAGCACAAAGGGATAGGCCAGGCCGGCAAAATTGCTGCCGCCGCCGGCGCAGCCGATAATTATATCCGGATATTCCCCCACTTTTTCCAGCTGCTTTTTGGCTTCCAGGCCGATAACAGTCTGGTGCAGCATGACATGATTGAGAACGCTGCCCAGAGAATAACGGGTTTCTCCGGACTCGTCGCTGACCGCGGCCTCTATGGCTTCGCTGATGGCGATTCCCAGGCTGCCCGGCGTATCCGGATCCTTGGCCAAAATATCCCGGCCCGCCTTGGTGGTATTGCTGGGGCTGGGAATGCACTGCCCCCCCCAGACGGCCATCATGGATTTGCGGTAGGGTTTCTGATCAAAGCTGATGCGGACCATGTAGATTTTGCAGTCCAGCTTGAACTGGGAGCAGGCAAAGGCCAGGGCGCTGCCCCATTGCCCCGCCCCGGTTTCCGTGGTCATGTGCTTGATGCCGAACTCCTTGTTATAGTATGCTTGGGCCACGGCGGTATTGGGTTTATGACTGCCGGGCGGGCTGACGGATTCATTCTTGTAATAAATCCGGGCCGGCGTACCCAGGGCCTTTTCCAGCCCGTAGGCCCGTACCAGGGGAGACGGTCGCCAGATTTTCAACACCCCCAGAATCTCCTCGGGAATGTCAATCCACCGCTCGGTGCTGACTTCCTGTTCAATCAGGTTCATGGGGAAAACCGGTGCCAGGTCATCCGGACCGATGGGTTTGCCGTCCGGCCCCAGGGGCGGGTTTAACTTAACATCCGCCAGGATATTGTACCACTGGCGCGGCATCTCATCTTCGGACAACAGAATTTTCCGGGCTTGCATACGCATCTCCTTGTTCAAAACAATTGACTGGTGTGGTTATGATTAATAATCGTTATGGCAACGCCAGGGTCTTGCTGATACCATCCAGCACCCCGTTGATAAAGGCCCCGGCGTCTTCCGTGCTGAACCGCTTGGCGACTTCAATGGCCTCGTTGATGGCCACCGTTGACGGGACATCATCACAATAGAGCATTTCATAAACAGCAATACGCATCAGGTTCCGATCCACCCCGGACATGCGGGTCATCTTCCAGTTTTTGGAATGACCCAGGATGAGGTTGTTGAGTTCATAGAGCTTGTCAAAAACCCCCCGCACCAGGGTGAAGAAATGCGGAAATTCATCCGGCGACAGATGATATCGCTCCGCGAACAATTTCAGTTCCTGGTCAAACGCTTCCCAGGCATTCAAATCTTCCACAAAAAGAAACTGCAATGCCAGAATCCGCGACCTGCGCCTGCCTGCCATGTGTTTTCGCCCGCCTAATCCGAATATTTCATGAATTTTTTCGACTATAGTTGTTTAATCAATAAACTTCAAATCGTTATTGATAATTCCTGATTCTTATTCAAAATACAAATTCCAACCGGCTGTTTATGGAATTTTCGCCATTTAGATGTCGAAAAAATTCACCCTTCGGTCCCGCCGGGGCGGCACTTGCAGGTGGAGCCAGGGGCTCGGGCCCAAATCGACTCGTGAAATATCCGGGCTGATATCTAAAGAATATCGACCAGGTTGGCCATTTCCACGGCCGCCACGGCGGCATCCCAGCCCTTGTTGCCGGCCTTGGTCCCGGCCCGTTCAATGGCCTGTTCAATGGTATCGGTGGTGATGACACCGAAGATAACGGGCGTGGTGAACTCCAGGCTGACCTGGGCGACTCCCTTGGTCACCTCGGCGCTGATATAATCAAAATGCGGCGTGGAACCCCGGATGACCGCCCCCAGGCAGATAATGGCATCATAGCCGCCGTTGGCCGCCAGCTTCTTGGCCACCAGCGGAATCTCAAAGGCGCCGGGCACCTTGACAACACTGATGTCGTCGGCGGCGGCCCCGTTGCGAACCAGGGCGTCCATGGCGCCGGCTACCAGGCGCTCGGTGATGAAATCGTTAAACCGGCCGGCCACCAGGGCGAATTTTTTTCCCTGGGCCGAAAGTCCGGCTTCGATAATCTTGGCCATGTATCTTCCTCCTTTTGACATTTACCACCAGAATGAAACGATTCAAATTTTTACCCGGCTGCTGCCCCCGTTGAATGGCGTCCGCGGCGCCAGCCGCCTGTCACGAATCCCGACGCTGCCGGCCGGACTGGTCAGGGCACCGTATCCAGGTTAAGGGTATGCCCCATTTTCAATTTCTTGCACTCCAGGTAGCCCTTGTTGTACTTGTTGGGCTCGATCTCGATGGGCACCTGCTCCACCACGGACAAGCCATATCCTTCCAGGCCGACAATTTTCTTGGGATTGTTGGTAATGAGACGCATTTTCTTGACGCCCAGGTCAGCCAGCACCTGCGCGCCGATGCCGTAATCCCGCAGATCGGCCCGAAACCCCAGTTCTTCGTTGGCCTCGACCGTATCAAGGCCTTCATCCTGCAGGTTATAGGCCTTGAGCTTGTTGACCAGGCCGATGCCCCGGCCCTCCTGCCTGACATAGAGCACCACCCCGGAGCCGGCCTCTTCGATCATCATCATGGCCTTGTGCAGCTGGTTGCCGCAGTCGCACCGCAGGGAGCCGAAAATATCCCCGGTCAGGCATTCCGAGTGGACCCGCACCAGCACCGGCTCGTCGGCCTTGATGTCGCCTTTGATCAGGGCGATGTGCTGAAAGTCCTCCATCTGGTTTTCATAGACGATGACCTTGAACTCGCCGCCGTAACAGGAGGGAATGGTCGCCTCTACCGCCCGCTCGACAAAGGATTCGGTCCGCATGCGGTATTCGATCAGGTCCTTGATGGTACAGATGCCGACGCCATGGGCCTGGCTGAACTCTTCCAGCGCCGGCATCCGGGCCATGGTACCGTCCTCGTCCATGATTTCACAGATCACTCCGGCCGGTTTCATCCCGGCCAGCCGCGCCAGGTCGACCGATCCCTCGGTCTGGCCGGCCCGGACAATGACGCCCCCGCGCCGGGCGCGCAGGGGAAAGATATGACCGGGCCGGACCAGGTCGTCCGGTTTGGCATCGTCGGCCAGGGCGGTTTGAATGGTATGGGCCCGGTCGGCCGCGGAGATGCCGGTGGTCACGCCCCGCTTGGCTTCAATGGAAACGGTAAAACCGGTTTCAAACTGGGAGGTATTCTTGGAAACCATCAGGGGCAGATCCAGCTTGTCCACCAGGGTACCGTCCATGGCCAGGCAGATCAGCCCCCGCCCGTATTTGGCCATAAAATTAATGGCTTCCGGAGTGACCGCTTCGGCGGCCAGCATCAGGTCCCCTTCGTTTTCCCGGTCTTCATCATCCACCAGGATGATCATCCGACCGGCTTTGACTTCTTTGATTGCGTCTTCAACACTGAGTACAGCCATGATTAAATTTCTCCTGTATATATTCGGCGCCCGACCGCGCCCCCGGATCCACCCGCACCCGCCGCCACCATTCGGTTCGCCGGGCAGGTCGATCCTGTTGTTGCGGTATGCCGGCGACTTCCCGGAAAAAGCAAAGCCCGGCAGCTTTATAAAAATCCCGTCTTCAATAAAAACTCTCTGTCAATGACCTGCCCGCCGGCCTTATCCCCTTCGCCGTCCCGGCGGAACATGAGTTTGCGCACATATTTACCGATAATATCCGTCTCCAGGTTGACGACATCACCCGGCCTGACATCACCGATGGTGGTCAGCCCGGCCGTATGCGGAATGACGCTGACCGCGAAAAAATCGCGGCCGCAGTCGTTAATGGTCAGGCTGATGCCGTCAATGGCCACCGAACCCTTTTCCACCAGGTAATCGGCCAGGGCCGGGTCCATGCCTACGCGGATAATGACGGCATTGCCGACGGAATGCTTGTCCCGGATGACGCCGGTACCGTCAATATGTCCCGTCACCAGGTGACCGCCCAGGCGATCAGACAACCGCAGGGCCCGTTCCAGGTTGACCGTCCGGCCGACCCGCATTTTCCCCAGGGTCGTCCGGGACAGGGTTTCCGGGGCCACGTCGGCCTGGAACCACTTGTCGCCTACGGCTACGGCCGTCAGGCAGGCGCCGTTGACGGCAATACTGTCCCCGATGCCGGTATCTTCCAGGTCAAAGGCCGCGGCCACGGTCAGACGCCGGCCGCTGCCGGCCGCCGCAAAATCCCGGATCACGCCCGGCCCTTCTATGATTCCGGTAAACATGACCTCAGATATCCTTCCATCATAACATCCCTGTCAAATCGCCGGACCCGAAGATGGTGGACCGGCAGCGCGTCGGCCATCTGCGCCGGGCCGGCGCCGCGGCACATGGGCACGCCGTCGTCGCCGCCCAGGATCCTGGGCGCGTAAAACAGGCAGACCTTGTCCACGATCCCGGCGGCCAGGGCTGAACCGGCCACCCGGGCCCCGCCCTCCAGCAGCAGGCTGGTGATGCCCATTCCGCCCAGGCGCTCCATCAGCGCGGCCAGATCAACCCGGCCGCTTTCCATGGCCGCCTCGACAACATGCACCCCGGACGCTTCCAGCCGGCGCCGCTTATCCGGGTCATGCCCCGGCCCGGCCACCAGCATGGTCTTGGCGTCGGACTGCAGATGCAGCAGGGCCGCGTCTTCGTCGATGGACAGGCGGGTATCCAGAACAATCCGAACCGGATCCCTGGCCGGCCGGCCTTCCAGGCGCGCCGTCAGGCGGGGATTGTCCGCCTGCAAAGTGCCCGCACCGATCATAATGGCATCCGCGGCATGGCGCAGGCGATGCACAAAGGCCCGCGAGGCTTCGCCGGTCACCCACCGGGAATCTCCGGTCCGGGTGGCGATCCGCCCGTCCAGGGTCATGGCGCACTTGAGCGTCACAAAGGGCAACTTGGTCCGTATATATTTGACAAACCAGTCCAGCTGCCGGGCCACGGCCCTTTGCCCCACACCCTCGGTCACCGCCACGCCCCTGGCCCGCAGATACTCAATGCCGCCGCCGGCGACATCGGGATTGGGGTCCCGCAGGGCCACCACCACCCGGCCGATGCCCGCTTCCAGGATTTTGCGGGTACAGGGCGGCGTGCGGCCGGTATGGTTGCAGGGCTCCAGGGTAACATACAGGTCGGCGCTGCGGGCACGCGGGCCGGCCGCCTCAATGGCCATCACTTCGGCGTGGGGTTTGCCCGCCGCGGCGTGCCAGCCCCGGCCAACCACCTCGCCGTTGCTGACCACCACGGCCCCGACCACGGGATTGGGCGCGGTAAATCCCTCGCCACGCGTCGCCAGGTCAATGGCCTCCTGCATATAGTCAATATCATCCATGCCGCGCCGCTATTGTTTCTTCAACAGGCTTTTCAATTCGGAATAAAAGTCATGAACATCCTTGAACTCCCGGTAAACAGAGGCGAACCGCACATAAGCCACATCATCCACGGCGTGCAGCTTTTTCATGACCTTTTCCCCGATAATACTGGCGGGAATCTCGTTTTCACCCATTTCCATCAGGTCCCGCTCCAGCTCGTCCAGAAAATCCTCGATGATATTGATGCTGATCTGGCGTTTCTGACAGGCGCTGATCATGCCGGCCCGGATCTTGTCCTTGGAGAACTCTTCCCGGCGGCCGTCTTTCTTGATGATCATGATGGGCACTTTTTCCACGTGTTCATAGGTGGTAAAGCGCCGCTTGCAGCTGAGGCACTCCCGGCGGCGGCGGGTCTCGGTTTCTTCCCGGCTCAGGCGGGAATCAATGACCTTGTTGTCCAGGGCGCCACAGAAGGGACATTTCATGGATTACTCCTCCGGCTGGTTGCGCGGTATCCGGATCAGCGTCAGACCAATCTCGGTGAACATCTGGCGGGACATCTCATCGTCATACCCGTCCCGGTAATAAATCACGCGGATGCCGGCATTGATGATCATCTTGGCACAGATGGAGCAGGGCTGGTTGGTACAGTATAGCGAAGCCCCGGCAATGGGGACCCCGTGAAAGGCCGCCTGGATGATGGCGTTCTGCTCGGCGTGAATGCCCCGGCACAACTCGTGCCGTTCCCCGGAAGGAACGTCCATCTGCTGACGGAGACAGCCGGTTTCGGCGCAATGCCGGATACCCGAAGGCGCCCCGTTGTATCCCGTGGATAGAATCCGCTTATCCTTAACGATCACCGCTCCCACTGCCCGGCGCAGGCAGGTGGAACGCTTGGCCACCAGCTCCGCGATTTCCATGAAATAATCATCCCAGTCGGGACGGATCCGGGCTGCAGGGCTGCTGCTCATCGACGGGATCTCCTTATGGATACAGCGGAAACCGGCGGCAGAGGTCGAGCACCGTTGCGCGCGTTCGCTCAATGACTGTATCGTCGGTCTTGTTTTTCAAAACCGTTACGATCAGGTCCGCCACTGTCGCCATTTCCTGCTCGGTCATGCCCCGCGAGGTCAAAACCGGCGTACCGATGCGGACGCCGCTGGTGATAAAAGGCCCCTGGGGATCATTGGGGACGGTATTCTTGTTCAAGGTCAGACCGGCCCGCTCCAGGACGATTTCGGCCTCTTTGCCGGTCACCCCGACGCTGCGCAGGTCGGCCAGCATGGTATGATTATCGGTACCGCCGGTAATCAGGTCAATACCCTGATCCATCAGGGCGGCAGCCAGGGCCTGGGCGTTTTTCACCACCATTTTCTGGTAGGCGGCAAACTCCTCGCGGAGGGCCTCGCCAAAGGCCACGGCCTTGGCCGCGATGACGTGCATCAGCGGACCGCCCTGAATACCGGGAAAAATCTCCTTGTTCATCTGCTTGCCGTAATCCCGGTTGGACAGGATCAATCCGCCCCGCGGGCCGCGCAGTGTTTTATGGGTGGTGGAGGTGACCACGTCGGCATGGGGCAACGGCGAGGGATGCAGCCCGGCCGCCACCAGACCGGCGATATGGGCCATGTCCACCATCAGCCAGGCCCCCACGGAATCGGCGATCTGCCGGAACCGCGCAAAATCGAGCTGACGGGGATAGGCGCTGGCACCGGCCACGATCATCCTGGGCTGATGCTGCTCGGCCAGCCGGGCCACCTGGTCATAGTCGATCCGGCCGGTGGATTCATTCAGCCCGTACGGCTTGAAATCATACAACTGGCCCGAAAAATTAACCGGGCTGCCGTGGGTCAGATGTCCCCCGTGGGACAGGTCCATGCCCAGAACGGTATCGCCGGGCTTCAAGAGGGCGAAATAGACCGCCATATTGGCCTGGGAGCCGGAATGGGGCTGCACATTGACATAGGCAGCGCCAAACAGTTCCCTGGCCCGGTCAATGGCCAGGGTTTCCGCCATGTCAACGAACTCGCAGCCGCCGTAATAGCGTTTTCCGGGATATCCTTCGGCATATTTATTTGTCAGCACGCTTCCCTGGGCGGCCATGACCGCGCGGCTGGCCACGTTTTCCGAGGCGATCAATTCCAGGTTGGTCTGCTGACGTTCTTCTTCCAGCTCTATGGCCCGGGCTACTTCCGGGTCCTGCGTGGTCAGAAATTTAAAATCCAAAATATTCACCCTTGATTTTTTCGTATGACGTTTTAGTATGTTGTTTTCGTAAACAAGTCTTGGTCAGACGGCTTTGTAAAAAGTTCAAGCCCGGACTGATGCCATCACGAAGAAGGCGGCCACGCCGTTGGCGTGAGAAAATTATCAATGAGCGCGCCTAAACCACTCGGGCGCCTTGCGGCAATCGCACTTTTTACTTTGCCGTCCCAATTTGGACTTTTTACGATTACATCACCCTTAATTAACCGGACTTGGCGGGCATTGA
>CAYTQK010000052.1:0-15286 GCA_964439745.1 uncultured Desulfobacterales bacterium
AAATGATGGGATACCGGGAGAGAAAATCACTTTCCCGCAGATCCATGACAAAAACCAGGCCGTTGACCCCGGCAGCAGTCTCTACCGGTATTTCCAGGAATTTCGGCAGAAGGGCCACCGGCATGTTGTCGACACAATAGAAGCCGGCATCTTCAAAGGCGTCCAGGGCGGTGCTCTTGCCGGAACCGGACAGACCGGTCAGGATTTTGATGGAAAGATTTCGCACGGGTAATCAGGCGCTGATGATTCTCCATGGATTTTCAAATAACCGCGGCAATCAGGGCTCTTCGTCAAATTCTTCGATAATGGCGCAGATGGATTCCGCATCCGGGGCATCCAGCAGGCGCTGTCGGAAAAGTTCATTTTTCAACAGCTTTGAAATCCGGGACAACAGCATCAAGTGAACGACAGTGGCGCCTTCCGGCGTGAACAGCAGAAAGAAGATATGAACCGGCCGGCCGTCCATGGCTTCAAAATCAACGCCTTTGCGGCTGATGCCGATGCACATGATCTCTTCTTCCAGTTGCTTCAACTTGCCGTGAGGGATGGCGATGCCGCCGCCGATGCCGGTGGTGCCGAGCCGTTCCCGTTCCATCAGCATCCGGACCAGCTTGCTGTGTTCGACTTTCGAAATATTGGCCGCCGGAACGGTTAATTCTTCCAGCACGCTTTTTTTATCCGTTGCTTCCAGGGAAGGGATAATCGCTTCCGGTTTCAGTACCTCTAACAGCTTCATGATCTGGCGCCTTTATCCGAATATTTCCGATGATATTTTTCAATGGACGATACGCCACTTGCACCCGGATGTCAAATCGGGCGGCCGGCTTTTTGCAAAACCGAAAGCATCGCTTGGATACGGCTTGCATCGGGCGGGGAGAGAGCCGGGCGGCCGGGGCTCCTTACTCGGAACGGACGGGGCTGGTGCTTTTGGAGCGCCGGGAACTGGAGCGGTGGTGGTCTTTGATTTTTTTCTTGTTTTTCTTGATCTGTTTTTCAATTTTATCCAGGACCAGGTCGATGGCCGAGTACATGTCTTCGGTCTCTTCGGTGCCGTTGATTTTGAGCTTGTCGCCGGACAGGGAAATTTCCGCAATATTCCTGAATTTTTCCACGGACAGGATGACGGCGGCTTCCACGTGACCATCAAAGAGTTTGTCAAACTTGCTGAGCTTTTCCGCGACATAGTTTTTGAGGGGCTCTGATGAATCAAGGTTTTTGAAGGTGACGGATACCTGCATGAAAAACCTCCTAATATTGTTTGCGTTTGGTGGATGACAGGATCCCCATGGCCTCCCGGTACTTGGTGACCGTGCGGCGGGCGATATTAATATTGGCCTCTTTTAACATTTTTGAAATTTTATCGTCACTGTAGGGCCGGAGTGCATCTTCGTTTTTGATTATCTGCCGGATGGCCGCCTGGACGCTGGCCGAGGCCATGGACTCCCCGTGGACCCGGTTGATGGAGCTGTTGAAAAAGTATTTCAGTTCAAATATCCCCTGGGGGGTATGGGCGTATTTGTTGGTGGTCACCCGGCTGATGGTGGACTCATGCATGCCGATGTCCTCGGCCACGTCACGGAGGATCATCGGTTTCAAGTACTCAATGCCCTTTTCAAAAAAATCATATTGGAACTTGAGAATACTGTTCATGACATTGTAGATGGTTTTCCGCCGCTGCTGGATGCTTTTGATCAGCCAGGAGGCGGACCGGATTTTTTCCTGGAGATATTCCCGGGTCTGCTTGGCGACCTGGGCGTTGTTGCTGACGGCCTTTTTATAATACGGGTTGATGTTCAGTCGCGGCAGATCGTCATCATTGAGCATGATCACGAATTCGTCCTCGAATTTATACACATAAATATCGGGAATAATATACCGGACTTCTTCGGTCTGGAATTCTCTGCCCGGCCGCGGTTCCAGCCCCTGGATCACGTTAACGGCGGCCACGGTCTCTTCCAGGCTGATTTTCAGGGCCCGGGCAATGGCCTTGTAGTTTTTGTTTTCCAGTTCCTTGAGATGATGAATGATTATTTTCCGTACCACCGGATCGCTGATGTCCAGCTGGTCCAGCTGGAGCAGCAGGCACTCGGCCAGGTCGGCGGCACAGACCCCCGGCGGATCGAATGTCTTCAGCACCGCCAGGATCTCATCAACCTTATCCGGAGAAACGTTGCCGACGGCTGCGATTTCCGCCACGTCGGCTTTGAGA
Organism: uncultured Desulfobacterales bacterium; assembly: GCA_964439745.1. Lineage (GTDB taxonomy): Bacteria > Desulfobacterota > Desulfobacteria > Desulfobacterales > Desulfosudaceae > CAYTQK01. The sequence continues at coordinate 2,210 of CAYTQK010000052.1, forward strand.
TAGCCGTCCTCGTCTATGTTGCCGATGATCAGGCTGGCGATCTCTTCGTCTGTTTCGTCCGGCAGGGTCATCAAAAACTGCCACAGCAGATGGTCTTTGAGCGATTTTTTGGGAGCGATAAAAGATTCATACTGGGGCGCTTCCCGGGATTCTGTTTCAAAATGCACGCCGCCGTAGGAATTGTATTCGTTGAGATAGTTTTCCCACTCGATCTGGTCGGTGATCTTCTCCTCCACGGCGACTTCTTTTTCCGGGTTGGATTCGGCCTCGGTCTCTTCGATTCCGCGCTGATCCTCTTCCCACTCCGTATCGGTGGCTTCTTCCAGGGCCGGATTTTCGGACAATTCCTGCTGGATCATGTCCGCCAGCTCCAGCCGGTTCAGCTGCAGCAGCTTGATGGCCATCTGGAGTTGCGGGGTCATCACCAGCTGCTGGGTTAACTTCAGGCTTTGTTTGAGATCAAGCGCCATAATAATTACAGAGTAAACTCATCTCCCAGGTATATGCGCCGAGCGGTTTGGCTGTCGGCGATCTGAGCCGGCGTGCCGTGTTCAACAACCTGGCCGTCGTTCAGAATATAGGCGTGGTCGCAGACCTGCAGGGTTTCCCGCACGTTGTGATCGGAAATGATCAGGCCGATATTTTTGTTCTTCAATTGATGAATGATGTTTCTGATATCGGCAATGGCCAGGGGATCAATGCCGGCAAAAGGTTCGTCCAGCAGGATGAAGGCCGGAGATATGGCCAGCACCCGGGATATCTCCAGCCGCCGCCTTTCTCCGCCGGAGAGAAAGCTGGCCCGCTGGTCTGCCAGATGGGCGATGCGCAGTTCTTCCAGGAGCCGGGCGGTTTGTTCCCGCTGTTGATGATGGGGCAGGCGAAGACACTCCAGGACAACCCGGATGTTTTCGGCTACCGTCAGTTTCCGGAATACGGACGCTTCCTGGGGAAGGTAACCGATGCCCCGTCGGGCCCGCTGATGCATGGGCAGATTCGTGATCTCTTCGTCATTGACAAAGACACGGCCGCTGTCCGCCTTGATAATGCCGACGGCCATGTAAGAGGTGGGTGTTTTTCCGGCCCCGTTGGGACCCAGGAGTCCGGCCACTTCCCCGGTCTGCAGCTCCAGGCTTACGGAAGGGACCACTTGCCGTCTATAGTATTGTTTGCTCAGGTGGCGCAACGATAAAGAGGTCATCCGTGAGATCCGCTCTGCTCCAGGGCAATCCTTACCGGTTATTATCATTGTCGGGCTGGGCCTTGATGACTGCTTCCACCCGCTGGCCGGCGCTGCTTTCCACCGTAACCGATTCACTGTCCGTGTGCATGATAATTGTTTCGCCGGAAATAAATCCGTCTTCGCCGGTGACCGTGGCGTTTTTCCCGGTCAGGATGATGATCTTACGGTTTTTATCATACACGGCTTTTTCCGTCTTGGCAATTCTTTCCCCGGCCTTGATGGTGACGTTGCCGGTGGCAATGATCCGGTCAAAGCTTTTATTCAGGGGGGCGTCCGCGGTTTGGGCGGCCTCCCGGGCATAAAAGACCACCAGGTGATCGGAGGTGATGTCGAACCCCTCGCCGACGGCCTGGACATGGCCGGAAAATTCCGCCCGGTTGCTGTCCGGACCGTCCTGTGTTTCCAGCCGGTCGGCCGTAATGCGGACACGCCGGGGGGCATCTTTGCCGTTCTGCTGTCCGGGGGCGTTGTCGCCGTGATTGTCTTCCGCCCCGGCTGGCGCTCCGCCCAGCAGAACAATGCTGCAAAAGAGCACAACCAGAAAATGTTTCATAGGGTCAATCCTGAATAATAAAGATACGATGTATGAGTCAGTTCCGTGAAGCCGTTATCCGGTGGTCCCGCTGTCGAACAGGCCGGTGACATTGCCCCGGAGCACGGCCTCTCTGCGCTGTAAATCGTAAACCATGGCTTTGCCGGTTAATTCGGACGAATCGCTGACAATCCGGACCGGCTCGGCGGTGGTCAGAATATTTTTCTTTTCCCGGTACTGTAATGTCGCGGCCTGAATTTCATAGCGGCCGTTGTCGATCCGGACGTTCCCGGCAATTTCGGCATTGCCGCTGTCCAGAAAAAAGGTTCCCCGGTCGGCATTGATCCGGGAGGCCTGGCCGTCGGAGGTAAAAACGGTCATGTCCAGGTGGTGCATGACGGTATTGTGCTTTTCCCGGATCAGGCGGGCGGAATCGGCCGTAAGCCTCCACTTGTGACGGCCGTTTTCATAAGTGGTCTGACGGATTTCGGTTAAAAGCACATCCGGTACCGAAGTGATATCCGTTTTGCGGGCAGGCGGCGTCTGGGTCAGGCCGGGATGGCGAAGGTAGAGGTAACCCGCGGCGGCCAGGCCGGCCAGAACCACCAGCAGAGGGATAACGCGAATTTTTTTATAACCAGCCATAACCATCCATGGGTATACTTTTGTCGATTATTCGTAGTGGGCCAGTGCCTCGGCCCATTTGTCCTGTGCCCGCAGGATGGCCTCGCAGACTTCCCGGACAGCGCCTTGCCCGCCGGCGGCGGTGGTGACCAGGGCGGCCAGGGCCTGAACTTCCGGACGGGCATCGGCCACGCTCAGGGGCAGGCCCACTTTTTTCAACAGTGGTATGTCCGGCAGATCATCCCCGATAAAAGCGACCCGGTCCGGTGAATCCAGTCCGGTTTCCAGCAGGATATCCGGCAGGACCGCCCCCTTGTCCGGGACATCGTCGTACAGGTGGACGATGCCCAGTTCCCGGCAACGCCGGGTCAGGGCTGAAGAGGAACGGGCGGTGACGATACCGGCCCCGATGCCGGCCCGCATCAGCATTTTCAGCCCCAGCCCGTCCTTGACGTTGAAATATTTGCTTTCCGTTTCCAGCCCGGTATAAACAATGCGGCCGTCGGTCAGCACGCCGTCCACATCCAAAAGAAGCAACGAGATGTTGCCCAACCGCTGTTGGGTCGCTTCGTTCAAGCCCCTGTCCCTGGAGTTCTCTTGTCCGTTCATTGTATCGCTTCCCGTATGGCCATGAGGGTGGTAAGCACGTCCGCCACGCGGTCCAGCTGCAGGGAGTTGGGGCCGTCGCACAAGGCCCTGTCCGGGTCGGGGTGTACCTCCATGAAGATACCGTCCGCCCCGGCAGCAACGGCCGCCCGGGCCAGGACCGGCGCGAACTCCCGCTGTCCGCCGGAGCTGGTTCCGCTTCCGCCCGGCAGCTGCACGCTGTGGGTGGCGTCAAAAATAACCGGTTTTTTCGTCTGCTCCCGCATGATAGGAATACCGCGGAAATCCACCACCAGGTTGTTGTAGCCGAAGACGCTGCCCCGTTCAGTGATCAGCAGGCGGTCATTGCCGGCGGCGGCGGCTTTGTCCACCACATTGATGACATCCCAGGGAGCCAGGAATTGTCCCTTCTTAATATTGATGATCTTGCCGGTTTTGGCGATTTGTATAATAAAATCCGTCTGCCGGCATAAAAAAGCAGGCACCTGGAGGATGTCCAGAACCTCGGCGGCCGGTGCGATTTCTTGTGGCAGATGAACATCCGAAATAATGGGAATGTCCAGTTCCTGCTTGATCCTGCCGAGCATGGCCAAGCCCTCGGTCAGGCCGGGCCCGCGAAAGGAGGTGATGGCGCTGCGGTTGGCCTTGTCGTAGGAAGCTTTAAAGATAAAGGGCATTCCCAGTTCAGCGGTGACCGCCTTGAGTGTCCGGGCGGTCTGGAAAGCTGTTTCATAATCTTCGAGCACGCAGGGGCCGGCGATGAGCGCCAGCGGCATGCCGCTGCCGATCTGAATCCGGCCGCATTGAATGATATCAGTCATGGCGGTTTGGCCTTTATGTCTGAAAATTATGACGGGACGCCTCTGGTGCCGTCTCCGATTCTCTTTGATTTTTACCGCTGTCAGCCGGCAAAGTCAAGATCATACCCGGCCCGGGATCGAAAGCAATCACCGGCGCGGCCGGTCCATTTGCAAAAATATCCGGACCGGCGGATAGGGCTTGAACGAAAAGACAATACTTGGTAAAGTATCGTCTTGATCCTACCGGGCGGTCCGGGGACGTCAAGAACGAGTAATTTTTGGTGATAAGGGGACTGGTTTGGCTCGCGACAGAAACAAAAAAAGGTCGAAAAAAAAAAGGCGCTTGATTCTGATCGGCATTCCGTTGATCATTCTGTTGGTTCTGCTCTGGCAATTGGTGCCCCGCCTGGAGGGGCAGGCCCCGGCGGTAACCGTTCTGGGGTTTAAGTCGGCCGTCGGCGCTGCTGCCGATTTCACCCTGGTGGCTTCGGACGACCAGAGCGGCTTGCGCAAGGTCTGGGCGGCGCTGTTGGTGGACGGCCAGGAGCATGTGCTGACGACCTATGAACCGGCGGAGACGGAAACGGCACCGCCGGCCGAAAAACGGCTGGCCATTTCCATCGAGCCGGCCAAGATGCATCTTCCCGACGGTCCGGCCGTTCTGCGGATCGGGGCCTGGGACCATTCCTGGCGGAACTGGGGCCAGGGCAACCATACCTATATCGAAAAACGGGTTACCATTGATACCCGTCCGCCGGCGGTGGAAGTCATCAGCCGACAGCACTATCTCAATCCGGGCGGCGCCGCCCTGGCTGTTTACCGGGTCCCGGAGGACGGGGTCCGGCACGGGGTGCAGGTGGGCCAGGATTTTTTTCCGGGATATAGTGGTGCCTTTGCCGATCCGCACCTTTGCCTGGCGTTCTTTGCCCTGACCCATGACCAGGACCGGGACGTTCCGGTGAATATCCGGGCCGAAGATGCGGCCGGCAATATCACCAAGGCCGGTTTTTATTACCACGTTAAATCCAAGACCTTTCCGGATGATCGTCTGACCATTTCCGATTCTTTCCTGCGCCGCAAGATGCCCGAATTTTCGGGAGTTTCCGGGGACTCGCCCGTGGACAAATTCATCCGCATCAATTCCGAGATGCGCCGGGAGAACAACGCCACCATCCGGTCGCTGTGCCGCCAGACGGAAGCGAAACTGTTGTGGCAGGGACGATTCCTGCGGTTTCCCAACTCCGCCTGCCGGGCCTCATTCGCTGATCGCCGCAGCTATGTCTACCAGGACCGTGTTATCGACCGGGCGGTCCACCTGGGCGTTGACCTGGCCTCTCTGGCCAACTCCCCGGTGCCGGCGGCCAATACCGGCCGGGTCGTTTTTTCCGGAGATATCGGCATTTACGGCAAGACCGTAATTATCGATCACGGTTTCGGCCTGTTCAGCCTCTATGCCCATCTCAGCCACGCGGCGGTCAGCAAAGGGCAAATGATCAAGCGCGGCGAGATCCTGGGGAAATCCGGCATGACCGGCCTGGCCGGCGGTGATCATCTCCATTTCGGCATGCTGGTGCACGATACCTTTGTTAACCCGGTGGAGTGGTGGGATGCCGCCTGGATTGAAAACAATATTACCAACAAGATCGCCACGGCCCGGCAGATGCAGGAAGATGGCGCCTGGAACAGCGGCGGTCTTAAATAGATAAAACGTGCAAGTTCAGAATTCTTTCGCGACAGCCACAATCAAACAGACAAGGCGGACCAGGGATTGACAACGACAGATCCGGCAGTTGAGGCGGCAAAGAGAAAACGAAGCGGTTTCCGGGAGAATACCGAAGCGGTGCTGGTGGCAGTGCTGCTGGCACTCTTGATCCGCACCTTTGTGGTGCAGGCCTTTAAAATTCCTTCCGGATCCATGGAGCCGACCCTGCAAGTGGGCGATCATATCCTGGTCAACAAGTTCGCCTACGGGGTGGATATTCCTTTTTTCAAGGTCCCCCTGATTCCCAGAGACCATCCCGAGCGTGGGGATGTCGTGGTGTTCAAGTATCCCGAAGATCCCCGCAAGGATTTTATCAAGCGGGTTGTCGGGGTGGGGGGAGATCTTGTTTCTGTTCGCAACAAGCAGGTCTATGTGAATCAGTCTCCTGTGTCGGAGGAGTATATCATGCATACCGATTCCCGAATGGCGGCGGTCCGGGACAACATGTCCCCTGTCCGGGTGCCGTCCGAAAAGTTGTTTGTCATGGGCGATAACCGGGACAACAGCCATGACAGCCGTTTCTGGGGGTTTGTCGATGAGGAGGAGGTGCTGGGCAGCGCCTTTATGATCTACTGGTCCTGGGACGGCCGGGCCGAGGGGCTGCTGGGTCACGTCCGGTGGGGGCGCATCGGCGACTTTATTCGTTAAGAAAGGCATGGTCTTATGGCGCTGACAACCCGACATATCCTGGACATGGGCTCGCTGACCGTCGATGACATCCAGCTGATCCTGGATACCGCCGAAAACATGAAGGAAATTTCCCGGCGCCCGGTCAAGAAGGTGCCCACCCTGCGGGGCAAGACAATTGTCAGTTTTTTCTATGAGCCCAGCACCCGTACCCGGGTCTCGTTTGATCTTGCGGCCAAGCGGCTCAGCGCCGACTCCCTGTCCCTGTCCGCCGGCACCAGCAGCATGACCAAGGGAGAAACCCTCATCGATACCGTCCGTAATCTTGAGGTCATGTCGCCGGATGCCCTGGTCATCCGGCATTCATCCGCCGGCGCTCCTTATTTTTTGTCCCGGCACGTGGGCGTACCGGTCATAAATGCCGGCGACGGCATGCACGCCCATCCCACCCAGTCGCTGCTGGATATGATGACCGTCCGGGAAAAAAAAGGTCGGCTGGCAGGCTTGCGGGTGGCCATTATCGGGGATATCGCCCGCAGCCGGGTGGCCCGGTCCAACATCGTCGGGTTTACCAGGATGGGTGCGCAGGTGGTTGCGGCGGCGCCGCCGACCATGATTCCCCGCGGCCTGGAAGAGCTGGGAGCGGCTGTTACCCATGACCCGGGCGAAGCCATTGCCGGGGCCGACGTTATCATGATGCTGCGCATCCAGCAGGAGCGGCGGGCGGCCTTTCTGTTCCCCTCGGTCCGGGAGTACGCCAACACCTTCGGTCTCAATGCCGCCCGGCTGCAATCGGCCCGGCCGGATGTCCTGGTGATGCATCCCGGACCGCTGAACCGCGGCGTGGAAATCGCTCCGGATGTGGCCGACGGGAAGCATTCGGTAATTCTGGATCAGGTGGAAAACGGGGTGGCGGTGCGCATGGCCCTGTTTTACCTGGTGATGGGAGGGCAGCGGGATGCTGGTGATTAAGGGAGGCCGGGTCATTGATCCGGGACGCCTGGACGGCAGGTATGACATCCTGGTGGAAGACGGAAAAATCGCGGACCTGGTTCCGGCCGAAGCGGTGACACCGCCCGCGGACGGGGAAGAAGTGATTGATGCCGCCGGCAAACTGGTCGTGCCCGGTCTGATCGATATGCACGTCCATTTCCGGGAACCGGGCCATGAATACAAGGAAACCATCGCCACCGGCTGCCTGGCCGCCGCCCGGGGCGGGTTTACCACGGTCTGTCCCATGCCCAACACCAGCCCGGTCAATGACAGTGCGCAGGTGTGTGAATTCATGCTGGCCCGGGCGCGTTCCAGCGGGGTGGATATCCGGGTATGCCCGGTCGGGGCGATCAGCCGTGGTCTGGCAGGCGAGGCCCTGGCCGAATACGCGGAAATGAAGGCGGCCGGGGCCGTGGCCGTATCCGACGACGGCAATCCTGTCCGCAATCCGCAGCTCATGCGGCGAGCCCTGGAGTATGCCCGGGGCGTAGGCTTGCCGGTGATTTCCCATTGCGAGGAATATGCGCTGGTCGGCGAGGGTACTATGAACGAAGGGGGCACCGCCACCCGCCTGGGCTTGGCCGGTATTCCCAACGCCGCCGAAAGCGTCATGGTGGAACGGGACATCGCCCTGTGCGAACTGACCGGGGCGGCCCTGCATATCGCCCACGTCAGTACCCGGGAATCGGTCCGGGCCCTCCGGGCCGCCAAAAAAAGGGGCGTGCCGGTAACGGCGGAAACAGCCCCTCATTTTTTCATGCTGACCGAGGCGGCGGTCGCCCGGTATGATACGGCGGCCAAGGTCAACCCGCCGCTGCGGTCCGAAGATGACCGGCAGGCCGTCCGGGAGGGCCTGGCCGACGGCACCATTGACGTGATTGCCTGCGATCACGCCCCGCACTCGGTGCTGGAAAAGATGGTGGAATTTGATCAGGCCGCCAACGGCATCAGCGGCATCGAGACCTCCCTGGCCCTGTCGCTCTTTCTGGTCCGGGAAGAGGTGCTTTCCCTGGAGGCGCTCATCGAGAAAATGTCCCTGGCCCCGGCGCGAATTCTGGGGCTGGAAAGCGGGCTGGCCCGGGGGGGGCGGGCGGATATCACTATTATTGATCCGGATGCGTCCTGGCGGGTCGATGCCGGGGATTTTTCTTCCCGGGGGCATAATACCCCCTTTCAAGGGTGGGACGTGCAGGGGCGGGCCGTCATGACCGTGGTCGGCGGCCGGGTAACGGATCTGCGTGCCGCCGGAGGGTAAAGCGGCTGTTCAGTCGGTGGAAGAACAGTTGTTTCGTCGCCGGTCATGCCAAGAGTAAATCTGAAGATGCCGTCACCAGCAAGTTACGGGCAATATTTACGGCAAGGAGATCTGCCCCATGTCTGAAGACTCTCCCCAGATACTGGTTGTTGATGATGAACTGAGCATGCGGGAACTGATGGATGTCATGCTTACCCGGGAAGGCTACCGGGTTTCCTGCGCCGAAGACGGCCGCAAGGCGGTGGCCATGATCGGGGAGATGAAATTTGACCTTATCCTCTGTGATGTCCGGCTGGGGGATATTTCCGGCATCGAAGTGCTGAAGGCGGCCAAGCAGTCGGATCCGCATACCGTGGTCATCATGATTTCGGCCTATTCCACTACCGAAACCGCCGTGGAAGCCATGAATGAAGGGGCCTATGATTTTGTGCCCAAACCCCTGGACGGCCATGAACTGAAAGATACCCTTGCCCGGGCGCTGGAACTGCGCACGGTGGAACAGGAGAAAAAAGCCATCGAGGAGGACCTGGAAGACCATCTCCATTTCGGGCGGATCGTGGGCAACCATCCTAAAATGAAGCACATATACAAGCTGGTCCGGCAGGTGGCCCGGACCAAGACCCGGGTGCTGATCACCGGGGAGAGCGGTACCGGCAAGGAGGTGATCGCCCGGGCCATTCACGAGGAGAGCAGCCGTGCCGATCATCCTTTTGTGGTGGTCAATTGCGGCGGCATCCCGGAAAACCTCATGGAAAGCGAGTTGTTCGGCCATAAGAAGGGCTCCTTTACCGGGGCCACCTATGAGAAGAAGGGCCTTTTTTCGCTGGCCCACGGGGGATCCATTTTCCTGGACGAGATCGGGGAATTGAGCCAGCCGCTCCAGGTCAAGCTGCTGCGGGTGGTCCAGGACGGGGTTTTTAAGCCGGTCGGTGGTACCGAGGACATTTCCGTGGATGCCCGCATTCTATCGGCCACCAACAAGAATCTGTCCCAGGAGGTGATCGAGGGCAATTTCCGGGAGGACCTTTTTTACCGGCTCAACGTCATTGAGCTGAACGTGCCCCCCTTGCGCGAGCGGAAAAGCGATATCCGGCTGCTGGCCCAGTTTTACCTGGATAAATTTTCCCGGGAGTTCGGCAAGGAGATGACCAAGATATCTTCGTATGCCATTGATATGCTGGAAAAATATGATTTCCCCGGAAATGTGCGCGAACTGGAGAACCTGATCGAACGGAGCGTGGCCCTTTCCGAGACCAATATCCTGCTGCCGGAGAGCCTGTCCATTTCCACCTACAAGCGCCGCTGGATCGAGGGGGCCGGACGGCGGTTCGACGTGGATGAAGTGGCCAACGGCGTACTCCTCGACGAGATCCTGGCGGAAATTGAAAAGGCCTATCTGAAAAAAGCCCTGGAATACAGCGGCGGCAACAAGAACCGGGCCAGCGAACTGCTGGGCATCAGCTTTCGTTCCTTTCGCTACAGGCTTGACAAGCTGGATATTGAGGCCTAAAATAAGAAACTCGAGCCGGAATCCATGGGCTCTGCGGCCGCCGGCGGGACAGAATGGAATTGTTTTATTTTTCGAATGATTAAGGGAACCGAAAAAAGCGAGAATGGAGGAGATGCCGCCGGGATTGACTGCGTTATATAGGGTTTTTCTTCTTTTCTGACAATTTTGGGTAGATTGTTGACGTATTTTGTTGCGCAAAGATTCAGTCAACCCTTTGGTTGCTTTTTCGAAAGATGGCTCCTTGGTTTTGAAACCTTTTAACTGACTGTAAACAATGTTTTTTTGGTTTTGGTGGGAGTTTTTTGCAATAAATGGCACCCTTTTTGCTTTATTTAGGGTGCACGAAAAAACATGAATGAAAAAGCGGGCAACCGCCTTTTCAGGTTTTTCAGTGACAAGCGGTTAAGAGAATTTATGGTTTAACGTAAACAAAAAGGAAAGGGGGACGCAAGGGCAGGCAAACAAGCAGGAAAAACAGTTTTCTCATCATCCAATCGTTATTTAACAAAGGAGACGCTATGTTACGCAAACTTCAACTCAGGTCAGGCAATCAGGGTTTTACCCTTATCGAGCTGATGATCGTTATCGCCATCATCGGCATCCTGGCGGCCATCGCCATTCCCAACTTTATCTCCTATCGGAACAAGGCGTTCTGCAGCCGGGCGGAATCGGATGCCAACAGCATTTCCGGCGAAATTTCAAACTACTTCTCCATCCCCAGTCACACTTCTATCGTGACTGACGACATTTCAGAGAACATCGTCACCAACGAGGATTTTGGCCTGCAAACAGCAGATCCCAACACAAACATCACCATTACCGTTGAGGATGAATCCGGCAGATGTCCTGACGACTATATGTCAGCGGATGAGATGTGGGATGAAAGCACGAGCGTTTACACCAAGATTATGCAGCTGTAACCAACTGGATCCTACCTTGCAGGATAGGACCCATCGCAGGGGGCGGGCCGCATGGCCCGCCCCCTTTTTTTGTGGGATTTCTGTGGGGCGCAGGTTCGATTCCTGTTTTTGCAATTATCTGTAAAATGATATAAATTCAAGAGCAGGCCGTGACGGGGTTGATAATGATAAAGGAGGAAGCGTGAACCAGATGGCGGCGCCGCCTGGAATCCGGCTGACAACGATCATGCTGATGCTGGCCGGCCTGATCCTGCCGGTTTATCTCAACACCCTGACAGTTCCCTGGCATTATGATGACCAGCCCAATATCGTCGATAATCAACAGCTGCATCTTACCCGCCTGGATATGGACTCCATCCGGCAGACCTTTTTTTCCCAGGCCGGCAAAGAGCATCTGTTCCGGCCTCTGCCCAGTCTTTCTTTTGCCCTGAACTGGTATTGGAACAAAGACGACACTACCGGGTATCATTGGGGCAATATCGCTTTGCACCTGCTGACCGCTGTTGTACTGTACCTGGCCATCCGGGAGCTGTTTCGCACTCCGGCCCTGACCGGGCGTTACCCGGCTGGAGCCGGGACTTTCGTGGCCCTGGCCGGAGCGGCGTTCTGGGCGGTCAATCCCGTCCAGACCCAGGCGGTTACCTACATTGTTCAGCGCATGGCGGTTATGGCCGCGCTGTTTTATGCGGCCGGTCTGTGGGCCTATCTGCGGGCCCGGCATTCCGCAGGGCGGCGCCGGGCGGGGTACTTTCTTCTGACCGGGGTGATGGCCCTGGCAGCGGTCTTGTCCAAGGAAAATGCCATTCTCCTGCCGGTTTCCCTGCTGGTCCTGGAAATGATTTTCTTTGTTACTCCGGACAGGGAAACGGCCTCGTTTTCTCCCTTCTGGCGGCGTCCGGCGTTTATCCTGGCCATCATTCTGGCCGGCGTTGTTCTGGCCGGCCTGATAGTTTTTGTCGGCGGCAACCCCTTGTTTTTTCTTCATGGGTATGACTGGCGGCCGTTTACCCTGACCGAACGGGTGCTGACCCAGCCCCGCATTGTCCTTTTCTATCTGTCCCAGCTTTTTTATCCCTTGCCTTCCCGCCTGTCCATTACCCATGACGTGGTGCTGTCCGGTTCGCTTTTTTCCCCCTGGACGACCCTGCCGGCCATTGTCCTGGTTTTCGGCCTGATCACGGCGGCCTGGCAACTGCGGCGGCGGTTTCCCCTTTTTGCCTGGGCGGTGCTGTTTTACTTTCTCAACCACCTGGTGGAATCAACCGTCATCCCCCTGGAGCTGATCTTTGAACACCGCAACTACCTGCCTTCGTTTTTTCTGTTCGTGCCGGTGGCCGCGGCCTGGTACAAGGGTATAATTTACTATCAATCCAGAAGCCGAATGATTCATATCGGCCTGGTGGTCTGCGGGATTGTCGTGCTGGTCGGTTCCGGCCGTTTCACCTATGAGCGCAACCGGGTCTGGCAGTAAACGGAAACTCTCTGGTACGATGCCATGCGCAAGGCGCCCCACAGCGCCGGTCCCATTACCAACGTGGCCGTGGAGCTGGCCTGGGGAAAGCAGGCAACACCGGCCGAAAACCGCCTGGCGCTGAAGCTGCTGCAAAAAGCCTTGACCCTGGATATGCCCAACCAGGGCTTTCGCGCCCGGATATACGACAACCTGGGCGGTGTCTACATGCACCTGGACCGTTATGACCAGGCGGCGGCGGCGTATGCCGACGCCTGGGAGGCGGATCCAGGCTTTTTGAAGGCCGGGTATCACCGGGCTGTTCCCTTGATGCACCTGGGCCGCTGGGAAGAGGCCGAGGCGGTGGCCGATGAATTGCTTGACAGGGCGCGTCAACGATCCGGCGGCAAGGTCAACCCCGATTATTATGCCCTCAAGGGGCTGATCCTGCTCTGGCGGGAAAAACCGGCCGAGGCCCTGGAATGGTATCAAAAAGCCCTGGCCGCTGATCCCTACAATCTGCCGCGTATCCTGGCCGGCACTGCCAGCGCCCTGAGCCGCAGCGGCCATTTTGAGCGGGCGGCCGGGTATTATAAGCGGGCCCAGCACCGGCAGCCCCTGAACATGATGACCTTTTTCCTGCTGATCGAAAACAGCGTGCGGGCTGGAGACGTGGTCGCGGCGGAGCAATACGCGCGAATTTTGTTCTCCGAATTTAATGTCTATGATATACTTAAGAAGCTGAAGAAGCTGCCGGC
>CAYTQK010000053.1:0-14866 GCA_964439745.1 uncultured Desulfobacterales bacterium
GAGGATAAAATTGAGGCATGTCTGGCCGGCGGCGCCAATCGCTTCTCCGTCGGCATCGGTAAATTTCAAGAAAGTTGTCGCTTCTAGGCTGCAATTTTTTCATTATTTGAGGTCTGCTGCATACTGCCGGTTTAATCCTTGATTTCGCCGTTTAACCCAAGCTGATTCAGTCGCTGGCGGTCCGCCTTCATGCTTTCAAGGCACAGGTTTATGTCACTGGCAAGCTCTTTGAAGGCATCATTTCGGCGAAACTTTACCGGCTTTTCAGGAAATTCTCCTTGGGCGGCGGCTCTTAGAATTATTCGGGTTCGGTAGACAGGACCAACGATGGCATGGGTCCGCCTGATCGTCCAGACAATGACTGCGGCCGCCACAAAAAAAAGGACAATTCCCGATTTGAACATATAGTTCCTGTCGATGGAAACACTGAGATTATCCGTCATGAAATATACAAAAAACCAGCTGACAACCAAGGCTGTAGTGAACATGCACACGCCGGCAATGAGCAGCATATTGCCGGCAAAAGCCAGCTGGAACTTTTTGTCGATAAAATACCGGCGCCGCCTGATGCGCAGTCTGCCGGCGCCGAAAAAACCGCCGCATTTTCCCGCAGCTAATGAATTCATACATCCCTCCCAACTTTTAAATTAAATCATTTTTCGGTCATGGTCCGGTGACCTGCAGATCATCCTGGGTGTTTTGTATTCCGTCAGGACCTGTGCTGACGAGGACAAAGGTTTTATTGTTTTTGCCTGTCTGATAAATCAGCAAATTTCCCCAGTGGTCCAGCCCGAGCTCATGCACCTGGCTTTCCTTGAAGTTTGCTTTCAGCCAGGGCAAAAACTCCTTGCTGGACGGATAGCGCCCTTTTTCCATAAAATGGTAGTCGAGCATCTTGCTGATGCTGCGAAGATCGGATGCTGTGGCCAGCTGGCGGGCATTTGCCACGGTTTCATCGTAGAATTCCAGGACATAGTCGGCATTGCCGGTAAAAAGGCCCAGGGCAAGACCGGCCACTATCAGTCTTCTGATAACCTCAGTCATTTTCTGGCCTCGCGGGTTTCATCATCAGCAGCCTCCATATTCTTATCCAGGTCCTTTAATGACGTTTTCATGTTTTTATAAAACCGAAACATCATCAGCAACCCGAAAAAGACTGCGACAGCAGCCATTGAAATGAAAAGGCCATATTTTTTAAGATAATAGGAATTTTTGGGCACATAAGTAAAAATCTCAATGGGCTGGAAGCTGCCCGGCGGATGATAATACCAGATTTTGTTTTTGTCTCGTTTGAAATCCAGAGTATCGTTAAATATGTCGTTGTTTTTTTTGTCCAGCACCACAAAACTCACCTGTGCAGTACCGTTTTTGCAGTCAATTCCGGTGAATTCCCTGATGAAAAAACGATTTTGCGTCTCACGGGTATTGTCATTGTACAACTGGCGGTACACGAACGATTCGGCAAAATAGGCGACATCATCGACATCGATGACCGCCTTGTCCAAGGGGACTTTAATTCTTCCCTTGGTACTGTGGGCGCAAACCTGGGAAACTGTTAACACCAAGATTATAAAAGCGAGCATCCCAAAGGATGCCCTGGATTTAACCCGACTGATTTCCATGGCGGTACTCCCGGCTGATAAACTTTTGCAGCGCGTCATCCTGGACATTGAGGTCGAACTCCTGCTTGAGGGCATCGTAGGTCCGGCGCCAGGCCTCGCGATAGCGGGCATAGAGCAAATCATTTCGCACGTAGGCCTTTTTTTCTTCAAAATCAGGCGTCTGGGGATCGGTTTTTTCCACCACCTGGAACAGGTAATAATCCCCTTTGATACTGACAGTATCCGAGACCTCGTTTACGTCCAGAGGCTCAATGGCCGCCCGCCAGTCCGGACGGTACCTGTCCAGGGGCCGCATGCCGGTATATCCGCCCTTTTGCCTTGTTTTTTCATCCATGGAAAATTCAAGCGCCGTATCTTCAAAAGTTTTTTCTTCCGCATTGATTTCCCGGCGCAGCTCTTCCAGGAAATCCGAATCGTCATGCCGGATCATCCGCACACCATATTGCGGGGGAATCTGGTAGCTTTCGATGTTGTCTTCGAAATAGCTGCGCACTTCCTCTTCGGTGAAGTCCTCCCGGTCAATTTTCGGCACCAGTTTGTCCTGCATGATTTTCAGAAACAGGTCAGACATAAACTCATGGATTCGCGCCCGGATATTGGGGTCCAGGTGCAGGTTCTCCTTGAGGCCCTTGGCAATGATCATCTCCATATTCACGGCATGCTCGAAAACAAATTCCTGTGTAAGCCTCTCAGGGTTTTCACGATAGGCATCCTGCCGGCTCAAAATTTGCCTGTGGGCCTCGAGATCTTC
Organism: uncultured Desulfobacterales bacterium; assembly: GCA_964439745.1. Taxonomy (GTDB): domain Bacteria; phylum Desulfobacterota; class Desulfobacteria; order Desulfobacterales; family Desulfosudaceae; genus CAYTQK01. The sequence goes on from CAYTQK010000053.1 coordinate 2,374, forward strand.
GATGGTGAGACTGCCGTTTTCAAAGGTGGCCACCACATTCTCATCGGCCGATCTCTGGCAGCCTGTCATTGGGGCCAGCAGAATCAAGCCTGCCAATAAAACAGCCTTAAGCGTCATGTTTTTTTTCAAAATCTTCCTCCGATCTTTTTTTAAAAGTATGCAATACCATTTTTCCGCCTTACGAGGCCGCGGCGTACATAGCCAGCATGCCGGCCACCAGGCCCCATGCCACATAACCCACAAGACCGCCCAAAACCAGAATCAAGGCAGGCTCCACCATGGCGCTCATGCGGGCCATCTTGTCGGCAAGAAGCCTTTCATAAATTTTGCCCACCGTATCCCATGCCTGGTCCATGAGTCCCGAATGTTCGCCCACCTTGACCATGGCCACCACCATGGGCGGAAAGAAGCTGTGCTTGGCCATGGCTTCGCTGATGGGTTCGCCGGCGGACACCCTTTCGCCGATTTCCTCCACCTGCCTTCTCACGGAAAGATTGCTCATCGTTTCACCGGCGGCTTTGAGGGCATCCACCAGGGTGATGCCGCTTTCCAGCAGCGATGCCATGGTGCTGGAGAACTGGACAACCGCTCCAAAACGAAATACGGGCCCGATCACCGGAAAATACACCCGGTAACGGTCTATCCAGATCCGCGTTTCAGGCATAACCAGCAAAAGAGCAATTGCGGCGGCCGCTCCTGCCACAGAAAAACCGATAGCAGCAGCATTGCTGTTTAAAAAGTTCGAAATTTCCAGCAGAAATTGGGTATTGGCCGGCAATTCGCGCCCACCCAGCAAAATGGCAAACTTGGGGATCACAAAAGAGACCATGAAGATCACCACCAACACCGCGGCCACGGCCACAATGGCCGGGTAAATCATGGTGGTGATGACCTTGCGTTTCAGGGCCGCACGGCGCTCCAGAAAGTCGGCTATGCGCTCCAGGATCTTGTCAAGGATGCCTCCCAGTTCAGCAGCGCGGATCATCCCGGTCAGAAGGTCATCAAACACCCGCGGATGTGCCGCCATGGCTCCGCTCAAGGGCGTACCCCCTTCAATTCTGCGGCGTATGTCTGCCAGCACGCTTTTGAACTTTCTCGGCCGGGTCTGTTCATGAAGAATGGCAACGGCCTCTGAAATGGGAATGCCGGAATCAATCAAAGCGGCGAACATGCGGAAGAAAAGCACGACATCTGCAGTTCTCACCCATCCCAGGCTTATAAACTGAACACCGCCGCGGTTTTCTTTCTGCACGATTTCAATGACGGTCAAGCCCTCCTGCATCAGCCGGTTGACGGCGGATTCCTGGTCCGTGGCCTCGATTCGGTCTTTTACCCGGTCGCCGTTGGAATCGATGGCACTGTAGGAAAAAATCGGCATCTGTCTACTCCATGGTGACCCGGACAATCTCCTCCGGGGTGGTCAGGCCGTCTTTCATTTTGGCGATACCGTCCTGGCGAAGAGTTACAAACTGTTCCCGGGCAATGGCATGACTGCGCATGACTTCACTGGAAGCGCCTTCAAGGATCATCCGCCGCATATCTTCGTTCATGGACAGAAACTCGAAAAGGCCGATCCGGCCACGGTAGCCCATTTTGCAATGTTCGCACCCCGAGCCCCGCCGGATTTGAAATCCCCCGTTTTCAATGCCCAGCATGTTCATTTCCGCATTGGTGATGGTCTGCCAGACGCTGCACCTGGGGCAGACCGTGCGCACCAGGCGCTGGGCCAGCACTGCCCGCACAGATGCGGCCACCAGAAACGGCTCGGCCCCCATGTCTATCATCCGGTTGAAGGCGCTGGGGGCATCATTGGTGTGCAGGGTGGTCAACACCAGGTGGCCAGTGATAGCAGCCCGAAGGGCGATGCTAAGGGTTTCGGAATCACGGATTTCACCGACCATGATGATATCGGGGTCCTGCCGAAGAATCGCATGGAGTGCCGCGGCAAAGGAAATTTTTTCCCCCCTGTCCACCTGGGTCTGGTTGATACCCCGCACCGTCAGCTCCACCGGGTCTTCAATGGTTGTGATATTGGTGGTTTCATTGCGCAGCATCTGCAGGGCGCCGTAAAGGGTGGTCGATTTTCCCGACCCCGTAGGCCCGGTGACCAGCAGAATGCCATGGGCGATCCGCAGGTGAGACTTGAAAAGCTTCAGCATGCCTGGTTCCATTCCCAGGGACTCCAGTTCGATGGTCTCGTCATGGGGCGGCAGCAGGCGCAGGACCGCCTTTTCGCCGTGGACCACCGGAAGCGTGCTGACCCTTATGTTGGCGCCGCTGATTTCCACGTCCAGCGTCTGCGGCATGAAATAAAAAGCGCCATCCTGGGGCTTGCGCCTTTCGGCAATGTCCATGCCGCCCAGGACCTTGATGCGGGCGATAAGCTTTGCAGCAAGATCCAAGGGAAGCCGTTCGGTCTGGTGCAGCATGCCGTCCTGCCGGAGCCGGATGAACAGCTCTTCCTTTTCCGGCTCCACGTGGATATCCGAGGCATCCATGGTGATGGCCCTCACCATGATCTTTTCCAGAAGCTCGATCACAAATGCGTTGTCATCCATGTCGATGCGCTTGGCAAGGTTGATGGAAGTGTCAAACTGGCGGCTGAAAAACAGGTTCTGCATTTTTTTCAGCTTGCCGGGTGACGTCAGGGTCAGGCGCACGTGCCGCCGGCAGAGCCGGGAGATGGTCTGCATCATCGATTTTGGCAGAGGTCCGCTGCAGGCCAGGAGCAGTTCCCCGTTTTCGCCGATCCCCACCGGCAGCACGTTGGCCTTCATGGACATTTTCATGGGGATGGCCTGGAGTATGTCCTTCCTGATGTTTTCCACGGTTCCCCTGAAAAGCGGGATGCCCAGGAATTCAGACAGGTAGCTTGTCAATTCTTCCTCGCCGATCAGGCCTTCACGGACAGCGATGGTGCCGATTTTTTCCCGGACCAGCCTCTGGGTGGCCAGCAGGCGGGAAAGCGCCTCACGGGTAATGGCTCCCCTGGCGACCAGGAATTCTCCGAAACGTTCAATGCGCGCCATCAGCGGCCCACCTTTAACGCGGAGGTCCCGCCGCAGGTTGGGCTTCGGGCGTAGAGCCTCTTTTTGAGAAGCTCCTCACTTTTGGCAGCGCCCAACCCTACGGACATGCCGATCTTTCCATCTTCAATGAGCCGGATCAGGCACTGCTCCATGGTCTGCATGCCCTGGCGCAGGCCGGTTTCGATGGCCGAGTAGATCATGTCCTCCTTGCCCTGGCGGATCAGGTTGGCAATGCCGGGAGTGGAAAGCATAATCTCCACGGCAGGGACCCGGCCGGTGCCGGCGGCATTGGGCAGCAGCCGCTGGGAGACAACAGCCCTGAGAGTTGCGGCAAGCTGCTGCCGGATCTGGGCCTGCTCGCCGGCCGGAAAAGCTCCCACAAGACGGTTGACCGTTGAAATGCTGTCCCTGGAATGAAGGGTCGAAAAAACCAGGTGGCCGGTTTCAGCTGCGGCAATGGCCGTGCGCATGGTTTCAAGATCACGCATCTCGCCCACCAGGATCACATCGGGATCAGCCCTCAGGGCAGCCCTCAGGGCTCCCGAAAAAGAAGGCACATCCGTGTGGAGCTCGCGCTGATGAATAATGCAAAGGTTGTTTTGATGGACATACTCGATTGGGTCCTCGATGGTGATAATGTTTCGCCGGCTGTTGGCGTTGATGTCATCGATAATGGTGGCCAGGGTGGTGCTTTTTCCCGAACCGGTCACTCCCGTAATCAAAATCAGGCCATCGCGCAGGCGGGAAAGGCAGGCAATGCTTTCGGGAAGGCCCAGACTGCTGAAAGTAGGAATGCCGGCGTGGAGCAGGCGCACGGCCACACTCAAAACACCTCTTTGGCAGTAGGCCGCTATGCGGAAACGGCCTGCATCGTTGATGCTGATTGAAAAGTCCACGGATTTTTTCTGCTCCAGGACCTCGCGGTGCCGTGGAGTCAGAATCTCTTCCAGGAGCTTTTCAATCTCCTCCGGACCGTAGGGGTCGCAGTGCATTTTCTGCAGCTCCCCCTTGATCCTGAACACAGGGGGCATGTGGGAGGCAAGATGCAGATCAGAAGCACCCCGTTTCACAGTTTCCCTAAACAGGGCCGCCATGTCGCATGGACGCTTTTCCGGCATGATTTCAGTTTCAGAAAGGTTCATGGCCTAACCCCCTCCAGAGGGCCGGGATTTTTTTCTTTTCCCCGGGTCATTCCTTCGTGAAAGGCATCCCCCAATGGCCTAAACTCCTCCAGGGAGCCGGGATTTTTTTCTTTTCCCCGGATCGTTCCTTCGTGAGAGTCCTTCTCCAGAGGGTCAAGAATATTCTCTTTTCCCTGGGTGATCACGTCATGAGAGCTTTTGCGGTTCAAAAATTCATCCGACACATGCCCGGCAAGGGCCGGGTGCATGATCACATGGGGTGTGAGGATAATAATCGTCTCGGTTTTCTTTTTGGTGTTGCCGATTTCGCGGAAAAAAAAGCCAAGCCCCAAAAGGTCGCCCAGCACCGGCACCTTGTTTTCCTGAAAGTCCAGGGTCTCCCGGATGATGCCCCCTATGGCGATGGACTGACCGGATCTTGCCGAAAGGATGGACCTCAGCTCGCTGGTGCTGGTGGCATCCAAAGGAAACTCAATGACTTCACCGGTTTCATCGTTGACCACCGGAATGGTACTGAAATTCAGGTTGGCACTCGATATCTCCGCATCGAACTCCAGGGTCACCGTACTGTCGGCGTTGATGAAAGTGGTCATCTCCACGTCAGTGCCCAGCTCTTCACGGACAATATTCACATCATACGTGGTACTGGTGTCGCCCTGTTCGCCAATGGCCACTGTCTGGGTGGTCACATCGTCCCGCAGGGGGACTTCCTCCCCTACAAAAAATTCCACCTTGCTGTTGTTGGCCGCCATGAGAAACGGTGAGGCGACAACCTTGGCACGTCCCTCGGTTTCAAAAAAGGCGATCCTGGCTTTTATCTGCTCATCTCCAAAAAGGTAGTTCAGTGTGGTGGAACCCACACCCCTGCTTCCCATGACCCCCAGTCTATTTTTGGAGTCACGCCAGTCGAAATCAAAAAAGCTTTCGAAATTGTCGTCCAGGGTCAGCTGCAGGATTTTTATCTCCAGGAGCACCTGGCTGGTGGGCGTATCAAGGGCCTCGATGATCCGGGCGATTTCATTGAGCAGACTGCTGTCCAGGGATCTTGCCACGATACAGTTGTTGCGCTTGAACACCGTCAGGATAGCCAGAAGCGGCCTGTTTTCTCCATCCCGGGCATTTTTGCCTATGGAGACACCTGAAGACGGGCTGGAAGATTCCGGCAAAGGATCAAAATAGTCTTTTCCTTCTTCGGCCGCAGGTCCGTTGGTCAGCTCCGGCTTTGAATATATTCCCTGGCCGACATCGGCCTTTTCCTCCGGGTCGATATGGCCATAGATTTTTTCGCTGTCGATCACCGCCAGGTGCACTTCGTTGCCCATGGCCGCCTGGATCAACTTGGCCATGTCCGCGGCGTTGGTGTAGCGGATAAAAAATGCCCGCGTCTGGTCGCTCTGGCGCACCTCGATATCACGGACATACTCTTCCCGGGACATGAGGGTAATGATTCCCTGGCCCTCGCGATACCAGATGTTGTTGAGGCGGCAGATGGATTCAAGGACTTCCCGCAGGCTCAGGTTTTTGAGATAGATGGTGATTTTCCGGTCCGCCACCTGGTTGGTGGCCACCACGTTGTACCCGCAGATGTCGGTGAGAAGTTCAGCAATTGTCCGCACCCGGACATCGCGAAAAATTACAGAGCGCAGCATCTCCTGCATCCCCTTGGGAAGCCCGGCGCCCTGCTGGGCGACAACCTCCTGGGCCTCTTCCAGGCCTTCCACCTGTTGCCCTTTGATGACCCGGACAATGGGCTGCTGCTCGGCAGGCGGGTCCTGCGCCTGGTAAGACGGGTCATCGGAGCCTGCAGTATTGCGTGTGCCAAATAAACTCTCCTCGCTTGCCCGCTCTTTTACAGGAGGATGCACACAGCCGGTCAGCCAGGTGCCCATAAAAAAAACCGCCACGATAATAAACAAAGCCTTTTTCATCGGATAGGCACCTCGTAGATCTGGCCTTCGGTATCGACAAATACGACACTTTTTTCCTTGATATCTTGAATGCTGAATTTGTGCTGCAATCCTTCGTATTCCAGACTGATGACCTCGTCCGGTTCAAGAACCACCAGTGATTCCATGTCTGCCACCCGGATAAGACAGCCATGGAAAATTTCCGTGCGGATAATGCCCTGGACGGTCACCTTTTTAATGGCGTTTCTGTACTGGTAAGGGTTAGTCCGCTTTTCGGGCGCGGTGAAAGGATTGCGGGGTTCATCGGCGGATGCCGCCGCCACCCCCAGCCACAGCAGAACCATCAGCGCCAGGAATGACGCAAAAACACGAGTGCCATGCATAAAAGATCTCCTCATATCATCAGTTCAATCCGAATGGACAAATCATGCCCGTCCTTCTGGGAAAGCTCGGCTTTTTCGATCCTGACCGCGTCGGGCATTTCGCGCAAAGCCGATAAAAAGCCGATAAAATAGTAAAAGTCCCCCTCCATGGTGATTTCAAACAGGTTCCACTGAAAAAGGCCGTCGTCAATCTTTCCTTTGGGAACCAGGGCAATGACTGCAAGTTCTTTATCTTCGATTACATCGGTAATCCGGTTCAGCAGCTTGGTGACTTCCCGGTCCGCTCCTGTCAGCACCGTTGTCTCCCTGAGCTGTTCCTCCAGCCGGGCCAGTTCATCCTTGCGCCTCTCAAGCTGGTTTTTCACGGTGATGGCCGGCGGCACCGATTTGAGGTTGTTGATTTCGTTCACCATCTTGTTGAGGCGCTGAACAGTGCTTTTCAATTTCTTTTCCTGGGGCTCATACACCCTTTTCATGTAGAAAAAGGTGCATGCAACGATTACAGCCGCTACAAGGCCGATTTTTTCAAACTGGGATAATTTTCTCATGCCGCATCCTCCTGACGGGTTGAAAGGATCAATTCGAAAAAAAGATGGGAGGACGGATTGCCGGTTTTTTCCAGCTTGCGTAAAACCGCTGATTCGCACCACTGCATGGACTGAAGCGTGGAGGAAAACCTGCTGACCCCGCCCAAATCAAAGGCACTGCCGGTGACAGTGTAAGCGCCGCCGTTCTGGGCGACCTTCGAGAGCACGATGCTTTCGGAGACCGCATCCGCAATACCCTGGAGGCACTCAATCAGCCGGGAAAGGTCGGTGTTGGACTGGCCGGTTATATACGCGAGCCTTTTTTCCGCAAATTCTATCTTTTCCCGCAGCTCGTTGTCCTCCTGGATCAGCTTGTCATACTCGGCGATCTTGGCTTTTCTCTCTTTGAGTTCCGCGCCGATTTCGTCTATCCGGGTTTTATAGACCTTCTCCCTGTGTTTCATGTAACCGTAGTGGCCGAGGAGCAGCATGGCCATGAAAACCGATGTGACCAGGGGCGCAAGGTAAGCGCTTTTTTTCAGGCGCTGCACCACTTCTTCCTTGTCATTGATTCCCAGGGCCCGCTCCCGCCGCCCCAGCATATCCCGGACCGCCGCCCCTACCGCACCTGCATAAGAGGCATAAGCCGGGTCGTCCCTGACGTCGGTGATGCCTGCAGAGCGGGAAAGCACCAGGGGCTTTGCCCCGCTGTGGCAAAATCCGGAGATGTATTCCACCACCTCCGGCAATTCCGCACCGGCACCGGACAAAATCAGTGGCTCGGGCACCGGCACCTGACGTGCCGTAAACCGCAGGGAATCCTCCAGCTCCGAGGAGGCCGGTTCACCCTCCAGGTGCGCGTTGATGGATTCAAGGCTCAGGCTCAGGGTGCTGATCTGCTCGGGCACCCGGCCGCGAAGAATTGCAAAGTTGGAATAATTCTCCCCCACTTCCAGGATAGCCCTGGGAGTGCCCGTCTCCTGCATGAGAAGCGGCATGTAAAAAGTGAGATCCGGAGGGTAGACCCTCACCAGCCTGAACCCGGCGGCCTTGAACCGGGCCTTCAGCGCCCGGTAGATGTTGCGCTCCATGGCGGAAACACTTACCGTGACCGGTTCGTCCTCATCGTCAGGCTCGACTTCCCCAGGGGCCAGCACCGGCTTTCTCGCAGGCTCCACCCCGATCAGGGCGTTGTTTCCTGTGATGCCGGTGTAGGGCTCCACCTCCCACTTGACCGCTGCTTTAAGCTGGTAGGGCTTCAATCCGGCAACCTTGGCACGGTCCATGACCAGGTCGAATGTCCGGGCAACAGGAGTGACAAAAACCACCGGCCCGCCGGCGTGCTGAAGACGTTCCGCCAGGGCTTTGACCGCCTCCACCGACGGAAGGTCATCGTTGGGATCCGGGCTGGTCAATGATGCCAGGTCGATGATGTCAAACTTTTTTCCCATCTTGCGCACCAGGGCCGCCCGAATTTTTTCGCCGGCAGATTCAATGGCCAGCATTTTTCTGTATAAGCCGAACATGTCTGTTTTTCCGCCAAAAGGTTTTCCGCGCCGTCCTTACCAGGACTCCTTTTAAATATGATTCCAAACCAGCGCTTTAAACCGCCGGCTATCTTATACCGCTCCTCCGGGACCTTTTTCCTGCCGCACCTCATATTTTTTTCGACTGCAGGTGCGTCTTCATTCGCACATCTTTCTTTGGCACTGTCAGGGCATAACCCGGAAATCATCAGCATCCGCTACCACTTCATCGTACTGGCTGCTGCCGGGGACAGGGGTGACATTAAAAATAAGCACCTGGTATTCTTCATTGCTGTCGATATCGTTATTTAAGTTGCTGTCATTCCAGCACACCAGGTACCGGGCCCCGGCAGCAGCCTTTTGAACCGTGGTGTCATCGTAATTGAACGCCGGGGTTCCGGGTGCCGCCTCACCGGCAGCCCAGTCGTCATCATTCAGGTCGCCGTCCTCGTCAGTCAAAACATCCGCGGTCAGAATGTCCACCCCGTCCACCGGCGCACTGTCGTCCCTGAAAAAGCGGCATTTGGTTGTACCCGGGGTAGCGTTTAAAACCACCAGGCGGTCGATGCGGAAATAGCCCGGCAGACGGTCTTCCGCTTTGAGCACACGGTGAATGTTGTCCAGGTTGTCAGGCGCCGAAGGATCGTAGCCGGAAATGTCCAGCGCCTCGGTGAAATCCAGCGGCTCGGTGCCGTCGGCGTTCACTGTGCCGAAATCAAACCGCCCGTCCGGCCCCCGGGAAAGAAGCAGCATGCTGTCATTGGCCGCATCGTGAAAAAAAAGGATCTCCCGGCCCCAGGCATCCCTCAGCACTTCCTGCTCACCAGCGCCGTGAGGCGCTGCCGCGTATGCATGACGCCAGCCAATGCCCCAGGATGACTGCGGAAGATCATCTCCGGCATCGTTGTCATTGGGCGAAGAGGTCCACAACCCCCGGGGCTGGCCCTTGGTGTAAGGGTCATCTGATCCGTCCCGGTCATCCCAGTAGTCGTCGTCCGGGTCGTCCGGGGTGCCGTTGTCCTCCCACCGGAACAGCCGGGGCCACCTGCACATGTCCCCGGAAAAGCCTGTGTTGTATTCCAAAGGCCCCTGCCCGGCCAGGGAAGCCCTCAGCCGGTCCATGATCCGGCCGGTCTGCTCAATCCTTTCCTGGTCGTTGGCGTCAAAAACGGCTTGCCAGTCCCGGGAGTAGAGCTTCATCACGATGTTATCGAGGTTTTTGGAATCGGTCTCGTCATAGGCCAGCCCCATGGTGTCCTGGGGGTCCACTGTCCAGGAATTGCCGCTGCAGGTCCCCTTGGAAGGATAGGTTCCCTGGCCGTCCGGACCCTCTGAAACGATCCAGAAAACGGTTTCACCCGGAAAAGATGGATCTTCGGTGATAAAAAACCGGAACGCCCGGCCCCATCCGTCCTCCAGGCGGCCGTCGGTCTGCATCAGCCGGAAATCCTCCTTTTCGTCGAAATATTCCCCCAGACCTCCGGAAGGACTGTAGTCTCCGTCTTCCCACGTGGGCAGCCATGTGCCTGTATCTGAATCCCAGATCGCCCTGGGTGCCGGCAGCAGCTGTTCGTATTCATCGTTGTTTTCCGCCAGGTGCCCGCTGTCTTTGGGCATTTTGTCCGCGGGGGGGGTGATGTAGGGTCCGTTCCAGTTTTCCCCGAGATCCAGGCCGGGTGCGGGGTGGCCGGGAAGGTCAAAGGGAAGGTCTTCCGGGAACCGGGTCCACAGTCCCCGGGGCTGGCCTTCGTTTTCGGTTTCCAGGCCGCCGATGTGGTCGCTGTCCGACGTATCGTCATAAAGCCTTCGGTAGGGCCGGTACCATTTCCACGCGCCTTTTTCGAACCTTCCAAAGGGGCGGAAAAAGACCCGGTCCGGATCAACGGTATAATCGGGTCCCTGACCCAGCCCGGACGGAAGAGCCGACGGGTCGTCCCAGTTTCCCCCGAAGTTGGGTTTTATTTCGGCCCGGGCCTCCCACAGGCCAGGCCAGGCCCGCATGTCCCCCACGTAGCCCCCCACCACACGACGGCCGTTTTCGTCAAAGCGGTCATCCGGCCCCAGGATCGCCCGGCGGATCAAATCCATGCGCTCCCGGGTCATCCGCTCCCGCTGGAGGTCGTCCAGCACCCCCATGGCCGGAACCACCATGGCCGCGATCAGACCCAGGATGAACAGCACAATGACCACCTCGAGCAGGGAAAACCCATTGCGCCCAGACACGTCCTTTCTGCCTGATAATCTTTCATCGTGCTGTTTTTGAACAAAACCACGGGTCATTTGCCAAAAGCCTGGCTCCCTGACATTTGTTTTCATCAGCCGATTTCTCCGTCACCGTCAAAGTCCAGACCCCATCCGGTCATTTCCCCCCGGGGGTGGGTGGCGCCCTCGGAGTCCATGACTTCGAAAAAGGCCGGGTCCTGCCGGGCGTAGGCGTCCACGGTGCGCCGAAGGGCCCCGGTCAGCTGGGCCGGGTCCCGGGTTCCGGTGACACCATAGGCGGTCAAAACACCTTGGTTTTCCAGGGGATCGTCTGTTTTCAAACGGCGTTCGGTGGCCGCCAGACGCGGCAGCAGAAGGGAGTACCCCTGCCACACGTGGTTGATGGGCACCAGGCCGCTTTCCGGGCAGGTGGAGGCGTTGTGCACCAGCCCCTTCTTGACCAGGGAGGTTTCCGGCCCCAGGCCGAACACCATGCGAAAGAGCTTGTCGGGATGGGCCCGGTCCGGCTCTTCCAGGGAAATTTCATCAGGGTCAATTGCGCCGCTGTTATCAGAATCCCCGCCGCCGGTCATGAGCACAGCCACCCCGGCGGCCACCGGCTGCATGTGGGGGGAGCCCACAGCCACGTCCCGGTCAAAGGGCGAGTTGTAATTGTAGACATACACCACCCCCAGGCTTTTCAGCTCGGCAGCCTCGTCTTCATTGAGATAATGGATAAAAAACCGGTGTCGGCGGTCCATGGGATAGCCCAGCACCTCGGGCTCGTTGTCCGGGTCCTGGTCGGAGACCATGGGCTTGTGGTAGTCGCCGGTGTTGCCGTCCACGGAAACGATGTTGATCATGCCCGCGGGGTAGGCGCCGTTATTCTGAAGGTCGGCGGTGATGTAATTGACCAGGTCAGACATGTTTTTCTGGGTCACCGTCTCCAGCCCCTGGCCGGCAAGGCCGGCAAAACGGGGAGCGGCCACAGCCACGATAAAACCGGAGATGGTCAGCACCACCAGCAGCTCCAGGAGGGAAAAACCGGCCTGGTGTCCAAAGCAGTGAAGGCTGGTGCCTGGTTTTAAAAATTTTCGGTTCATGGCCGGCTTTCGATTATTGTGGTTGTTTGTCATGGTAACATCTCAAAGCGTTTTTTGTACCGGCCTTTCAGGACTCCTTCTTTAATATGCTTCAAAACCGGTGGTCAAAACCACCGGCTGTAGTATGACAGCCCCTTTTCACCGGTGCGGCAGATGCGCCCGAACCTGGCCCGGCAAAAGAACCGGCGGAGCGGCGCCAGCCGCCCCGCCGGGGAAAAGAGCCGTTTCAGGCTGTTTGGTTAGTTGATTGAGTCGTCGTTATCGATATCAATAGCCCAGAACTCCTCGTCGTCAGCCGGGAACATGTGGCCTTCGGGGCATTGGGTGGCGTACTGCCATTTTTCCTGGGCTTCTGCGATATTGAAGGTGCGGGACTTCAGTTCGTTGTCGTTGGAGCTGATATCGTAGCCATCTCCCGGATACTCGTCGTAGGCCACGGCCTGCAACGCTTCAGGGCTGTCTAAGTCGCCCAAACTTCCTGCTGCATCCATTCTTTCAGCGGTGGCTTCCAGGCGGGGCAGCACGATGTTGTATTCGTTATAGGTCACGTTGTCGTCGTTCTGGATGCCGCCCGGGCAATGGGCCGCATTGGCCACGATGCCGGAGGTGACCAGCTGGTTTTCCGGACCAAAACCCAGGACGATGCGGCCGAACCAGTCAGGCTCGCCCCAGCC
>CAYTQK010000054.1:0-14847 GCA_964439745.1 uncultured Desulfobacterales bacterium
ACAGAGTTTAACCGGTTAGATGCGGGAAAAATCCACCCTGCGGTCCCGCCGGGGGCGGGACTTGCAGCTGCGCCCAAAGCGACTCGTGAAATAACCGGTTAAAATATTGACATCATTCGCGGCTTCTGGTAGCAGATAAAGCAATGTCACCACCGACCCGCATGCCGGGCGGGGCAGCGGAGGATATTGCACAAGTATAAGGAATCAGGCACCCAATGTACACGGAAAATTATATCAGCACGCTGCAGGCGGACCTGCTGGAACTGGTGGAAAGTCACCTGAGCCCGGCAGCCGCTCGGTACGGTTACAGTGATACTCCCCTGGAGACCAACATCAAATGGCGGCCGCTGGTATTGATTATCGGCAACTACTCCTCGGGAAAATCCACCCTGATCAATGACTTTCTCGGCGCCAAGATCCAGGCCACCGGCCAGGCCCCCACGGATGACGCCTTCACCGTCCTGACCTACGATGAAAACGAACCGGCGGAGGCCGAGATCCGGGTCACCGAGCAGCGGGACGGCAACTACCTGCTCTCCAACCAGGAGTTCCCCTTTGAAGGGCTGAAGAAATACGGTCAGCAGTTCGCCGCCCACTTCTGCCTGAAAAAAGTCAATGCCCCCTTTTTGAAACATTTCGCCATTATCGACACGCCCGGTATGCTGGACAGCATCACCGAACGCGACCGTGGTTATGACTACCTGCGCATCATCGGGGAACTGGCCCATATCGCCGACCTGGTCCTGATGCTCTTTGATCCCCACAAGGCCGGCACCATCCGCGAGGCGCACGTCAGCTTGCGGGAAACCCTGCCCTCCAAGACCTTTGAAAACCGGGTACTGTTTGTTCTGAACCGGGTGGATGAGTGCAGTTCCCTGATCGACCTGATCCGGGTCTACGGAACCCTGTGCTGGAACCTGTCCCAGATTACCGGGCGCAAAGATATCCCGCCCATCCGGCTGACCTATTCCCAGGCCGCGGCCGAGCAGGCCCATACCCTGGACCGGGGCGCCTCGTCCTATCTGCACCATCTGGACAACCAGCGCGAAGAACTCCGGGACGCGCTCATGCAGGCGCCCCACTATCACCTGGACCACCTGGCCACCTTCCTGGAAATCCACAGCAACCGGCTGGCCCATCTGCTGGAAGCCCTGGTGGCCTATCGGCAGCGGCGACGGACGGCCCTGTTCAAATTTTCCCTGACCGGCCTGGGGGTCGGCCTGCTGGCCGGCGCCGGGCTGGGCGGCCTGATGGCCCAGGGCGGACTGGCCGAATCACTGAACCTGGTCCTGACGGCCGGAGGCCTTTTGGCGGCGGCGGTGCTGGTCTTGTGGATGACAATGGGCAGATCCTGGTATCTGCGCCGGTTTCACAACCGGCAGATCCGCTCGGCCGACGACCTGACCCCGCTGGAAAACCAGCAGCGCCAGGATGGGTGGCAGGCGGTCAAACCGCAAGTGATCGCCTACCTCAAGAAAACCGGAGGAATTTTCCCTCTCTGGCGTGTCCGCCAGGACTTTTCCGTGCTCCAGGAAATCGCCACCAAAGAAACCGTCGAGATCCGGGACGCCTTGAACGAAATCACCGCCGCCAATAACCAGCAGGCCTTTGATCCTTCATCCGCCTACCAGGCGTTTTTGCGGGAAAAGCAAAACACCCCGGCCACCTCCTGACCTGAATTGCAGACCATGACACTGCCGGCGCTGCTCAAAATTGCCGTTATCTTCACGGCCATCATCTTTGCCATTCGTCATAAGATTTCCCTGGCCACGGCGTTTCTGGCCGGCGCCCTGCTGTTGGCTTTTTTCTTCGGGTTGTCTCCAAAAAATACCGTCCTGGCCGTTATCGACTGCCTGACCCATCCCAAAACCGTCACTCTCTGCGTTATTATCGCCCTTATCCTGATCTTCAGCAACAGCCTGGAGCAGTCCGGCCAGCTGCGCCGGCTCCTATCCAGCTTCCGCGGACTGGTGAGAAATCCCAAGCTCAACCTGGCCGTCTTTCCCGCCTTGATCGGTTTGCTGCCCATGCCCGGCGGCGCCGTTTTTTCGGCGCCCATGGTCAGGGAGATGGGCGAAAAAACGAACATCCCCCCGGCCACGCTGAGTTATATCAACTATTGGTTCCGCCATATCTGGGAGTACTGGTGGCCCATGTACCCGGGCGTGCTGCTGGCCACCCTGCTGGCCGATATCAACCTGGCCCGGTTTATCGGCCTGATGATTCCCTTCACGCTGGTGGTCATGCAGCTGGGCTGGCTGACGGTGGACAATTCGCATCTGCGGGCCCCAAAGGATGAGGCACTCTCCGGGGGGCCGGTACTCCCCTTTGTCCGCGAGATCGCGCCCATTCTGGTGGTAATTCTGTTCGGAATCGCCCTGGGAGGTCTATTGTCTCTCCGTTTTCCGGAACTGACCGTCACCAAGGAACTGGGCCTGATTATTTCCCTGCTGGCCGGAAACCTGCTGGTCTGGCGCAGCAATGACCTGCCGCTTTCCCGGGTGGGCGGCATCCTCAAGACACCCGGGATACTGCAGATGGTCTTGATGGTGGCCGCCATTCTCCTCTTCAAGCAGATTCTGGAAGACAGCGGCGCGGTGGATGCCATCTGTTCCGAACTGCTGAGCCTCCGCATCCCCCTGCTGATCATCTGCGCCGCCCTGCCGTTTATTATCGGCGTGCTGACGGGCATTACCATCGCCTTTGTCGGCAGCACCTTTCCCATCCTGATTTCCCTGCTCACCGCGCAGCACAGCGGCCAGGACATGATCCCCTACATCATGCTGGCCCTGACCTGCGGCTTTACCGGGGTGCTGGTATCACCGGTACACCTCTGCCTGCTGGTCTCCAACCAGTATTTCGGAACCAGCCTGGCACCGGTCTACCGGCATTTATGGCTGCCCTGCGCCTGCCTGGCGGCCTGCGCCTTCGGGTATTTTTTTCTGCTGAATCCACTGCTGAACTGAGAGAAGAAGAGACCGGCGGGGGTCAGGAGCGGACCATCCCCTTGACCTGTTCATAGAGATTGGGGTTGGTGCAGATCTCATAGTACTTCTGATCGGTCATTCCCTTGATCCGCAAGGTCTCCGGGTCAATCTGGGGAATCTGCGCTTCCCGCACGACCAGGCGCTGATACTGGCGGGACTGGGTCGGAAAAATACCGGTATACACCCGGACCTTGTTCTTGGTCAGACCCGGTACGGGGACATGCAGCGGGCTCAGATCAATCTCCCGCTTTAACTTTTCAAATGCCGGCGCCTCCAGCTCGATACCATTGACATTATAGCGCCAGAACTCTATCTCTCCGCCCTTGGGCGGTGCCACGGCAAAAACATAGAGGTTGAACAGATCATTTTTACGGGAAAGATGCCGGCGCAGGACCTTGGTACATCCAGAAAGCCGGTCGGCCCGGTTGATGGCCGAAGAGATCATGATGCGGTTGTCACCGTCAAACAAAAAGGCCGGGGGCGCGTCCATATAACAAATCCCGATCCCCTGTTCCAGCACCGGCAGATTGTGTTTTTTGCTCTTGACGTTGTACCGCCGCACAATCTGCAGGATACGAATGGCCAGCCCGCATGCCCGGGCCACTCCATACCATCCTTCCGGTGTTTCCTCTTCTTCGAAAATCGACAGGATCAGGGCATCCCCCTCGATAAAGACCTTGGAAGCCCCGTATTCCGGAAGAACGCCATTGATGGGATCAAAAAAATTCAAACTGAAATAGGAAGCGGGGTTCAGCTTCTTCTTGCTCAGCTGGCTGGTGATTTCGGTCGACCCCCGGACATCCGCCTTGAGGATGACATGATTGCGGATGGGCCTGCTTTCAGGGACATCCTCCCCCGAACCATGAAATGGATACAGGGTTCGATTGACCCGTGACAGGCTGATGGTTTTTTCATCTTCCAGCCGGTTGACCCACTGCAAATTTTCTTTCAGCCATTGGTAGTTCTGGTAATCCCGGTGATAAGTAGCGAACGTTTTCAGAAAATTCAGCAGATGTTCTTTTTTACGGGAAGATTTGACTTTTTGATAGCGTCCGGAAAGCCGGTAAAGCGGCTTGAGAGAAAACGATTCACCGGCCAGGCTCTTGACCCGCTTGAACTTGCTGGCAATCTTTTCTCTTTCCCCGGGCGATATCAGAAAATTAAGGACATCATGCGGCAGCAGCGGCGGACAGTATCCGGGAATCACCGGTTGCATCTCATAATAGGCGATAATGGCGGACAGCAGCCCCGCTTTCCGGCATTCCCGGTAAAAAAGATCGAACATTTTTTTCTGCGCCCCCGCCAATTGTTTCAGGCGCCGCAGATTCTCCTTGTCCTTTTTCTCCTTTTTCTCCTGCCGGTAATTTTCAAGGGTCTGGCTGCTGTCAAACAGCACATCAATAATTTCCACGTTGCAAAGAAGCCGGTCCAGGATCTTATAGCCTTCGTCCTCACCTGCCCCCTCATCTTCCCCTTCCTCCGCAACCGGCAGGTTCTCTTCGACGGGCGCCATGACCGATACCAGGTTGGCCGTCGCCAGGTAATTTTTGATAATCGCCAGGACCGCGTCATAGCGCAGGGGGTCGTCCATGCGATGCCCCAGCAGGGCATAAAAACGGATCATGAAGAAATCGTCGGTCTCACCGTTGACGAAAAGAATGGGGTTGGCAAAAAACTCGTCCGGAACCAGGACTTCGTTGCCAAAATTGGCGATACAGATTTTGCGGACACTTGTCTGCCAGGCATCGCAGACATACTTGATCAGCCCCCGGGCCACCTTCCGGGTCAGCAGCTGACGATTCTGCTGCAGCGCGGCCAGATCTTCTTTGACGCGGAAAAGGTCGTCCAGTTCATAGGCGTGACTGACTTCATGCTTGCGGATGACCTGTTTGAGTTGCTTGACGACCGCCTCAAACTGCGCCTGGATTTCCTCCAGCAACAAGCGGGTGACCGCCGCCTGTGCCAAAAAAATGATCTGCGTCTCCCGGGCCTGCTTGGCCTGGTTGACGGCACTGACCATTACCTCGGAAAAAATTTTCTTGAAAGCCTCCCATTGCTTATCCGTCCGCTGCTTGCTTTGGCCCGGAGAATAAACTCCCAGCGCCCGGATTTCACTGTTCAGCAAACTGCCGATAAGCAAACCGGAAAGGCGGCAGAATTCCTGGCTCAGGGTGACATCATACCGGATATTGTCGACCCCCGGTGTCAGCCGATCAAGGCCGAAAGGAACACGGTACGGGGGAATGGTATCAGCATATTCAAAAATCTGCGCGCAATAGTCAGCCGGCTTTGCCACTGGTCGCCAATCCCGATGTTAATGGTATTTTTCATGGGCGGATGGAACATCCGCAATGCTTATTAAAACCTTTCATTTTTTGTTATAGCAGATAAATACCGACCAATGCTACCATAAATTGCCATCCCGGTTTTCCCGGCGCCAGCCCGATGTATTTTCATTTTCGCCTGGCTGCAAAAACGCCGTCCTGGCGTTGATCCCGTAAGCGCACCGGCAGGGCCTTCGGTGCGCTGCCGGCCCGGCCATTTTCAGCCGTTGGTGTATTTTTAAATTATAATCAATAATTTCATTATATTGGAAAAATTTGCAGCTACTCATACGCCCGCCTTGTCTTTTTTATAAATCATCAATTGGCAATCATTGGATTTTTTCATCAATTACTTGACATAAAAGAAAAAATTTGATTTTATTATATATAAAGTATAATTGAATTGTGCCGGGCAAGTAAAACCGGCCAAACAATTTTAAAAAATTACGGATTGTTTTTCAGGATCGGCACATGATGGGTGATGTAAAAAAACGAATGCGGCAGCGATTCACCATTGCCTTGTTTAACAATACCGACTTTTCCAGAAAACATCTGACCTTGCCCGGTTATATGGCGATAATAATCTGCCTGGCGGCCGTCTCCGCAACAGCGCTGGTTGGTTTTCTGTTTTTTCAAAGCCGGATTCTGGATCACTCGCTCCCCTCCCCCGAGACGCTGCAGCGCCGTATCGCTCACGACCAGAAACAGGCCTACCTGAGAAAACAACAGATTGCGCTGCTGGAGGAAAAGCTGGACGCGCTGGAGAACAAACTCTCCCGGCTGGAAGATTTCGAACACCAGGTCCGGAACATCGCCCGGATTGAACCTGACATTACGGAAGACAATCTTTTCGGCGTCGGCGGCACCCGGCACCAGCCGGCCAACGCTACGGGGAACAACCGGAATGAGCCCGTGGCCAAAGCCCTGGGCAAATCCCGGCTGGATTCGGCATCAGGCATGCCCCCGGCTGGTTCCAACCGGCAGACCGGCTTGACCCTGGTCCTGGACCAGGCTGATTTTTCGATCAATCCCATCACCTGCATTCCCGACTTACTGCCGGTTACCACCAGCGCCTCCTCCGCGGATTCGCCTGCCAGAATCGGTGAAGTTGTTGATCTGCGCAAAGATGAGAGCGGCTACCGACGGGGGATAGCCCTGTCCGCGGAAACGGATGCCGATGTGGTGGCGCCGGCCAGCGGTATTATCACCTATGCCAACGACAGTCCCGATTCCGAACAATGCCTGGTTATAGATCATGGCCATGGATACATCACCCGGTATACCGGACTGGCCCGGATCTGCCGGGAACCAGGAGAAAGCGTCAACCAGGGGGACCGGATTGGAAAGCTTACCGTGTCTTCGGAAACCGGTCCGGCGTCCAACCATTTTTACTATGAGATCCTGCTTAACGGCCTGCCGGTAAATCCGGAAAAATACCTGGCACACGGTCCTTTCCTTCTGTAATTCCATCTGCACGGACGGCTATTTCCAGGCCTGCTTTTTCTGGAAACACCCGGGTGCGCCATCCTGCTGCCTTCCTGCCTTCCTACCAACCCGGTATTTGACGACTTTATAAAAAGGTATTGCCGGTTGACAATGGCGGAGAACCGGCTGTCTCTTTATGAACAAAGGAGACTTCCGGTCGGTACCGTTCGGAGTCCGTCCCTGCGCTTCGCGTTAATGTACCGATTTTTTTTCGTCTTGACACTTTTGGCAAAATTGCGTATAATTTTTATTTATTTTTTTACTTTTTAATAAAAGCGGCAACCGCCGGCCAGCGGTTGTCGCCACTACGGCAATAAACAAAAGGTAGATTCCATGATTCGAAAAATATTGATCGTTGATGATTCACCGGTGGCTCGGAAAATGCTGAAAAATTCCATCCCCAAAGACAAAGGGTATGAGATTTTTGAAGCGACTGACGGGCAGGATGGTATTAAAAAATACCAGATGCTGAAACCGGACCTGGTGTTTATGGATTTAACCATGCCGCAGGTGGATGGGTATACGGCCCTGGAGGAGATACGAAAAATCAATAACAAGGCCCTGGTGATCGTCACCACAGCAGATGTCCAGCCCAAGTCCATATCCAATGTTATGAGCCTGGGCGCTTTCACGCTTTTAAAAAAACCGGCCAAGGCGCAGATGATAGAAGAGGCGATCCAAAAAGCTGAAATGGCAATAAAGGAAACTGATGAATAGTATTTCCGGTGACGATCAACAGGTGATTTTTACTGACGAAGAGAAAGACATTCTTCAGGAAATAATGAATATCGCGTTCGGCAATGCCACCGCAGACCTGGCCGAACTGGTCGACATTCAAGTCATCCTCAGTGTTCCGGATGTCCAGGTACTCAATTTTGAGGCTTTGCCGGGATATCTCAGCGAAATTATCCCCGAAGAACAGAAAAACAGCGTGGCCGGTCAAAACTTCTGGGGAGAATTCAACGGCTCCGGCCTGCTTTTTCTCCCCAGCGGCACCGAGCGGACGCTCAGCCGGTTTTTGAATCCCTCCCACATGGAAAACCTGGAAGAGGAATGGTCCGGAAGCCCCAAGGACGATACCATTAAAAGCGGCCTGCTGCTGGAAATCAGCAATATTCTCATCGGCGCCTGCGTGGGAAAAATTTCCGACCTGCTGAATACCCTGGTTTCCTACACCCCGCCCGAAGTTCTCAGCCTGGAAAAGACCGATTATACCTTTTTACTGCGGCATTTCGAGACCGAAGAAACCGCCATTGTCATGAAAACGCTTTTCCAGTTTGACAAGCAGAACGTCAACGGACTGTTGCTGATCATGACCAATCGCGGCTCACTGAGCTGGCTGCGAAATGCGCTACTTACATTCATGCAGCAGTATGAAGATTGACGGCACGGTAAAAAGTTCGCTTGCCGTCAGGCGGCCGGACCCAAGCGGTCGTAATCTTCCGCCGATATCGGCCAGGTGCGCAGATGAAGCCAAGGGCGCGGGTCCGAGACGAGGCGTGAAATATCCGGGTTAGCGGCTGATCAGCAAATCCATCAGCGATATGCGCCGTTCATGCCGGGCATCATCCTCAAAACCGGTCTCCAGCCATTTATTGACAATGGCCACATTATCATCATACTTCACCTTGCGCGCGGCCAGGCAGAGAATATTGGAACGGTTGTGCTGCCGGCTCAGTTCGGCCATCTCCACATTGGTGCAAACCGCCGCCCGGACTCCCAGAAACCGGTTGGCCATCATGGACATACCCAGGCCGGTTCCGCACAGCAGAATCCCCCGCCGGCATTCCCCGCAGGAAACGCCGCTGGCCACCTTGTGGGCATAGATGGGATAGTCCACCGAGGTATCATCCGCCGGCCCCAGATCCCGAAATTCCCAGGTCGGGTGATTGCGTTTCAGATAATCGGCGATTTTCTGTTTCATGTGAAAGCCGGCATGATCACTTGCGATCCAGATGTTCATGGTTTGTCGTCCCCCGAAAATTCCATTGCTTGGTTGATTGATGGCTTTTTACGAAGCCGTCATGGTTGTTGATCATGAAAGCCGGTGTCCCCGGATAATCGCTCATCCAGCTGCACACCGAACGTTTTTAACGCCATGGCGACCATATGATACTGGCCCACCGTAAACACCAGGTCCATGAGCTGGCGGGTATCATAAGAAGCGGCCAATCCCTGCCAGGTCGCTTCGCTGACCATGGCATCCCGGTGCAGTTCATCCACGGCACATATCAGCCAGGCTTCCGGATCACTCCAGCCGGGCGCGGCTGCGCCTTCCCGGATCCGGTTGATCTCATCTGCGGACAACCCGGACCGCCTGGCAATCTCCACATGCTGCCCCCATTCATATTCCGAACGGCATAACCAGGCCACCCGCAGAATCAAAATTTCCCGGTCCCGCGGCGTCAGTGTGGACGCCAGCAGGATATGACTGCCCAGCGGCAGAAACGACCGCAGCAGATCCGGATGCCGGGCCAGGGTGGCAAAAATATTATCCGGCTGACCGCCGTTCCGCCTTCCCAGCACAGCCAGTAATTTCCGGGTCTCCTCGTCCACGTCCGCCGTGCGGACCGGCGGAATTCGCGGAAGGTGGCCTTCCATACCTGATACATCCTTACTTTATTATTGTCATGACTTTTCCCCCCGACCGGGAGAAAATTCCGTGCGAAAGACCGGCAGCAAAATACAGACGGGTTCTTGCGTTATAAAAAAAGCAGGCCCGTATGTCAAAGAAAATATCGGCAGGCCGTCCGGACTGAAATCCCCCTGCCTGACATCAGGGATTGAATTGGCGGGGTTGATTATGGTATTAATAATGAAAACGGGGATCAAATAATACAAAATAACAGGTCAGTGTCTGTTTATTACATTCGGCCGGTACAACAAACGCCAATGAACAATCTGCAGCAACGGGGGAACAGGCCATGCAGGAAAAAAGAAAAAACGTCCGCTTTGATGCCATGAAGCCTTCGGAAGTGAGCATTTTCAGTGCGGAAGGTTCCGAGGAGCCGGTGGAAACCGGTAAGGGAAGAACCCTGAACATCTCCAGGGGCGGGGTGCTGCTGGAAACCCCTTTTCCCATCAGCGAGACCGGAAAAGTATCGCTGACCATCAATATCGAAGCCGAATCCGTTTATATCAGCGGACAGGTGGCCCATACCCGCTGCGAAACAGAAACCTGTTATAAAACCGGTATCGAGTTTACCACCATCGACATGGGGGGCCGGCAGATCCTGGACAAATACATCGATGCCTTTATGCTGGAAAAACAAAACGAGGCATAAAAGGGCGGACAAAAAATTCTTCCCCCGTCACGCGGTGCGGGTGGAAGCTGCGGCAGCCGGAATTTTCCTGCCTGGCCATCCCTCATAACTGTTGTAAAAGTCGCCGGCCCGTGTCCGGGTCGACGTTCCTGATCGCCCGGGCCAGGGCCCGGGCATGAATGCCACCGGCAATATGAACCGGGCTTTTTTCCATGATGGGATCCCAGCCGGCCGGGTCGGCGGAACAAAAGAACTGCGCTTCCAGCCCCATCCGCATGACCGCCTCCTCGGCCTCCATGCCGGTGACCTTGCGGGCCGCCTCCCAGGTAGCCCCGCAGGGCGCCCCGCGCGGTACCGAAACCCTGACCAGCTTTCCTCCCTCCATGGTGACGCTAAAAACCGGCAGGCCGAACCGGTCTCCATATCGGCCGAGACAGGACCGTCTCGGAAGGGCGCATCAGGTCGGCGGCGTAAAAACCCAGCGGTTGCTCATTTTTTTACCGCTGGCGACTACGGGAATCTGTTTTTTCTCACAAACGGCGGCCAGGTCTTCGGATAAATCCAGGTGGGAGAGAAAATCCAGGACGATGTCCGCCGAAATCTCTTCGGGCAGATAGATGCCGCCGTCATCCACTACCGGCGGCAGGTCCTCGGTCACGGAGACCACGTCCAGTTGAAAATCGTCCTGACCATAATTCCGGATTCCCTCAATTTTTCGTTCGGCCTGGTGCCCCTGCTGCAATACCATTATCCGCTGGGCGGTTTTGCCGCCGCAGCCGATGGCGGCACATTGATCCATGCTTTTGCTTATGTCTGTCATAAACATCCACCTTTCTTCGAAACGAATTGGTCACACCCCGCCGACAAACCGGCTACCAGCGGGCGAAATGCTCCTCCGTCCATCCGGGACAGGACTCCAGTCGCACCTCATTGGCCTGTTCATCTTTCAGGACGCCGGAAAAGGTTCCCACGTACTGGGTAAAACGGGAGACCACCACCAGCGCGTTCAGGTTTTCCCGGCGGGCGTCTGCCGGTGTAAATACCAGGTCAACCCGGCCATCCGCAGAAAAAATCCGCCATTTCCCGTCTTTTTCCTGCTCATCATACGCAAATTGAACCGTGTCCACCTTGACCAGGCGGTCATCAATCCAGAAGGCATTTTCTGTTGCCTCGGTTTCATTGACACCGCAGGAAAGATTCAAGCCCAGCCGGCGGCCGTCCGGGAGGACCGCCGCAATGGCCGCCCAGTTCCAGAATGTTTCCCGCCGCAAATAGCCGGCCGTCCAGTCCATAATCCCCAGGCTGGAGGTGGGGTCAAGCTGCCAGCTCCGCTCCCCCATCTGCAGCCGGCCGGATAAGGGGATCGGTGACTGTTTCCGGGTAAATGTCCAGCCCCGGAAACCGGTCCGCGTACAGATTCGCAGCGGCTCGCAGGCGCTCGGCAACAATTCAGCGGTCAGCGCCAGTCCATCGCCCCGCGCGGACACTTGCTTGCCGCTCAGCCCAATCTGCAACCGCCTGGTTCGGAATTCAGCGGCAAGATTTTCCGGACTGGGGGCGATGCGGACCCGTCCGGGAAGAGCTGTGTTTTTAATTTCCGTCAGGCAGCGGTTGTGCTTGTCGTACACGTAGAAAAATCCATTGGCGGCATACTGCAGATCCACCACTGCCAGGCCGGCCAGGATATCGGGGGTATTGATCCCGATGAAAACAAACTGTTTGAACAGCCACCGCCGGGCTGTTTTGGAACGCAGACGACCGGTCGGCGTTCGCAGGGCATAATCCATGTGATTGACCCGGACCACCGGCTCCCGGATCCACCCGCGGACAGGATTGCCCTGATTATCGATCAGATTCTTCACGCTTACCTCCGTCTTTTGCCAGCCCGCCGGCCGCAAGCTTTTTTCTATCACCCGGCCGGCCGGCAAGGCAAGATCAAAAGAAAAATGAGCGCCGGTTGTGCTCCATCCGCCGCCATCGAACGACTAAAAATCAGCTTTCATTAAAAAAATTCTTAAGGCGGAGTTTAACCTTGATTTTTACTCTTGTTATGCTAAATTATTACAGATTAATTATTACTCCATCGATCCGGCTGACACGTGGAGGCATTGGTACAAGAAGGTATCTTCCGCAAACCTGTCGATCCGCGGCCACGGATATATGTTCGGCAGACATGAAAAATTCGTCTTGACGATATTGGCATTAAGAGGGGGGTATGAAAAAAATTCTGGCTGTCAATATTGATTCTGTCTCGCTTAATATCATCTCCAGTCTTCTCACCGAGCATACCACCAATTTTGAAGTACTGACCACCGCATCCCTGGGGGAAGTGGACGAAATCATCAAAAAACTCTCCCCTACCGTGGTAGTGATCGATCTGGACAATCCCACGCCAGGTGATCTCAAAATTCTCGATTATCTGGTCAAAAGCCACCCCCGGGTAACGGTTGTGGTCATGACCGGCTTTGAAACCGGCGAGATTGAAACCACCATCAAAGCCCTCAGTTCTCTTAAATATTTTACCAAGCCGGTCGACTTCAAGCAAATGGCCGACACCATCTTCAATGCCATTGAGACCGGCGTGGGCGGCCATATCCAAGGCATCAGCCTGACCTCGTTTCTCCAGATGTCGGAAATGGAGAGGACCACCTGCACCCTGAAAATAAAAACCGATGAATCCGTCGGCTATCTTTACCTGGTCAAGGGATCGCTGGTGGCGGCCAAAACTGAAAGCCGCACCGGTGAGGAAGCGGTCTATGAAATACTGGCCTGGCAGAAACCGATTATTGAAATTGCCGATGCCAAGCCCGACAACAAAAAAGAAATCAAGACCCCCTTGATGAACCTTTTGATGGAAGGCGCCCGGCGCAAAGACGAAATCGCGGCCGGCCAGCAAAAAGATGGGACCGGCATCCAGGCCCCGCCTAAAGTTTCCATTACACCGGCCGAAACAGCCCTTGGTAAAGAAGCGGCCAAGAAGACGGGCAAAGCCCGGCAGCCCGAAAGTATCGAAAAAAAGACCTCGGAAGAAGAAGGCGCCCTTTCTGAAGAACAAGCAGCAGGAAGACAGGCCACCGGTAAAATCACCGATGCCAGTCAGGTACTGAAAAAAAAGCGCCTGGCCGCCCGCCTCACCAAGGCCGCGGTTGCTGTGTCGTGCCTGGTGATCGTTGCCGTGCTGTGGTCTTTTGTCGCGGATCCCTGGCTGGCGGAAAGAAAATTCAAAAATACCATCCAGGCCGCTGAAAAGGCATCGACCCTGGAAGACAAACTGGCCGTACTGGACGATTACCTGGCAACCGATCCGGCCACCCGGTACGAAATCGAGATCAAGCGCAGGCAGCAGGCCTACCGGGAAAACATGAATACCCAGGCCTTTGAGGAAACCGTTGACCGGGTCAACAATCTTGAAATCGACGAAGATTTTGTACCAAAGGCGACAGCCATTTATCAAGACTTTTTAAAGGAACATCCCCAGAGCGGCTATACCCGGGAAGTCGAAAAACGGATCAAGAAACTGCCGGCGGTGGTGGATGATGCCGCCTACCGCGACCTGCTAAAAATTCCGGATAATCAATACAGCCAGCGTTTTAACGCCTATACCGCTTATCTCCGCCGTCACCCGGACAGTGCCAACGCGGACAAGGTCAGAAAAATGCTGGCCGGCCTCGGAGATAACCTTTACCGGTATATCATTTCCGTCAGCCAGGATTGCGTTGAACAGGGAACCTGCCAGCGCACCCTGGAACTGTGCGCCTATTTTCTCAAAAAATTTAACGATCATCCGCGCCGCCAGGAAGTCGCCGACCTGCAGCAGCGCGTCAAAGACCGCCTGGCCCTGGACCGGATGACCAAAGAAGCCCGGGAAAAAGGGGTCTACTCGGAGGATGCCAAAAAGCTTTATGCCGATTACCTGGCGGATAATCCCCAGACCACCATCCGGAAGCGGCTGGAAGCGGAAATCAATAAAATCGAAACTTATCAAGACGAAGAAGAGAGATGGCGCCAGCTGGAGAATTATGCCGGCAATGAAGAGGCTGATATTTTTGAGCGGTACGACCGGCTGGAGCGGTATGTCAACAACGGTCCGCCGGAAAGATATCGGGAAAAAGCTGTCTCCATCCTGGCCCGGCTGCGGCAGAAAAAAAACCAGGCAGAAGAGCGGCTGGATGAGGCCGCGGCCCGGGAACAGGAACGCCGGGAAAAGGAAACCGCCATTGCCAACACCATCGAGCAGATCCGGAAAAAGATGCTGAATACTGGCAACCGCTACGAGGAAGAGCACAGCCGGATTATCACCGACACCCGTACCGGGCTGATGTGGTGCATGCTGGACTCCTCCGAGATGACGGACGACTGCCTGACCTATAAAGAGGCCCAGGCTTACGTGGAAAACCTGAACACCGGCGGCTTCAACGATTGGCGCCTGCCGACTCCCTCGGAACTTCTGGTGATTTACAACAGCTCGCCCCCTTTCCCCGCCGGGGATGCTTCGTGGTACTGGACCTCGGAAGTGGTCTCCGCGGCCTGGAAGCGACGCGCCATCACGGTCCAGAAGAAAAACGACGGAACCTGGCGCAAGGGCGAGACAGAGCTGGAACAGTGCGGTACTGTGCTGGCCGTCCGACCCTGAACCCGGATTCCTATCCCGAATATTTCATGAAATTTATCGACATTTGTTAATTTTCATATAAAATACAGTATGTTGCAATAAATTTCAGACCTTTTTAAAAATTGACAAGCCTGTAAAAAGTCTTTTTTACAGGCAGTGTTAAGTTTTAAGTGATT
>CAYTQK010000055.1:0-14725 GCA_964439745.1 uncultured Desulfobacterales bacterium
CATGGACAGCGACAACCTGCTGACCGTGGACTACGCCGGGGATGCATAGCAGTCTCCGCGCTAATCGTTGCCGCAGTTCAGACGTAGGCCCGCGGAGGCTGGGAGGTGACGTGGGCAAGGGTAAGCAGACCGATGACCATCCCCGCGTCATTCTGCGCGCCTGCCCGGGTTATGATCCGGCTATCACAGCTGCTTCAGAAATTCGGCCATGGCGGCGTTGACCGCGGCCGGCTGTTCCAGGGGGGCCAGATGGGCGGCCTGGTCGATTTTCTCCAGTCGCGCGCCGGGAATCTGGTCGGCCAGAAAGGCGGCATACTTGGGCGGGGTGGTGGTGTCGTCATTGCCGCTGATGACCAGTACCGGCACGTCGATACCGGTGATCCGGTCCATGACGTCAAAGGCGTTGCAGGCGGTGAAATCCCCGTGGGCCGTTTCGGCCGTGCACCGGATCTGGGAACGGACGAGATCGCTCATCTCTTTGGTCTGGTTGGGCGCGGCCACCGCCGCCATGGTCAGCATGTTCTTGAAATCCTCGAAATTGTTCTGGATGGATTCGAAGATAGGCGGCATGACCCGCAACCGGGCGCCGGTATTGATGAGAATGCCCGCCGCGAAGCGCTCGGCATGGCGCAGCAGCAGGTCCAGGCAGACCGCGCCGCCCATGCTCAGCCCGCAGGGGATGGGCCGGGGCGCGGCCAGGTCATCCAGCCAGGCGATGATCCGGTCGGTGTAGGCGGCAATGGTGTCAAACCCGCTGCCGGGGCTATCGCCGTGGCCGGGCAGGTCCGGGGCCAAGGTGTTGCAGAGGCCGGCCAGGGACTCGATCTGGGGCTGCCAGAAGGTTTTGGACATGGCCGCGCCGTGAAAAAAGATCAGCGTGGGCCGAGCCGCGGCCGGCGGCCAGGGATCGGCCAGAAAAGAGATGTCGTTTTGGATCAGTGTTTCCATGGTATTTTCCTTGGTTCAGCTTTCAATGCCCGGCCGGGCGGCCACCCCGGCCGCGTAATAATGGCGGTGCTCCCCCATTTCCGGTACCAGGTCGCAGAGCCCGACCATTTGCGGCCAGGCGTGTCTGCCGGTCAGAACAATTTCCGGTGCCGGGTGCCGGGCATCCAGCAGGGCCATGACATCCGCCTCGTCAACCAGCTTGAAGTAGGCGGCCGTGACGATTTCGTCGCACACCACCAGGTCCAGGGCCGGGTCGGCCAGGGCCGCCCGTGCCCGGGACAGGCCCGCCCGGGCCAGTTGCCGGTGATGGGCCCGGTCCTTGTCTTCGGGCAGGCAGAATTTCCGGCTGCCGTATTGTTCGATGGTAATCCGGCTGTTCAGGCGTTGGACCGCCGCCAGTTCACTGTAATGCTGGCCCTTCATGAACTGGATGATCAAGGACCGCAGGCCGGCGCCGCTGGCCCGCAGGGCCATACCCAGGGCGGCGGTGGTTTTGCCCTTGCCGTTGCCGGTATACAGATGAATATAGCCTTTATTTTTTTCCATGGCAGGTAGCGGCTTGGTCAAACGTCCAATTGCCGCAGGACAGCCGGCGGTGTTGTCGTTGTCCGTATTGTGTTTTCTTGATCTGGGTCAATGATTTTTGGCGCCGGGTTTTCTATTATAAAAACAGGTTGAATATAAAATCGTTTTTTACATATCATAAAAACAAGGAGGACGCCATGAAATGTCCTGGACAGGATACCCAGTACTGGCAGCCCAGCGCCATCTACGAGGAAAAGTGCCCGGAGTGCGGTACGACCATTGAGTTTTTCAAGGATGACCCCTCCCGGAAATGTCCCGGCTGCGGCAAAAAAGTGGTCAATCCCCGGCTGGATTTCGGATGCGCCGCCTATTGCCCGTATGCCGAGCAGTGCCTGGGCACCCTGCCGGAGGAGTTTTTCGAAAAACGTCGGGATTTGCTCAAGGACCGGGTAGCCGTGGAGGTAAAACGCTATTTTAAGACCGATTTCAAGCGCATCGGCCATGCCGCTGCCGTGGCCCGGCACGCCGAATATATCGGCAAAAAAGAGCAGGGCAACCTGGCCGTCATCATGATGGCCGCCTACCTGCATGACATCGGCATCAAGCGGGCCGAAGAAAAGTACAATTCCGCCGCAGCCCGGTACCAGGAGCGGGAAGGACCGGCCGTGGCCCGGGAGATCCTGGAAAAACTGGGCGCCGAGGCAGCCATCATCGATGAGGTCTGTGACATTGTCGGTCATCATCACCATCCCCGAAAAAACGAGACCCTGAATTTCAAGGTGGTCTATGACGCCGACCTGATCACCAACCTGGAAGAAAAGCACAAGGACGATCCCATGGATCCGGCCCAGCTGGAAAAAATCATCACCGGCTCCTTGCTCACGGAGTCCGGCCGGATCCGGGCCCGGGAAGTGCTTGGTTCTTCCTGAAAGCCGACGTTTGCGGTCAGGCCGGTGCAATTCCGGTTTTCTTTTTGGTTTCGTAACCGCCTCGAAAGCATAGCGAAATTTATTTTTTTGGTTGATTAATGAACTTCTTTTGCATAGGATATTCTTTCCATAGATGTCTCCGGGGGGGCTGCTGCCAAGGGGGATTTGACAAGAAAAAAAAGAACAAACCAGTTGGGGAAGGATCATGTCAGAGTATTACAAGACCCGCGAGAGTGTAGCTGATTCCGGTCAAACCGGGGCCGGTCAGCCGGTGGGGATGCGTCAGACGCGGCGTTTTTTGTTAAAGAACGCCCGCATCACCTTGCGCAAGACCGGGATGCTGAAATTGTTTCAAAGTGCCAACAACCAGGCCTCCCTGGTAAACCTCAGCCGTAATGGGCTGCAATTGCTGATTACCGAGGAGCTCAAGCCCAACGACAATTACCAGATCAACCTCTACCCGCCGGGAACCGGCGAACCGCTGAGCTTGAAGGCTCGGGTGATCTGGTGCAAGACGCACAAGATATTTTATGACCGCACCTATTACCGGGTCGGTTTCCGTTTTACCAAGCTGGCTGATGACGCGGCAAGACGCCTGGCGCGGCTGGAGGCGGTTTGCTGATGATTATAAGGTTGTTCCGCCTTGGCGGCCGGTGTGCCAATGAGGTATGAAGGGCAGATCTTCCGGCCGTTCAGCGAGGCGGACAGCTATCTGCTGCAGTGCACCATCGGCTGTTCCCACAACCGCTGCACGTTCTGCGGCATGTACAAGGACCGTCAATACCGGGTCCGCTCCCTGTCGGAAATCAAGACCGATATCCGCATGGCCGCCGAACACTACGGCGACCTGGAAAAGGTGTTTCTGTGCGACGGCGATGCCGTGGCCATGGATACCGCTGTTCTGCTGGAAATTCTCACCACCCTTTATGCGGCCTTCCCCTCCCTGCGTCATGTGGGCACCTATGTGGGCCCGCAAAGCACCCTGGCCAAGGACATAACCGAGCTGACCGCCCTGCGGGCCGCCGGCCTGACCAAGGTCTATCTCGGGGTGGAATCCGGGGATGACCAGGTGCTGGCCGCGGTCAAAAAAGGGGTGACCGCCGCCGAGATGCTCCGGGCCGGGCAGAACCTGGTCCGGGCCGGCATGAACCTTTCCGCCATGGTCCTGCTGGGCATCGGCGGCCGGGGAGAACCGGCCCGGGCGCATGCCTTGGCCACGGCGGAAATCACCAACCAGATGCAGCCGCGCTACCTGGCCGCCCTGACCTTTACCCCGGTACCGCATACGCCGCTCTTCCAGCAGGTCAATACCGGTACTTTTGAACTGCCCGATCCCTTTGAGACCCTGGAAGAGATGAAACTTATCTTTGAAAATATTACCATCGACAACCTCAAGTTTATCGGCGCCCATGCCTCAAACTATCTGCCGATCAGCGGCACCCTGCAGCGGGACCGGGAGCGGATGCTGTCCACGGTGAACGAAGTGCTGGACCGGCGGGACATGTCGGCCCTGCGGCCGGAGAGCCGGCGGGGATTGTGATCAGGTTGACGCGCGGCCGGGCATCAGCCGATAAGCCATGCCGAAGCCCGGTTCATGAAGACTTCCTGGTGGCGCGGCGCGGAAAGACGATGATCACCGTTGGCCAGCAGGATAAGTTCCTTGGGTTCGTGGCAGGCCGTATAGAGGAGACGGGCGTTTTCGGCCGGGACGATGGCGTCGTCGGCGCCGTGAAAAATAAGGATATGATGAAGGCCGCTTACGGATTCAGTAATGTCAAAATGCAGATCCTGGTCGAAAAAACGGGCCGGCATTTTGTCCACGGTGGGGTCATTGGATTGGCGCAGGGCCTGGATCACGGGCTGGCTTTTCAGGGGAGCGGCCAGGGTGACGATTCTTTCCGGCACCAGCTGTCCGGCCGAAGCCAGGACGACGGTTCCGCCCAGGCTGCTGCCGAACAGGCCGGCCAGCCGGGTGGTATCCCGGCCGCCGGTCAGGGCGGCCGCGGCGTCCCGCAGATCCCGGCAGCGAGCTGCCAGTGAAGTAACGGCGGCAAAGTCTCCTTCGCTCTCGCCGCAGCCGCGGTGGTCAAAGCGGAGATAGGCCAGGCCGGCCCGGCTGCAGCGCTCGGCCAGGGCGATTTGCTTGGGCGACTGCTTGTCGGAAAAAAGTCCATGGCAGCCGACGATAAAGGGGGCGGGCAATGCCGCCGGGAGATGAATCACCCCGGACAGGCGCAGGCCATCGGATGTGAAGGTAAAAGGACGGCTGCTCGCGGTCGGCATCAGCTCACCTTCTGGTCCGGAACGGTCACCGAGGGGAACCGGGAGGCGTCGGTATGCGGCAGAAACCTGGCGGCGCTGAAACGGTTCATGAATTCCTGGTTGACGTTTAATTCCAGATAGGTCAGGCGGTTTTTGATGGCGGCCACTTCGGGAAGGCTGTCCCGGGAGACGAGAACACGTGCGGCTCCTTCCAGGGAACTGTTGCCCACCACGGTGAAACGATCCATGGGCAGATCCGGCAGCATGCCGATGGTGATGGCCGATTCGGGATTGATGAACGACCCGAATGTTCCGGCCACGTAAAAGCGGGTAATGTCTTCGAAAGACAAGCCCACCGTGGTGGTCAGGGTCCGCAGAATGGTATACATGGCGGCCTTGGACCGGATCAGGTTGTCAATGTCCGGCTGGCTGAGGGTGAGGACCTTGTCCGTGTCGGAATGATCGGAGGGAATGATGATAAATTCCCGGATTCCGTTGCTTTCGCGGATCCAGCCGGGATAGCGTTCCGGGTCGAGCTTGCCGCGGATGTCAATGGCCCCGGTTTTGAAGAGGGCGGCCACCAGATCGATCAGGCCGGAACCGCAGATGCCCGTGGGCGGTTGATTGTTGATGGTCCGGATCTTGATTTTATTGGTTTCCGGATGGATGGTCACCCGGTCGATGATACCGGGACCGGCCTTGGCGCCGACCTCGGTGACCCCGCCTTCCAGCGCCGGTCCGGCGGCGCCGGCACAGGCGATCAGCCAGTTGCGGTTGCCGAGGACAACTTCCGCGTTGGTACCCACGTCGACCATCAGCGTTGTTTCCTCTTTTTTGTGAATTCCGGTATAGAGGATGCCGGAGACCACGTCGCCCCCGAAATAACTGCCGATGTTGGGAAAGACGAAGATGCGGGCCAGGGGGTTGGCGTTGATTCCCAGCAGGGAGGCCCGGACGGAGTCAGGCTGGTTGACGGCCGGGATATAGGGCTCCCGGATGATCCAGTAGGTCGGTAGGTTCAGAAAAAAGTGGGTCATGGTGGTGTTGCCGGAAACAGCCGCCAGGTAAATGGATTCCGTGACCAGGTTGCACTCGGCGCACATGTCACTGATGGTCTTGTTCAGTTCTTCGATGATCAGCCGGTGCAGAAGGGCGGGGGCGGAGGATTGGCTGTTTTCGTAATGGATGCGCGTCAGGATATCGTCCCCGATCTGGGCCTGGGGATTTTCAAACGAGGCTTCCGAGAGGGTGCGGCCGTCTGCCAGGTCGAGCAGGCGGACGACCACCCGGGTGGTACCCAGGTCAATGGCCAGACCGGCCGCGGTTTCCGGTTCATCGACCGAGGTAACGCCGATCAGCAGGTATTCCTGCGCGTCGGCGAACAACACGCACCGGACATCGTAATTCCACAGGCGCAGCATCTCCGGCAGCTTTCGTGTTAATTCCAGGTCGATGTGAATGTGTTCCACCCCCAGGCGTTTGGCCAGGGCGTTTCTCATGCGGTCGGCATCTCCGGTATTGTCATGCAGGGATGGAGGCGTGAGGGTAATGTCCTCGACCCAGTTCTGGGGACGGTGTGTCATGGGAAAACAGATCGGTTGGTAGGGGTTCCAGGCATCATGAGTACTGTCATACTTCAAAGGTCATATCGCAGCTGACGGCCACGCACGCCATGGTACTGTTATGTTCCGCGATAATGCGGCGGCTGTCCTGGAGGATGTCGTCCATCTGCGAATCGGTGCGGTTCTGATTCAAATGAAAAAGGCCCAGTTCTTTGGCGCCGGCGTCCATGGCCATGGAAAGAACGTCGGTGTACACGGAATGACCCCAGTCAATCTGGGTCCCGTATTCGGCGGGAGTGTATTCGGCGTCGTGGATAAGCAGATCCGCGTCCCGGGAGAATTCCAGATAGTCCTCGTAGGTCAGGCCGCCTTCATGGGTGTAGCCCAGTTCATTATCGGTCAAAAAGACGAAGGTGTTACCGTCTTCGGTAAATTTATAGCCGCTGCCGCCGCCGGGATGGCTGAGGTTGATGGGGGTGACGGTGACCGATCCGATTTCAAATGAATGCGGACAGCCTTGCTGATAGCTGATCCGGGCTTTCAGGTCGGCATAGCGGATCGGGAAATGGGGCGGTGTCATGACGCGGGTAATCATTTTCTCGGCGTATTGGCCGGGATAGGGACACCGGTAGACATTAATAACGGTATCTTTCAGGAAAAGAGGCTTGAAAAAAGGCAGGCCCATCAGGTGATCCCAGTGGGCATGAGTAAATATCAGGTTGTAGTTGAATTCTTTATTTTCAAACAGGTGATTGCCCAGCCGCCGGATACCGGTGCCGGCGTCAATGATGATGATGTCATTGGACCTGGTCCGGATCTCCATACAGGTGGTATCGCCGCCATACTTGAGATATTCAAGCCCCGAAACCGGAATAGACCCCCTGGACCCCCAGCATTTAATGAACATTGATTTCGATCCTGTTGGTTGGCTCGAACAATTTTTCTAACCAGGCTAACGTAACCGATTCAGCCGGGAATTACAATCCTCGTTTTCCCGTATCCTTGTCTGCCCGATGGAATCCCCCGCATGTTATAAATAAAGCATTAAAAAACTTTTCCTAAAATTGTACACCAAATTTGATCCGTATTCCATATTTTTATTATTTTTACCGGCAATTGCTCCAGCTGCGAGCGGACTCTCCGGGCCGGCGTACGCAGCAGGCCGGAGAGGATGAAGTAGCGGCAGGAGCAGAAGGACTCGTCCGCAATCAGTCGGTGCATGACATCATAATGGATATTGGCCATCAGCAGATCCGGCGGGTCATGGGCGAACGCCCCGCCGTCTCCTTTGAAAACCATTATCCGGTCTGCCACCCCGTTCAGCCGGGCATTGTTCCGCGCGGTCCAGGCGGCCAGAAAATTGATGTCCAGGGCGATCACCCGGCGGCAGCCGGACAAAGCCGCGCAGACGGCCAGCAGGCCGGTACCGGTACCGACGTCCACGGCCGAGTCCAGGGGCTGGCCGCCGGTCTGCCGCTGCAGCACGGCCAAGGCTTCCAGGCAATCCCGGGTAGTGGTATGCGCGCCGCTGCCGAAAACCACCCCCGGATCCAGAAGGACGGGCCGGGTTTCCGGGAGTGCCGGCCGGGGCAGCCAGGGCGGGTAGACGCACCAGCCGCCGGCCACCAGGGGGAAAGCATCCAGGGACTGCCACTCTTCATAGGACATGTCAAAGGTGTCGGCCAGGTACAGATACGGCCGTTGCCGCAGAAACCGCTGAACGGCATTGTCCGCTGCGGCGGAAAAAAAGAGAAAGGAACAGTCCTCTTCTTCCCAGTTGCCGATGAAACGGTCGTCAAAGGGAAAGGGCCCATGTCCTGCCCGCCCTTTGAGGTAATAGATGGTCAGCCGCTCATACGGCGGTCGGCCGCATGGCGGGATCGCTGGGGCCATGTACGCAGCGGCACCGGTCATGGGATAATCTGGTCAAAAATGGCATAGGCGGCCTGCAGGGCCGGATTGTCGGCCGGCAGTTCAATGGTTGGCCGTCCTTCAAAATCGAAGTCCGTCAAGGTGTCATCGGCCGGAATGGAGCCGGCCAGTTCCAGGCCGCTTTTTTCAACGATTTCTTGCACCTTGTCGGTCGGCTCTGACCGCGCCTGGTTAAGGATGAGGTAGCTCTTTTTCATGCCGATATTAAGACTCATGGCCAGTTCATGAATGCGCACGGCCGCCTCCAGCCCCCGCCGGGATTTGTCGGTGACGATTAGAAGAATGTCCACGTCACTGGTGGTCAGGCGACTGATATGCTCCATGCCGGCTTCATTGTCGATGACGATCCAGGGATAGTTGTCGGAGAGCTTTTCCAGGAAATTGACCAGCAGGGTATTGGCCGCGCAGTAACAGCCCGATCCTTCCGGCCGGCCCATGACGATCAGGTCATACCCGTCGGCCTCGGCAATGGCCTCTTCCATCTTCATGGAAATAAATATATCCTTGGTCATGCCGGAGGGGACAGCCCCCTTTTTCATCTCTTCCCGGGCGTTGCCCAGCGTATCCGGGACCTCCAGTCCCAGCACCTCGTTCAGGTTGGCGTTGGAGTCGGCGTCCACCGCCAGGATGGGGGTCTTGCCCTTTTCGCTCATGTACCGGATGAGCATGCCCGCGATGGTTGTTTTACCGGTACCGCCTTTGCCGGCTAATGCTATGGAAAAAGCCATGGCTAAGTCCTTTTTTGTCTGTAAAATCGTTAGTCGTTGTGATCAGACCATCTATCACTGCCAGGTCAAAATTTTAATTATAGTATATTCTTCCCTGGGTGTCATCTTCTTTTTGTCGGTGGTGATCTGCTTTTGCATCGTCATTCGAATTGTGATAGGTAAATGATACTGTCGGCGCCTTCCGCCGCTTCGTAGTTATGCGGTTATTCTATTGGCTGAAAAAGAGGAAGCATGTCTTTGAACCGCAAATTTTATTTTGCTTTCAATACAGGAGGATTGCCAATGAAATGGGCGCGGTTGATACTGGTGTTCAGCCTGATATCCGGCCTGGCATACATGGCCATGGGCGCACCGGAGGAGAGCGTAGGAGGCAGTGATGTCAACCCGGAGATGGTGGATCCGCCGGTCCCGGCCCTACCAATCAGATCGGCCTACCTGACCGACACCATTGATATTACCCTGCGCTCCGGCCCCGGTACCGATTACAAGATCCTGGCCATGCTGCCGCTGGGGCAGAAGATTGACATTCTGGCCCGGGAGGACCAGTGGTCAAAAATCCGTACCGCCGCGGGCAGGGAGGGCTGGGTGGCCAACCGGCTTATCGACGCGGCCGTGCCGCACCGGGTGCGCTACGAGCAGCTGAAGGAGGAGCATGAGACGCTGGTGGCAGAGCGTGACGCCTTGAAAAAGAACAATGACCAGCTGCGCAAGGAGAACCGTGCCCTGGAAGAAAACCTGGGCAGCCGGGTGGAGCAATCGGATGACCGGCTATCCGAACTGCTGGAAGAAAACCGGCGCTTGCGACGCCAAGCGGACAGGCAGGTATTGTGGTGGTTCCTGGCCGGGGCCGGCGTGCTGCTGCTGGGGATTTTGATGGGAAGGCGCAGCCGGAAAGAAAAACGACGGCCTTATTTTAAATGATGCGGTGCAAGGACCGGGCACACGGTGTCGCCCGAATTGACTGAATAATGGAAATAAAAACAGACTACCTGGTTATCGGCAGCGGTATCGCCGGGCTGCGGTTTGCCTTGCATGCCGCCCGGACCGGGACGGTGGCCATTGTCACCAAAAAAGAGATCGCGGACAGCAATACCAACAAGGCCCAGGGCGGGGTGGCGGCGGTGATCGACGAGATCGATTCCTTTGACGCCCATATCGCCGATACCCTGTCCTCCGGGGACGGGCTTTGCCATCCGGAAGTGGTCAGCCACGTGGTTCGCCGGGGGCCGGCCGTAATCAGGGACCTGATGGACCTGGGCATTGATTTTACCACTGCCGGTGACAGCCTGGACCTGGGACGGGAGGGCGGTCATTCCCACAATCGCATCGTTCACGCCCGGGATCTGACCGGCCGCGAGATCGAGCAGGCCCTGGTCAGCCTGGCCAGAAAAAATCCCCGGGTATCTGTTTATGAAGATCACGTGGCCGTGGACCTGATCACCCATTCCACCCGCGTCAAAAAGGGCCCGGTGGTGCAAACGCGGGAGGTCTATGCCTGCGGCGCTTATGTCCTGGACAAAAAAAACGACCGGGTGGCAACCTTCCATGCCGCCATTACCCTGCTGGCCACCGGCGGAGCGGGCAAGGTCTACGCCTATACCAGCAATCCGGATATCGCCACCGGCGACGGCATCGCCATGGCCTATCGCGCCGGATGTACCGTGGCCAACCTGGAGTTCGTCCAGTTTCATCCCACCTGCCTGTTTCATCCCGAGGCCAAGAATTTTCTGATATCCGAAGCGGTCCGGGGTGAAGGGGCCGTGCTGATCAACACCGCCGGTGAGGCCTTCATGAAAAAGTATGATCCCGCCGGCGAACTGGCCTGCCGCGACGTGGTGGCCCGGGCGATCGACACGGAAATCAAGCAGCGCGGAGATGATTGTGTCTTTCTGGATATTACCCAGCGCAAGGCGGAGTTCATCCGGCAGCGCTTCCCGCACCTGTATGCCCAGTGCCGGAAATACGGGATTGACATGACCACCGATCCCGTCCCGGTGGTGCCGGCGGCCCACTACATGTGCGGCGGCGTTCTTGCCGATCTGGAAGGTCGCACCAATATTGACCGGCTGTTCGTGGTCGGTGAAGCCGCCTGCACCGGTCTGCACGGGGCCAACCGCCTGGCCAGTAATTCCCTGCTGGAGGCGGTGGTTTTTGCGGACGATGCCGCGGCCGCGGCCGCCCGGCTGTTGGAAACCCTGGCCGACCTTCCGGACAACGGCCTGCCGCCCTGGGACGAGACCGGCGCCACCGACAGCAACGAGGCCATAACCGTCTCCCAGAACTGGGACGAAATCCGGCTGTTCATGTGGAACTACGTCGGTATTGTCCGTTCTGACAAGCGGCTGGAGCGGGCCAAGAAGCGCATTGACCTGATCATGTCGGAGATCAGGGACTATTACTGGAATTTCCGGGTGACCGCCGATCTGCTGGAGCTGCGCAATATCGCCACCGTGGCCGACCTGATCATTCAATGCGCCCGGATGCGCAAGGAAAGCCGGGGACTCCATTACACCATCGATTATCCGGAAAAGAACGACGCGGACTGGCGGCGGGATACCGTCATCAGCGGCGCTTCCGCCGATTAACGCCGGCGGTGACGGTGTGTTGACATTCGTCAGAGAGGTATTATCTTGATTTTTTGGGATGCCGACCGGGTTGTAATCGAATATCTGTGAACAGAAAATAAGCAATAAAGCGGGCTGTCTATGGCTGAAAAAAGAGATTATTACGAAATTCTGGGGGTTGGCCGGGACGAATCCACCGAGCGGATCAAGAAACAATACCGCAAGATCGCGCTCAAGTATCATCCCGACAAGAATCCCGGCGATAAGGAAGCCGAGGAAAAATTCAAGGAATGCTCGGAAGCTTACGCGGTTTTGTGCGATCCGGAAAAACGGCAGATTTACGATCAGTTTGGCCATGCCGGTCTGGAAGGCATGGGCAACGGACGGGGCGCCGGGTTTGAAGATATTTTTTCCAGTTTCGGCGACATCTTTGAGGATTTTTTCGGATTCGGTTCCGGCCGCCGGGGCGGCGGCGGCCGGGTCCGCCGCGGTGACGACCTGCGGTATGACCTGACCATCGATTTTCTGGAAGCTGCTTTCGGCAAGGAAACCGAGCTGGAGCTGGAAAAGCTGGCCGTCTGCGAAGTCTGTGCAGGCAGCGGCTGCGCCCCGGGTACCTCCCCGGAGCGATGCAGCCAGTGCGGCGGCAGCGGACAGGTGACCCGGTCCCAGGGCTTTTTCATGGTCAAGACCACCTGTACCGCCTGTCGGGGCAGCGGCCGTTCCATTCCCTCTCCCTGCACCGAATGCCGGGGCGAAGGCCGGGTCCGGGTCAAAAAAAGCGTTTCTTTGAAGATTCCGGCCGGCGTCGATGACGGCTCCAAGCTGCGCCTGACCGGCGAAGGCGAGCCCGGCCCCCAGGGCGCCCCTCCGGGCGACCTGTACGTGGTCATTCATGTCAAGCCCCACAAGTTTTTTCAGCGGAACAATACCGATGTCATCTGCCTGATGGAGATCTCCTTTGTCCAGGCCGCCCTGGGGGACACCATCACGGTGCCGACCCTGACCGGGGAAAAAGAGCTGGAAATTCCGCCGGGAACCCAGTACGGGGATACTTTCCGTTTCCGGGACGAGGGCATCCCCTCGCTGCGCAGCAAACGACGCGGCGACCAGATCATCCAGGTGGATGTCCGCACCCCGGTCAACCTGAGCAAGAAGCAGGAAGAATTGCTGGCCGAATTCGCCCGGCTGGAAAGGGATAAGT
This sequence comes from uncultured Desulfobacterales bacterium, assembly GCA_964439745.1. Taxonomy (GTDB): domain Bacteria; phylum Desulfobacterota; class Desulfobacteria; order Desulfobacterales; family Desulfosudaceae; genus CAYTQK01. The sequence goes on from CAYTQK010000055.1 coordinate 12,655, forward strand.
TTTCCAACAAGCTGAAAAATCTGTTCAAGAAAAGTGCCGGTTCCCGGTGAGACGGTGACCGCCCGTTTTATCCGCGAGTGCCGTCGGGTGCAACCTCTATTATCGTGCAGGATACGCTCTTATGTTTGAATTAAAAGTACTGACCCATTTTGCCGCCGCGCATCAGTTGAAGATGGTGACGGAAAAATGCGAGAACCTTCATGGTCATAACTGGAAGATTGAAGTCTGCGTCAACGGCCGGGAACTCCACTCGTCGGGTGTGTTGATGGACTTCGGCGAGTTAAAGGCCCATGTCAGAACCATCATCGAGCGCCTGGATCACCAGTTTTTGAACGAACTGGAGTACTTTGCCAACGGCCTCAATCCTTCCTCGGAAAATATCGCCGTATTTATCGCCGGCCAGCTCAGTGAACAGCTGAAGGAGAAGCCGGTCTTCGTCTCGCGGGTGTCGGTCTGGGAATCTGATAATGCCTGTGCTACTTACTACCCGCAGCGCTCGGAGTAACGGGCCGCAGGGAAGGGAGAACGACTGATGATTATTACCCGGCCGGGTAAAATCGTGCCTGGTCTTTACGCGCTGGCCGCCATGGAAATGCCGGTTTTTTTTCTTGATGGAGATCGGCCCGCCCTGTTCGATGCCGGGTTTGCCTGCCTGGCCACCGCCTATATCCAGGAGATTGAACGTACCCTGGCGGACCGGGAGCCCGCCTTCCTTTTCCTGACCCATTCGCATTTTGATCATATCGGGGCGGTAGCGCCATTGAAGGAGCGCTATCCCGGCATGGACGTGTGCGCCTCCCCGCGGGTCGGTGCATTGATGGAGCGCCCCAGCGTGATCGAGCGGATCCGCATGCTCAGCAGCGCCGGTGAAGCCTCGGCCGTGGAATACGTGGGAGATTTCCCCTTTGACGGGCGGACCTTTGAACCATTTACCGTGGACCGCGCGCTGGCTGATGGGGATGAAATTTCTGTTTCTGATGATCTTACCGTCCAGGTCATCGCCACCCCCGGTCATACCCGGGACTGTCTTTCCTATTATATTCCCGAAAAAAAGGTTCTGATCGCCTCCGAAGCCGTGGGAATCCCGGATAATACCGGTTACGTGGTAACCGATTTCCTGGTGGATTACGATACCTTCATGGAATCCATGGAACGGTTGGACGGTCTGGACATTGATGTGCTATGCTTCGGCCATAATTATATTTATACCGGTGAGGACTGTCGGGGATTTATCGCCGGCGCCAAGCAGTATGCCCGGAAATTTTTTCAGCAGGTGGCTGACAGCCTGGACGAAGAGCAGGGGGACGTGTCCCGGGTGATCCAGCGGCTGCGGGCCATGGAATATGACAAGATACTGGAGCCCAAGCAGCCCGAACCGGCCTACCTGATGAACCTGGAGGCCCGGATCATGGCGGTGCAAAAGCGGCTGGCGCAAGCCGGGGAGCGCTTTTCATGAAAAAAGCGGAGAGATTTTTTTGACTGACCTGTCCGTCGATATCAACGGCCTGCAGCTGGCCAACCCGGTCATGACCGCCTCCGGCACCTTCGGGTACGGCCGGGAATACGCGGACCTGACAGATCTCAATCGCCTGGGTGCCATCATTGTCAAGGGCATTTCGCTGAAACCGTCTGCGGGCAATCCCCCTCCCCGCATCGTGGAAACCGCCAGCGGCATGCTCAATGCCATCGGCTTGGAAAACATCGGCCTGGAGGCGTTTGTCCGGGACAAGCTGCCCTTTTTGTCGACCCTGTCGCCGCGCCTGCTGGTCAATATCTATGGCCGCCAGGTCGAGGAATACGCCGCCCTGGCCGCGGAATTGTCCGGGCTGGAAGCGGTTGACGGCCTGGAAATCAATATTTCCTGTCCCAATGTCAAGGCCGGCGGACTGTCCTTCGGGGTCGATCCGGAACAGGCGGCCGCAGTGGTATCCGCGGTCCGCCGGCAGACCCGCCAGCACCTGACCGTCAAGCTGACGCCCAATGTCACCGATGTCGGCCTGATCGCGCGGGCCGTGGCCGATGCCGGGGCGGACGCGGTTTCCCTGATCAACACCCTGGCCGGCATGGCCGT
>CAYTQK010000056.1:0-14613 GCA_964439745.1 uncultured Desulfobacterales bacterium
CTGAACGGCTGTTGCCGCGGTATCGGTTGACAAGTTCTTCCGAATTGGATAAATTTTATAATGAGGCCCGGATGTTTCCGGGCCTCTTCGTATGCGTGTAAACGTTTCGAGAATCGTGATTGGACGTTTTCAATCTCTGATTCGTCTTTATGCAGGGAGAATCATCTATGGATAAGGCCGCCCTCCTGTTTGTGTGCCGGCATAACTCCGCCCGGAGTCAGATGGCGGAGGGGTTTGCCCGGCAAATGGCGCCGGCGGGTGTATCCATACTGAGTGCCGGCGTGGAGCCGGCCTTGCAGATTCATCCCCAGGCCGTCACCGCCATGGCTTCCCACGGCATTGATCTCTCCGACCAATCGCCCAAGTCCATTCGGGATCTCGATGCCCTGCGGTTTGACCTGGTCATTACTCTTTGTTCGGAAACGGATCGGAATCCTTCCTGTCCGCTCATGGCCGGGTCTCCCGCCAATGTCCACTGGGCCCTGGATGATCCGGCCCGGTCCGGCCAGGACGAAGCCGCCCTGGAGGCGTCTTTCCGTAAATCCGCCGAAGAGATCCGGCAGCTGGTATACAATCTGTTTCATCGGGGATACCTGGAAGCATTTGTTCTGCACAAGCGCAACATGGACCGGATCATTGACAACCTGTCCGAGGGGGTGATGGCCCATGACCTGGACCGGATTATTTTTTATTTCAGCCGGGGGGCGGAACGGCTGACCGGTATTTCGGCAACCGAGGCCATCGGCCGGGATTGTCACGAGGTGTTTATTCCCCGGCTGTGCGGAGACAATTGTTCTTTCTGCGATGATATGGAAATCACCGATTTTCAGAAAAAATGTTATGCCACTGTTATACCCGAGGTCCGGGGCGAGCGGAAGGAACTGGATGTGACCGTGGTCCCGTTACAGGGAGCAGACGGGAAAATGCAGGGGGTCGTGGCCTCCCTGTCCGATAAGACCGAGATCAACCGTGCCCGCTATGCGCAGGAGGACAGCCCGACCAGTTTTGCCGGGATCATCGGCCAGACCACGGCCATGAAGCAGGTTTTTCAGCAGATCCGCGATCTGGCCGCGTATGACGCGCCGGTTCACATTTTCGGCGAGACCGGCACCGGCAAAGAGCTGGTGGCACAGGCCGTGCACCGGGAAAGCGTTCGCCGGGATAATCCGTTTGTGCCCATCAATTGCGGCGCCCTGCCCGAGGGACTGGTGGAAAGCGAGTTGTTCGGGCATGTCAAGGGGTCTTTTTCCGGCGCGGTCCGGGACAAGAAAGGACGCTTTGAGCTGGCGGACAAGGGCACCATTTTTCTGGATGAGATTTCCGAACTGCCCAAAAACGTCCAGGTCAAGCTGCTGCGGTTTCTGCAGGAAGGGATCCTGGAAAAAGTCGGCAGCGAAAAAACGATTACCTCTGATGTCCGGATTATCAGTGCTTCCAACGCGGATCTGAAAAAAGAGGTGGAAAAGGGAAATTTCCGGGATGACCTGTTTTACCGCATCAACGTCATTCCCATTGTTCTGCCGCCCCTGCGGGAACGGAAAAACGATATCCCCCTTCTGGTGCGCCATTTTGTAAACAGGGAGCACCTGAAAACCCACGGCAAACGTCCGGTTATTGATGACGAGGCCATGCAGGCCATCATGGAGTATCACTGGCCGGGCAATATCCGTGAGCTGGAAAACGCCATTCAATTCGCCGTCATCAAGTGCCGCAATGATCGCATTACCTCGGCTGATCTGCCCCTGGAGTTGTCCCGGTCGAACAACAACGCCGGTCAGCGCGGGCCTTCCCGGAAGCTGGATACGGCTTCGGTGAAAGAGGCCCTGGAAAAAGCCGGCGGAAACAAGTCCAAGGCGGCCCGCCTGCTGGACGTGGGGCGGGCGACCCTGTACAGGTTTCTGGAAAATCACCCGGAGCTCAACAGCGGCCAAGAGTGATTCGCCAGTTCGGATCCTTACAACCGGCAGATCACCGGCCGGTTGAGCGCGATCTGGGCCAGTGTCAGGGAAACATCATACACCAGAATCTCCACCCCTTTTTTTCCGGCTTGCCGCAAGGCCCGGCCGTATTCCCGGTCAATATGATCGGCCGGCTGAAAAATATCCGCGTCCATGCGCTGAATTAAAAAGAAGATGACGCCGCGGCTGCCGCCGGCTGCCAGTCGCTGCAGCTCCTCCAGGTGCCGCCGGCCCCGGGTGGTCACGGCGTCGGGAAAGCAGGCCTGTCCCTGGCTGACCAGGGTACAGTTCTTGACTTCAACATAACAGGGGCGGCGGCCGTGGGCGGTAAGCAGCAGGTCCAGCCGGGAGCGCTCTCCCGCCCGTACTTCCCGGGTGATGATGTCATACCCGGTCAGTTCCGGCACGACATCGTCGGCAATCGCCCGGGCCACCAGGCGGTTGGGCACCTGGGTGTTAACGCCCACCAGCGAGGTAGGCATGTCGATGATTTCCCCGGTATAGGCCAGTTTGCGCCGCGGGTTGTCATGCTGCGAGAGATAGACCGGCCGGCCGGGTTCGGCACAGGCCTGCATGGATCCGGAATTGGGGCAATGGGCGGTAACGATTTTCCCGTCATCCAGGCGGACGTCGGCCAGAAACCGTTGATACCGTTTGACCAGGGTTCCGGAAACCAGGGATGGCCAGAACAGTCCGCCCGGTGGCAGCTGAGCAGCCGTGGGAGCGGCGGGCCGTTCTTTTCCATCATGACTGCCGGCGGCGGGATCCATTTTCTTCATGGGTCAGGCCCGGTTCAACTCGTTTTCCAGCCAGCTTCGCACCGGCCCGTCAATGGCATATACTCCTCTTTGATGGCCGACTGTATCCAGAAATGATTTTTGCACCGTTTCCGGCAGTTCAAATTCGCCCAGTTCTTCGGCGATTTCAGAATTCCTTCTCACCAGAAACACCCGCGGCCGTTCCTTCCAGGTGTTGACCACGAAATAAAGGCTGACATCATTTTTGGAGCGGATGACATAATTGCCGCCGGCCCAGTTATTGCCCCATTCCAGGTAGAGCCGGACCGCTTCTTCCGGGGTCATATCCCAGTCAATGGCGTTGACCAGAGAACGATTCTGCTTTAGTTGCTCCAGTTTTCTGATCATAATTTTTTCTCCTTGGTGGTCATTGTTTTTTATTGGCTAAAAAATATTTGAACTCTTCCGGTGCAACGAAAACAGGTTCCACCAGCGATTACACTGCAAACAACATGCCAGTGTACAGCCGATTTTTTACCGGTGCTTGGCAGGCAACCTGCAAAAGTGAATTATGGGTTGGCACCCCTCCCAGAACGGGTACGGTGTGTAGATAAATCAATTTTCCCGGGACCACCTTTTCAATAAAAAAATATGGTGATTTCGGGATGAATATGATAAAAAATATTCATTGTTCCACAACCTGTTTTAATCTATTCAGGATTTTTTCCCATGCCACTTTCCGTGATGGACCTTTTCCGGGATATATTGCCGAAAACCTATTGCGGGGACTGTGGTTTCTCCGCCTGCCTGGCCTTTGCCAGCATGGTGGCTTCCGGGCAGCACCCCCCTGGAAAATTGTCCCCATATCCCGATGGAAGTGGTGGCGTCCTGTTGCCGGATCGTCCATAACCATTTTGATATCGGCCGTCCGGGCCGTGTTTGATACAAAGCTGTATCAATGACCAATGCGAAACAGGCGCATTTCCGGGGGCAGGCTGGTTTTTAAGATCCATAACAGCTTGATAAATAATCTTTTATGTAAAATTTTGCTCTTCTGCTGAGATTGGCACGCAAGTTGAAATAAAGTGGGGTGATTAATTAATACGCGGTCTGTTGATGAATCCCGGCGGCAGTAACTTGTTTATTATCTGCTGAGAATGTACGCGGAAATCGACGGGCTGACCGGAAAAAGGAAATCATCCCTTGAAACCTTGTGATGAGAACATCAAAAAAACGATTGAAGTCACCGATGAAATGATCCGCCTGGCCGCCCGCGGCGATGCCCAGCGGGAGGATATCGGCTGCGGTATTCTTTACGGCGTTCTGCTGGATGCCGCCTACAAAATTCGTAAGCTGGCAGAAGCCGAAAAGCTGGAACACATGAAAAAGGGATGGTGGACAGAAGAGTAATCTCTTTGTCGCCGGATGATGACTGACGCTTAGAATCGACAAAAAGGGAGGTCGTATGGGGAAACTCAAGGGTACGCAAACAGAAAAAAATTTGTTGACCGCTTTTGCGGGCGAATCCCAGGCCCGGAACCGGTATACCTACTTCGCCGGCCAGGCCCGCCAAGATGGTTATGTGCAGATCGCCGATATTTTTGAAGAGACCGCCAACCAGGAAAAGGAGCATGCCAAGCGGTTTTTCAAATTCCTGGAAGGGGGCGAAGTGGAAATCAGCGGCTCCTTTCCGGCCGGCGTCATCGGCTCCACCCTGGAGAACCTCCGGGAGGCGGCCGGCGGTGAGAATTACGAGCATACCACCATGTATCCCGAATTTGCCAGGGTGGCGCGGGAAGAAGGGTTCAAAGAAATTGCTGTGGTCTTTGAGAAGATCTGCGTGGCCGAAAAGCAGCATGAAAAACGATACAATGATCTGGCCGCCAACATCGAAGCCGGCCGGGTTTTTGAAAGAGAAGCGACCACTGTCTGGCGATGCCGGAACTGCGGGTATCTCCACGAGGGAACCAAGGCGCCGGATATGTGCCCGGCCTGCGCCCATCCCCGGGCTCATTTTGAACTGCTGGGTGAAAACTGGTAATATCAACAAGACCGTTGTAACAAATTGTTGAGGAGGAGGTAATCATGGCTGAACGTTATCAGGTTTACAAGTGTGAATTATGCGGCAATATCGTCGAGGTTTTGTACGGCAGCGACGGCACCTTGGTATGCTGTGACCAGGACATGACTTTGCTGACGGAAAATACCGTGGACGCGGCCAAGGAAAAACACGTACCGGTCATCGAAAAAACCGCCGACGGTATCAAGGTCAAGGTCGGCGACGTGGCCCACCCCATGGAGGAAAAACATTATATCCAGTGGATCGAGCTGATCGCCGACGGTAAGAGCTGTTTTCAGTTCCTCAAGCCCGGCGACGCGCCGGAAGCGGTGTTCAATGTTTCCGCGGACCAGGTGACCGCCCGCGAATACTGCAATATCCATGGACTCTGGAAAGCCTGACCCGGATATTTACTGCCTGCCTGGGCGCCCGGCGGAAAATTTTTCGCCGGGCGCCTGTTGCATTGGTTGGGAATGAAGCCTGTCTGTGTCTTGTTGATTTGAGCGGTAAAGGAAACGATCATGGCAAAAGCGCTTATCGTGTATGCAACCCGCAAAGAGGAAACCCGCAAGATCGCGGAATTGATCGCCGAGGGGCTCCGTTTCGCCGCCGTAACGGTCACCCTGGCCGAAGCCAAAGATATCAAGAAGGAAAGCGACCTGGCCGGTTATGACGCCTATGTCTTCGGCGCCCCGACCTATCACGGGGAGATGATCAACAGCATGAAGACCTTTCTTTTTCTGGCGGAAAAGGCCGGGCTGGCCGGTAAGGCGGGCGGCGCTTTCGGGGCCTTCGGCTGGAGCGGTGAAGCGCCGGAACGGATTTATGAAACCATGGAAAATATCTTTCAGATGGACATGGTGGAGGCTCCCCTGCGGCTGAAATCCAGCACCCTGGAGGGTGGCATCAAGATGGCCCAGGAGTACGGCCGCCAGATTGCGGACAAAATCGTCTGAAGCAAGGAGAGGAATAATCGATGAGGGGGGAGTGAGGAATGGATCCGTTGATTCTGTCCCGGCTGCAATTTGCCGCCGCCACCATGTTTCACTTCGTCTTTGTGCCGCTGACCCTGGGGCTTTCCCTGATGGTGGCCTACATGGAAACCCGCTATGCCCGGACCGGGGATGAAACCTGGCTGGCCATGACCCGCTTCTGGGGCAAGATTTTTCTGATCAATTTCGCCCTGGGCGTGGTCACCGGCATTACCCTGGAGTTCCAGTTCGGGACCAACTGGTCGCGGTATTCCGCTTACGTGGGGGATATTTTCGGATCCCTGCTGGCCATCGAGGCCTCGCTGGCCTTTTTCCTGGAATCGGTACTCATCGGCGTCTGGATTTTCGGCTGGAAAAAGCTGTCTCCCCGGGCCCATGCCACGGTGATGTGGCTGGTGGCCCTGGCCGGGATTTTTTCCGCCATCTGGATCCTGATCGCCAACGCCTGGATGCAGCATCCGGTCGGCTATGAGATCCGCAACGGCCGCGCCGAGCTGGTCGATTTCCTGGCCGTGGTTACCCAGCGTTTCGCCGTCCTGGAAATCATCCATACCGTCACCGCCGCCCTGATCCTCAGCGCCTTTTTCGTCATGGGCGTCAGCGCCTATCATTTACTGAAAAAGCAGCACCTGGAGGTCTTTACCCGCTCGTTCAAGATCGCCCTGGCGGTCGGCCTGGTCTTTTCCTTTGTGGAGGTTGTCGAAGGGCACATGCACGGCGCCGACCTGGCCCACAGCCAGCCGGCCAAGCTGGCCGCCCTGGACGCCCACTGGGAAACCTCCGCCCCGGCCCCCCTGTACCTCTTTGCCATCCCCAGCGACAGCCAGGAAAAAAATCTCATCGAGATCGGCAAGATCCCCTGGGGGCTGAGCCTGATGGCCTTTCATGATTTTACCAGCGAGGTGAAGGGGCTGAAGGAATTTCCCAAAGCAGAACGACCGCCGGTGCTGATCGTCTACACGGCCTTCAAGCTTATGGTCGGCCTGGGGTTCTACTTCTGCCTGGCCACCCTGGTGGGCGTCTTTCTGCGCAACCGCCTGGTGGAAAACCGCTGGTACCTGATCATCATGCTGCTTTCCCTGCCGCTGCCCTACCTGGCCGTCCAGCTGGGCTGGATCGTGGCCGAGGTGGGGCGCCAGCCCTGGATCGTGTACGGCCTGATGAAAACGTCGCAAGCGGTTTCCCCGGTGATCTCCGGCGGGCAGGTGCTGACCTCTCTGCTGGCGTTCGTGGCCGTCTACGGCCTGCTGGGCGCGGTGGGAATCTTTTTGATGGTAAAAACCGCCAAGGCCGGGCCGATAACGGAGGAGTCCGATGCCTGATAATTATCCCAAAACAACGGGGAGGCTGCCATGAGTCTGGAAGCGGTATGGTTTTTCCTGTGGGGACTGCTCTGGGCCGTTTTTTTCATGACCGACGGTTTTGATTTCGGGGTGGGCGCCCTGTACCCGTTTTTGGGCAAAAGCGATGAAGACCGGCGCATCATGATCAACACCCTGGGTCCGCTCTGGGACGGGAACGAGGTCTGGCTGGTGGCCGCCGGCGGTGTCACCTTTGCCGCCTTTCCCCTGGTCTATGCCACCATGTTTTCCTCGCTCTATTCCATTCTGATGCTGATCCTGTTCGCCCTGATTCTGCGGGGTGTTTCCTTTGGTTTCCGGGGGGAAATCGCGCATCCCGGCTGGAAACGGGTCTGGGATGCCGCCATTTTTATCGGCAGCCTGGCTCCGGCACTGCTGTTCGGGGTGGTTTTTGCCAACATCTTCATGGGGCTTCCCTTTGACGAGAATGGCTATTACGGTTCCCTGGCGGCCCTGCTCAATCCCTATGGTCTGCTGGGCGGATTTCTGTTTCTGGCCCTGTTCCTCCAGCACGGGGCTACCTGGCTGTGCCTGAAAACCGAGGGGGATCTGCAGGTCCGGGCACAGCGGGCGGCCAATGCCATCTGGTACGTGCTGTTGTGCCTGGCGGTGGTGTTCCTGGTGGTTTCCTGGCCGGCCACGGAACTGTACGCCAACTACCTGGCCCGGCCGGTCCTGTGGCTGGTGGTGGCCGGGGCCGTGGCTGCCCTGCTGGGCGTCAGGTTTTTCGTAAAAAAGCAAAGCTGGCTGCCGGCCTGGATATGTTCAGGTGTGACCATCGGCCTGTGTACTTTTTTCGGCTTGATCGGCCTGTTTCCCAACCTGTTTCCTTCCAGCATGGGCAGCCAGTATCACCTGACGGCGTATAATGCCGCCTCCAGTCCACTGACCCTGAAAATCATGCTGGGGGTGGTGCTGGTCTTCATCCCGGTGGTCATCGCGTATCAAGCCTGGGCCTATCTTCTTTTTGCCGGCAAGGTTACGCCCGACGACCTGGAATATTGATTGGCACTTGCTGTGGACAATGGCTTTTATCTTGAGAAAGGATGGTGTGCCTATGAAAAAAGTGGTTTTTTGGTGGTGGCCGCGGCCCTGGTATTGAGCCGGCGGTATGCTGGCTGCGGAAAAAAACATGGGGCCGGCCAGAACCTGGTCATTCCCGGCGGCAGCAAAGCCGACATAACCTTGCCCCATGCCCGGCACCAGGAAGTCCTGGACGATTGTGACAGCTGTCATAACCTGTTTCCCCAACAGGCCGGTTCCATTGTACAGATGAAGGAAGCCGGTGAATTAAAGAAAGTGCAGGTCATGAAACAATGCCAGGGCTGTCACCGCGATTTGGGCAAGGCCGGCAAGAAAGCCGGGCCGGTGGGCTGCCGCGGCTGCCATATCGAATAGGCTGCAGGGTTCAGTCCTGCAAACAACAGACGCTCATCTTCTTGCAGAAAAAGATGGGCCGCATCTTATAACCACATAGCAAAGGAGAAGACGTATGGCCGAAGAAGAGATTGAAGTTGGCTGTGCCCGGCCGACCGGCGGTGCCGTCGGCGAGGAGGCGCCGCCCGAGGGCGACGTCCCGACTGAACTAACCCCAACCCCCAAAAAGGAGGCAGCCATGATCAAGGTGGGACAGAAGGCGCCGGATTTTACCGCCCCGGCTTATCATAAAGGCAAATTCGTCAATGTCAAATTGTCCGACTACCTGGGCAAATGGGTGGTCCTGTGTTTCTATCCCGGTGATTTCACCTTTGTCTGAGCTACCGAAATTTCAGCGGTCGCTGAAAAACACGGTGAGTTTCAGAAGCTGGGCGTGGAAGTATTGTCCATGAGCGTGGACAGCATGTTCGTGCATAAGATGTGGAACGACATGGAGCTTTCCAAGATGGTCGACGGCGGTATTCCCTTTGCCATGCTGTCGGACGCCGCCGGCCGCGTGGGTACGCGGTACGGCATCTACGACGAGGACGGCGGCGTCGAAACCCGCGGCCGGTTCATCATTGATCCCGACGGAATTGTCCAGGGGTTCGAGGTGCTGACCCCGCCGGTGGGCCGGAACGTCAGCGAAAGCCTGCGCCAGATCCAGGCCTTTCAGCATGTCCGCAAAACCAAGGGAAAAGAGGCCACGCCTTCCGGCTGGCAGCCCGGCAAGATGACCCTCAAGCCGGGGCCGGACCTGGTCGGCAAGGTCTGGGAGGTCTGGAAGACCGACATGGCGTTTGACTAAGGTGCCTGGAACAGCAGGGATGCCCGGCATCCCTGCTGTTAATTTGATTGGAATTCGTTTCATGTCGCCTGGAAAAGGAAAGGACAATAAATCATCATGGAGAAGGAGAAGAAGCTAAAAGACGGAGAAAAAGGGGCGGTGCTGCAGCGGGACAAGCAAACCTATGCCATCGCCCCGCATCGCCCTGGTCGGCATCCAGGAGGCGGACATCGGTGCGGTCTGGCAGGACCGGGCAGGTATCCAGCCCGGCCATGCCGTAAACTGTATCAAGGACATCGGCCTGTAGGCAAGAAAAACGGCTGGGTACTGACCGTGGGCGGCAAAGGCACCAGCAAACCGCGGCTGGCCGATACCCTGGCCGAGGATCTGGACACGGACCAGGCCCTGGCACTGATCGAAAAAGTGATTGCGTTTTACCAGGAAAACGCCAAAAAGCACGAGCGCATCGGCAAGATGATTGATCGCCTAGAACTGGACGCGGTCCAGGCGGCGGTTTTGTAACCTATCAAAATAAAGGAGGTTTGTCATGGACAGATATGTATGTGACGTATGCGGATATGTGTATGATCCGGCCGAGGGAGACCCGGACAATGGCGTGGAGCCGGGCACGGCTTTCGAAGATCTGCCGGACGACTGGGAATGCCCGGTCTGCGGGGCCGGCAAGGAAGATTTCTCGAAGGAGGAATAGGCTCGGACGGCGCTTGTGACCGGAGCCGGGGAGTCCATGGTCTTCGGCCGCCTGGCGGCTTTTGCCGACGCGGGCGGCCGGAAGACATTTTCGGAATCCGGGAGTGATCGGGAAAACTCAAACCTGCATGAAAACTTGCGAGGAAACCAGACATGGCGGCAACAGAAATCGCACCGGGCATCTACAGCGTCGGCGTGGCGGACTGGAACATCCGGGATTTCCACGGCTATTCCACGCCCCGCGGCTCCACCTACAACGCCTTTCTGATCGTGGATGACAAGATCGCCCTGGTGGATACGGTCAAAAAAGAGTTTGCCGATGAACTGCTGGCCAACATCGCCCAGGTTGTTGATCCTCAAAAGATCGATTACATGATCAGCAACCACACGGAAATGGATCATTCCGGGGGGCTGCCGCGGGTCCTGCACCGTATCGGCGAGGACAAACCCCTGTATGTGTCCAAGATGGGCCCCAAAAACCATTCCCGCCATTTCACCCAGAAGTGGAATTATCATGCCGTGGAAAACGGCGGGGAACTTTCCCTGGGCAAACGCACCCTGACCTTTCTGGAGACCCGGATGCTGCACTGGCCGGACAGCATGTTCACCTATGTGCAGGAGGACCAGATTCTTTTTTCCAGCGATGCCTTTGGACAGCATTATGCCGGTCCGGAACGGTACGACGACGAGATCGGCGCGGCCATCATGCCGCATGCCAAAAAGTATTTTGCCAATATCCTGCTGCTGTACACGGAAAAGATCAAAAAACTGCTGGCCGCGGTAGCGGAAATGGGCCTGACCTTCCGCATGATCTGCCCGGATCACGGCATCATTTGGCGGTCGGACCCGGATCAGATTATCAATGCCTATGCCCGCTGGAGCCGACATGAAACTCTTGACAAGGCGGTTATCGTGTATGACTCCATGTGGCACAGCACCCAGCACATGGCCGAGGCCATTGCCGAAGGGCTGACCGAGGCCGGGGTGACGGCCTTTCCCATGAGCCTCAAGCATACCGACCGCAGCGAAGTCATGACCGAGGTACTGGACGCCGCCGCCATTGTGGCGGGCTCGCCGACCCTCAATAATAACGTTTTTCCCACGGTCATGGATATGCTCACCTACATGAAGGGCCTGAAGCCGCGCAATCGCATCGGCGCGGCCTTCGGCTCCTACGGCTGGAGCGGCGAGTCGGCCGGCCAGATTCAGCATCTCCTGGAGGAGATGAAGTGCGATCTGCCGGCAGCTCCCCTGAAGATTCAGTATGTGCCGGATGCGGACGGCCTGGAGCAGTGCCGTGAATTCGGCCGTACAATCGGGCGGAGCGTAAAAAACCGGGAGTCCGGACAGGCCGGATGAAATATCCCGTTATCGAACTGAGCGATTGCATCCGCTGTGAAATCTGCTGCGACCTCTGCCCGGAGGTGTTTACCGTCAATGATGCCGGCTATGTGGCCGTGGCCGATTTGCCGGCGTACCCGGAAGCAGCGGTCAACGAAGCCGTCAAAAACTGCCCGGTCCGGTGCATTTACTGGGAAGAGCAGGGGAAACCGGTGGCTCCATGACAAAATTCGAACCAGGCAACCGCGCCCTGAAAGCAGCCGTGGGCCAATGGCTGGCGCAGGAGGAGTACACCGACATGCCGGCCGAGTTGCGCCGGTTACCGGCCCGCCGCCTGATCAATCCGCTGCTTTCTTTTCTGTATGACCGCCAGGCACTGGTCAAGTGGCATGCCGTCACGGCCATCGGCCGCCTGGTGGCCGATCTGGCCGACCAGAACCTGGAGTCGGCCCGGGTGGTCATGCGCCGGCTGATGTGGAATCTTAACGACGAGTCCGGGGGCATCGGCTGGGGATCGCCGGAGTGCATGGGCGCCATCATGGCCGGTCACGAACAACTGGCCAAAGAGTTCCATGCCATCCTCATCTCCTATCTGGATCCGGGCAAAAATTTTTTGGAGCACGAAGGGCTGCAGCCGGGGGTATTGTGGGGAGCGGGCCGCCTGGCCCGGTCCCGGCCGCAGTATGTTGCCGCCGCGGTTCCCCTGCTGCCGCCGTTCCTGGATTCAGACAACGCGGCTATTCGCGGCCATGCCGCCTGGGCCGCCATGGCCCTGGGCGGTCCCAATCTGGCCGTTTTACTGGAGCGCCTGGCGTCAGACCGACAGGAGATAGACCTGTACCGCAATCAGCGCCTGGAGCGGATTGCCATTGGTGCGATTGTTCAGGAAAAAGAAATATCATGAAATCACAGGAGGCAAGCATGAAACAAAAACGCTACCAGATCAAGCAGGCCTGTCCGCAATGCGGCTGCAGCGCCGTTTCCAATCTCAGTCACGAGGAGATGATGGCGCGTTTCGGCGATGTTCCCAACGTGGAGATGGAGTGTTCCGAGTGCATGGCCAAATACCAGGCCGAGATGAAGGAGGTCTGCCCGGAGTGGGACGATGAGTGCCGGATGAAACAGTCGTGAAGGCAATAACAAGGGGAAAAACGGTCGGTCCGGTAAAAGGGGAAGGAACAACGGACCGGCCAGGTTCGTACCGCTTGCTGACATGACCAGGCGGGACGAATAAATCATAACCAGAAACAACAGGGGGTGGATCATGGATGTAAAAGATTTTTGCAGCGGCATGGAGCACGAACTGATGGCCTGGAAGGCGAAGATGTTTGATGTCGTGGCCAAAACCGACAAGATGGGCACCGGCGACAAGGAAAAGGTCTGGGCCAATTTCAATGACATTAAAATGATTATCCAGGACCTGGAAGAAAAAATTCAGCAGCTCAAAACCGAATGCCCGTCAGACTGGAGTCCCCAGAAAAAAGAGATCGAAGACGCCCACCTGGACATGCGGTCCAAGTACAATGAGACCCTGGATTTCATCGGCCAGGCCGCGCCGGTTTCCGTGCCGGGCTAAGCGCTGATCCAAACAGCAAATTTCGACCGCGGGTGCGGCTGCATGCGGCCGCACCCGTTCTTTTTTAACAACAAATTTTCCGGGAAAAAGGAGCCGTATATGACCACCGCGGATGTTAAATTGTATGCGCTGAGTACCTGCAGTCATTGTAAATCCACCAAGCATTTGCTCAATGAGAACGAGGTCGACTATGATGTGGTCGAGGTGGATCGGCTGGAAGGAGAGGAACGGCAGGCCATGATCGAGGAGGTGAAGCAGTACAATCCCCGGTGTACCTTTCCCACCCTTCGCATCGGCGATCAGGTCATCGTCGGTTTCCGGGAAGATGATATCCGGGAGGCGCTGAATCTGTCATGACACCAGAGCAATTATACGAGCAATTGAGAAAAGTCCAGGAGCCCAAGGGGTATTTTTTCAACCAGGACCAGGCGCTGGTCATGGATCTGCTGAACTCCCTGCTGATCAACAAGGAGCGCTACGGGTATATGTGCTGTCCCTGCCGGCTGGCGTCCGGGGACCGGCAGGCGGACAAGGACATCATTTGTCCCTGTGCGTACCGAAAAGCGGACGTGGCCGAGTTCGGCAGCTGCTATTGCGGTTTGTATGTTTCTGCCGCCTGGAACGCGGGAGAAGTTGAAAAACAATACGTGCCGGAACGGCGGCCGCCGGAAAAAATGGTCTTTTGATAGGCCGTTTTTCATGGTATAGACAGCCCCCACGATGATTACCGTTGCCGTCAAGAAAGGACTGTGTCTGCATCCGGCCGGGCAGCTGGACAACCAGGTGGAACAACAGATCGCGTTCCTCTCCCCGGCTGCCGGGGTGGTGGAGCGGATTGCGTACGGGCCGCGGCGGACCATCCGCGCCATCGTCATTCGGCGGGACGCGGAAGAGGAAGCCGGCGCAAATCCAGCCACTCCCGGACTTTCCTTTCCCGCCTCAACCGTAGTCCCTTTGTTCTGGACACCGGCCAGCATGGCGAGGAGCGGGCCTGTGTCAACTGCGGCTTCTGCGGCCTCGGGGCTGTCTCTGGATCCGGTCCGGGTACTGGGCCGGGGACTGTTGATCGTGCTGCCGCTGATTATCGTCTTCCACGGGGTGAATTTTTCTGGGAGCTGCTCTTTGCCTCGCTGCGCAAGCATGAAATCAGCGAGGGTTTCCGCCCCTGATTGCCGTCAACTGCGCCATCCTGGGAACCTCCCTGTTCATGGTGGAGAGGGAATACGACTTTATTGAATCCTTGGTCTTCGGGCCGGGCGCCGGCATGGCCCCCCTGCGGTCTCATCTTCTGCACCAGCTCAATGGTCCGGGAACCTCCCGGAAAATGGCCTTCTGGTACGGGGTGCGCTCCTGGCAGGAGATGTTTTACCACGAGGAGTTTCAGGACCTGGCCGAACGGTTCGACAATTTTTCCTATTACGTGGCCCCGTCCGAACCGCTGCCCGAAGAAAACTGGCAGGGGCTGACCAGGTTTATTCACGAGTGCCTGTATGAGGAATACTTAAAAAATCACGACCATCCCGCCGAGATTGAATATTACCTGTGCGGTCCGCCGCCCATGATCGCGGCCTTGGAAAAAAGGCTGGACGACCTCGGGGGGTGCTGATATGATCGCTTATGATGAATTTTGACAAGCCTGTAAAAAGTCTTTTTTACAGGCAGTATTAAGTTTTAAGTG
>CAYTQK010000057.1:0-14593 GCA_964439745.1 uncultured Desulfobacterales bacterium
GGGGGCGTTGTCCACCGGGCGCATTTCCGGGACGGGGCCGGGCAGGTCTTTTTCCGGGAGTTCGAACCGGCCGCGGGTAATCCGGGTGGCTGGGAAAAGCGGGTGTTTTTTCGGGTTGGCGGCCGCCAGTTCCGGATGAAAGTCCCGGAAACCGCGCACGTTGATAATGGCGATGTCGGCTTTTTCCTCGAAGGCGGTCTTAATATCGGGCGAAAAAACACTCGGCTGGGAAAGAAAGGTCGGCTTGGTCGTGCCCAGCGCGGTGACATGGAAATGGTTGCGGCCATTGTTGTCATTCAGGGGCAGTCCGGCTCCGGCCAGCTCTTTTTGGAAAAAGGACAGGGCTTCCCGGACATGGTCGCACCCGCAGCGGGCATAGGGATGGGCGGGATTGCGCGCGATGAATTCCGGCAGCGTCTCCAGGGGCGACTGAACAATGGTGTTTCCCGGAAAATGGCCGAGCAGGTCGATGGAGCCGGAGGAAAAATGCAGGGCGTTCATGCCGGCGGAAATGACGGCACAGGAGAGCCCGCCGCGGAGGCAGGCGATGCCGCAGGTCAGCCCGGCAATCCCGCCGCCGATGATGAGGCAGTCGTAGTCGGTCGTCGGTGATCGGGTCATGGCTGTTCCGTCCCGTCGTCGGGTTCGTCGCTGTCGGCGTCGGAGCGGCCCAGGCCGAAGATGCCCGCGAAAATCCAGTAGGCGAATTCGGCCTCCCGCAGGGTGTCGCCCCACAGTACCGGCTTGACGCCGTGCCAGCGTTCTTCCAGAAATTCGACCAGCATGTCCGTCGCGGCGCTGCCGTCCGTGCCCAGTTCGTCTACAAAAGCCCCGGCACAGCGATAGGCGCAGAGTACTCCCTGGCACGGTCCCATGCCGATGCGGGTGCGCCGGCGCAGGTCGATGATGTCGGTGACATGCAGTTTCTGCAGGGCGTAGCGGACCTCCTCGGCCGTGACCATTTCGCATTCGCAGATCAGCCCGCCGTGATCACCGTCTTTGGGCAGAATCTGGCGGGCCCGCTCGCCGTGGCGGTAATAGGTGGAGGCGGCCACCGATTCCGCCAGGGACTGGCGCGATTTTTTCCGGCGCGGCGGCTTTTCGGAACCGGGCAGGGGCGTCGTGTGGGTGGTGCAGGGCCGGTCGACGCCCAGTTTTTTGGCGGCCAGGTCGGTGGCCTCTTCGGCCATCCGGCGGTAGGTCATCAGCTTGCCGCCGGCGATGGTGACCAGGCCGGCCAGGCCGTCCCGTTCTTCGTGATCCAGCAGGACGATGCCCCGGGTGATATCCCGGCCGTAAGTATCCCGGCCGGTGGCCACCAGCGGCCGCACTCCCGAAAAGGCCCGCAGTACCCGGGTTTTCGAGAGATTGGGCACCAGCTTTTCCCCGTCTTCCAGGAGAATCCGGATCTCCTCCGGGTCCGCCGTCAGTTCGTTGATGCGGTCGTAGTCGATTTTTCGGGAGGTGGTCCCGATCAGGGAGACGGTGTCCCCGGGGACGAGGATGTCGCCGTCGGCCGGCTTGCGGCAGCGGTTGAGAACAACGTTATTGATCCGGTAATCAAGGATGACCATGGTCCCCTGGGAGGGATACATGGCCAGGTCCACCCCGGCCTGGCGGCAGGTCTCCCCGGCCCAGATGCCGGTGGCATTGATGATGATACCGGCGTGTATTTCGAGCTGGCGCCGGCCGCGCCGGTCAAAGGCGTAGATGCCCCGGACGCGGTCCTTGTCGCGGATGAAGCCGGTGACCCGGCAGTGGGTGATCGCCCGGGCGCCGTGCTCGGCGGCATCGAGAATGTTGGCCGCGGCCAGGCGGAAGGGGTCGATGGTGGCGTCCGGCACGGTAAGGGCCGCGACCAGGCTCGGATTGACGTTGGGTTCGATGGCCAGGGCCTGCGCCGGGGTGATCTCCCGGCAGGCAATGCCGATCCGGCGGCAGGCGTCCCGAAGCTGACCGTGGTAGCCGGGATCGTCGCCGGGCAGGGTCACGAACAGGCCGCCGGTGTCTTCGATGCAGTGCCGGGCGATTTTTTTCAGGATCCGGTTTTCGGCGATGCATTCTGCGGCCGAAACCGGATCCTTGACGGCGTACCGCGCCCCGGAATGGAGCAGTCCGTGATTACGGCCGGTGGTGCCGGCCGCGAAATCGTTTTTTTCCACCAGCACGCAGTCGATGCCCCGCAGGCCGCAGTCCCGGGCAATACCGCTGCCGGTGGCGCCGCCGCCGATTATGACTGCGTCTGTTTCAATTCGTTCCACCGCTGATCTATTTCCTTTTGCATCTCTTGGGTCTGCCGGGGGGACAGCGACCGGAAGCGGGTCTGGGCCGCCACGTAGTCAGCCACCGGCCGCCGGGGCTTATCGAGCAGTTTGCGGGAAGCGCCGGTCAGGGTCAGCCGCCCCTGTGCGTATTCGTACAGCTCCACCAGCCCGGTCTCCACGGCCAGCTTGCCGGTCTTGACGGTATGGCGCGGCTCAAATCCCCAGCCCGGCGGACAGGGCGTATGAATATGAAAATACTTCATGCCGGGCAATGTTCTGGCCTTGATGAGCTTGTTGTAAAAATCCAGGGGATAGGCGGCGGAACAGGCGGCTACGTAAGTTATGTCGTGGGCGGCGATGATGGCCGGCAGGTTTTTGCGTTTTTGCCGCTTGCCGTGAATGGGCGTGGTGGTCGTCAGGGCGCCGGCCGGGGTGGTCCCGGAGCGCTGGATGCCGGTATTCATGTAGGCTTCGTTGTCATAGCACAGGTAAATAAAGTTTTCTTCCCGTTCACAGGCGCCGGACAGGGCCTGGAGGCCGATGTCGCTGGTGCCGCCGTCCCCGGCCCAGGCGGCCACCAGGGTGTCTTCCCGATGCAGCGCCCGCAGGGCGCCCTGGACCCCGGAAGCGGCCGCGGCCGTGGAGGCGAAGGTCACGTTCAGGCAGGGCAGCTGGGTGGCGGCAATGGGGTAAAGTCCCTGCAGTACCGTCAGGCAGCTGGGGGGGACCACCAGGATGGTGTTCCGGCCGAGGGCCTTGAGGCCGTGGCGGTAAATCAGAGACAGGCCGCAGCCGGCGCAGGCCCGGTTGCCCGGATGGACCAGTTCTTCTTCGGGCAGATCAAGGGGTTTGGTAACGGTTGGGCTCATAATCATATCCTTATCGGGAAAACGGCTTCTTATTTTTATCCTTTCCGCTCAGCATTTCAATCCGATCCAGGCCGGCGGTTCTTCGCCGGCATTTTCCGGGGCGTCGCAGAAGGCCTCCAGGGCCTGGCAGAGGTCTTCGGTTTTAATGGTCCGCCCGCCCAGCCCCAGGATGCGGTGGCCGATCACGGGCCGCCGGGGCAGGTGATACAGGGCTGCCTTGAGATCGCTGGTCAGGGCGCCTTCGTAACCGTAGCTGAGCGCCTTTTCAAATACCAGCACCCGGGCGGTGCCGCCGAGCAGTTCCGCCAGTTCCCGGGCGGGAAAAGGCCGGAACAGCCGCAGGGCCACCACCCCGACCCGGCGCCCCTTTTCCCGGAGAATATCCGTGGTCTTGCGCAGCTGCCGGGCCAGGGACCCCAGGCAGATGGCGATGACTTCGGCGTCTTCACAGCGATAGGTATTGAAGAAGGCATGGCTGACCCGGTCAAACAGGGACTGGAACTGGTTGTCGATTTCCGCCCAGACCGCCGGGACCTGCTCCAGGTCCCGCTGCAGGGTATGCCGGATTTCCATGTAGGCCGGGGCCATGTCTCCCCGGACGTCGGGCCGCACCTCGGGCAGGGTGACCGTGTTGAGGTTGCGAGGCGCTTCCGGGTCAAGCAGCCGGGACGGCCGGGAGTCGGCCAGAAAACGGTCCACCCGCTCCGGTTCGGGTACATCAAAGGGCATGTGGGTATGGGACAGCAGGTAGCCGTCGTAGCAGACCATGACCGGGATCCGGACGGTTTCGGCCAGCCGGAAAGCCTGGATGACGCTGTCGATGATCTGCTGGTGACCGGCGCAGTGAATCTGGATCCAGCCGGTGTCCCGCTGGGAAATCGAGTCCTGGTGGTCGTTCCAGACCGACCAGGGGGCGCCCACGCCGCGGTTGGCCACGCACATGACAATGGGCAGACGGGCGCCAGCCGCCCAGTGTATCTGTTCGTGCATGTATAAAAGGCCGTTGGCGCTGGTGGCGGTGAAGGTGCGGGCACCGGTGCTGGCCGCGGCGATACATACGGCCAGGGCGCTGTGCTCACTTTCCACGGGGATATATTCGGCCCGCATTTCTCCGGAAGCGACGTATTCGGAGAGTTTTTCCGTCAGGGGCGTCTGCGGCGTGATCGGGTAGGCGGCGATGACCTGGGTCCTGGCCAGCTTGACGCCGGTAGCCGCGGCCGTGTTGCCGGTAGCGATGATGTGCATGGGTGTTGTTCTCCTGGTTAGGATCGGATCGTCATTTGTCAATATCCGCTTCATCTTCCATGGTGATGGCCCCGGCCGGGCACTCCTCGGCGCAGACCCCGCATCCCTTGCAGTACTGGTAGTCGATCACCGGCGGTATGGTGCGGGAGATAACCCCGTCCGGGCAGTAGAGCCAGCAGAAAAAGCAGGTCGGCTTGCCGGACTTGACCGGCAGGCACCGGCTGGTATCGATGACGGGACATTCCACCCGCCAGGAGCCGGTCCGGCCCGCGTCCCCCGGGCCGGGTTCGCTGTGGGATATGAATTCGGCGAAACGTTTCTTGCTCATGAGGGAACTCCCATCTGGGTATGGTCAAAGGCCATGCGCGTGGCCGCGGCGTTCCGGTCGGCTTTTCTGCCCTGGAATTCTTTTTCCACGGCCGCGGCCAGATCCTCGATGTCCAGCAGGCCCGATGCCCGGGCAAAGGCGCCGATGATCCCGGAATTGACGATGCCGCGGGGAAGGCCGCAGCGGACGGCGATTTCGGAAATATCGGCCACCGCCGTGGTGGTGCCGGCAAAGGCATAGTCCTCCGGCGGACGGTGGGTGTTGATGACGACAAGTCCGCCCGGTTTGATGCCGGCGGTGACATCGGCCTCGGCGATGAGTCGGTCATCCAGGACGACCACCATGTCCGGTGTTTCAATGGGGGACAGGTCGTAAATTTCCGTGGCGGAAAGTTTCAGCGAGGTAAATACCGGCGCCCCGCGCCGTTCCGTGCCGAAAGTGGGGATCATGGCCACGCCCTGGTAACCGGCGGCAAAGGCCACTCCGGCCACGATCTTGGCGGCGGTAATGGCCCCCTGGCCGCCGCGGCCATGCCAGCGGATTTCATATTCCTGTTTGTTCATGCCTTTTATCCTGAATTTTTACGTGATTTCCCGCCAGCCGCCGGCCCGGCTGACCGCTTTTTTCCAGTGGCGATACAATTCGTCGCGTTTGTTTTTCGACATGGCCGGCGTCCATTCCCTGTCCAGCCGCCAGTTGGCCTTCAATTCCGATGTTTTCTCCCAGAAGCCAGCGGCCAGTCCGGCGGCGTATGCCGCCCCCAGCACGGTCGACTCGGTCACCTTCGGCCGGATCACCGGTACCTGCAGCAGGTCCGACTGAAACTGGAGCAGCAGGTCGTTGGCGGCCATGCCGCCATCCGTTTTCAGGGACTTTAAGGTGATGCCGGAATCTTTTTCCATGGCTTCGGCGATTTCCAGCGTCTGAAAGGCGGTGGCCTCCAGGGCCGCCCGGGCCAGGTGGCCCTTGTTGGCGTAATGGGTCAGTCCGATCACCAGGCCGCGGGCGGTGGTGTCCCAGTGCGGCGCAAAC
This sequence comes from uncultured Desulfobacterales bacterium, assembly GCA_964439745.1. GTDB lineage: Bacteria > Desulfobacterota > Desulfobacteria > Desulfobacterales > Desulfosudaceae > CAYTQK01. The sequence continues at coordinate 5,739 of CAYTQK010000057.1, forward strand.
AGCCCCGAGAAGGCCGGCACAAAATAAACACCGCCGTTATCTGCCACGGTCGCGGCCAGGTCTTCGATCTCCGGCGCGGTGGCAATCAAGCCGATATTGTCCCGCAGCCACTGCACCACCGAGCCGGCCATGGCAATGGAGCCTTCCAGGGCGTACACCGCCGGCTGGTCCCCGATCTGATAGGCCACCGTTGTCAGCAGCCCGTGGCGGGAGGGGGTGATCTCCGTGCCGGTGTTGGTCAGCAGAAAACAGCCGGTGCCGTATGTGTTCTTGGCTTCGCCCGGCTCGAAACAGGCCTGGCCGAAGAGCGCCGCCTGCTGGTCGCCGAGAATGCCGGCTACCGGCGTGCCCGGTTCCAGGCCCCAGCCGTCGGTAACCTGCCCGTAAATCCGGCTGGAAGGCTGTATCTCCGGCAGCATACCGGCCGGAATGCCGAGCCGCTCGAGCAGATCCGGGTCCCAGGCCAGCCGTTTCAGGTTCATCAGCATGGTCCGGCTGGCATTGGTGACGTCGGTGATGTGGACCCCCTGGTCCGGTCCGCCGGTCAGCCACCAGGTCAGCCAGGTGTCCATGTTGCCGAAGAGCGCCTGACCCTCGCCGGCGGCCCGGGCGACGCCGTCGACATTGTCCAGAATCCACTTGATCTTGGGGCCGGAAAAATAGGTGGTCGGCGGCAGCCCGGCCCGGTCCCGGAACAGGGCCAGGTCGGCTTCGCCTTCCAGCCGGCGGCAGATGGCGTCGGTGCGGGTGTCCTGCCAGACGATGGCGTTGTAATAGGGCTGCCCGGTTTTTTTGTCCCAGACCACCGTTGTTTCCCGCTGGTTGGTAATACCCACGGCGGCGATTTCGCCGGGAGAAATGTTCGTCTTGTCCAGGGTCTCCCGGATGACCGCGGCCGTGTTGTCCCGGATCTGGAGGGGATCATGTTCGACCCGGTTCGGTTCCGGGTAGATCTGCCGGTGCTCCTGCTGATGACCGGCCACGATCTGCCCCTGGCGGTCGACAATGACAAAGCGGGTGCTGGTGGTCCCCTGGTCGATGGCGGCGACATACGATTTTTTCGTCATGATTCAGTCTCCCTTGAGCACGTCGATCATGGAAAAGACCCGCCCCCGGATCCCTTCCCGGAGCCTGCGGTCCAGAAAAAGTACGGCGTCGATGGTTCCGCCGGCATAGATGTCCCGGCCGTTGACATTGTGGGTGAATTCAAACTTGACGGTGCGATCCGGGGACAGCAGGGTGTAGGTATGCCAGCCGTGACCGGTGAGATACTCGCCCGGGACGCCATACTCGTTTTCCTGGACCCGGGGGTCACGGATCTTGATGATGTCCTGCTCGGCAAAATCCACGCCCAGGGCCTGGAAATATTTGACCATGGCCTTGGCCGTGCCGCTGGTATCGGCCTTGCCGTTCTGGTGGCTTTCCACGATGGTCAGGGAATACCCCTTGAACATATCCGGAAAGTTTTCGGCGGCATAGGCCATCATGGCCTGGAAGCCGACGATCTGCTTGGCCATGTTGGGGGCGATGACGGCGCTGATCCGGGACGCCTCCACCATCGGGATCAGCCGGTCCCGGCTGCCGCCGGTGGTGCCCATGACAAACGGCATGTCATGGCGGCAATAGAACCGGCTGTTCTCATTGACCGCCGAAGGATGGGTATAGTCCACGCTGATAAGGGAGGCGTAGCGCTGCACCAGTTCCGGAATCATCGTGTCCCGCTCCCCCGGCTTGATCAGCTTGATGGTCTGGCCGGCCAGGGTGGTTGTGGAGGCGGTAATTTCCGGGCCGGTCAGCGACCAGGGAATTAGCTCCAGTCGCTGCTCGGCGAGAATGTGGCCGGCGATGGTGGTGGCCACCCGGCCGGGCAGGCCGTTGATCATGACGGGTATCGGTACCATGGGGCCTCCGATTTTTCTTTGAACCTGTGACTGTGTTCGGGTCGTTTCAAAAATTTATCATTATACCGGAAAACAATTCAATTTTCCAGCTTTATATCGGGAGAACCGGTTCAGGCGGACGGGCGGCCGCTTTTCCCGGCCACGGCCTGGCGCAACTGTTCGGCCAGGGGCAGCAGGGCCGGAAAGCGGGTGTCCAGGACTTGTTCGGCCCGGCGGACATGATCGGCCAGGGCGGCGGCCGCGGCCGGGATGTAATCGGCAAAACGGGATTTTCCCCGGACCCGGGTCAGAAAGCCGAAAGCCCCCAGGATCTGGAGGTTCCGGGTGACGGCACAGCAGGCATAACCCCGGTAAAAAAGTTCTGCGGCCACCGGCCGCCGGCGGGAGAATTGCGCCAGGTAGTATTCGCGCAGCCGTTTTCGGACCGCCGCCGGCAGCATGACATAAGGATCGATCAGCAGCGAAGCCAGGTCGTATTGTACCGGCCCCAGCCGGGCTCCCTGCAGATCGATGAAGAACGGCCGCCCCTGGTGGAGCATGATGTTCCGGGACTGCATGTCCCGGTGCATCAAACCGTCTATGGACGCGGTCAGGGTGGCTTCGGCCAGCTGCGCAAAGTCGTTCTCCAGTTGACCCGGATCGTCGGGAAGAAGGTCGGCATAAAAAGGGGTTAAGAAGGCCTCGGTAAAATAGCGGCACTCTTTTTCCAGGATCAGGCCGCGGTCATACCGTTCTGTCTGGCAGGTCCAGGCCGGGTCAAAACCAGCGGCGCCGTCCGCGGCCAGGTGAACCAGCTGATCGACAACCGGCCGGTACAGATCGACGATGGCGGACGGTTCGCGGCCGGCCGTTGTGACGGCGGCCTGTAGATGCGTGTCGCCCAAGTCCTCCATGACGGCCAGGCCGGAAAAAGAATCGGCGGCATACAGGCGGGGCACGTTGACGCCTTTGTTCCGCAGGTGGGGCAGGATGCGCGCCAGGGCGCCGGTTTCATTGACGGCCGGGTCTTGCCGGAGGCCGCGGTCGCAGGCGATCAGGCTGCCGGCCGCAGAGTGTATCCGCATCCAGCAGGTCTCCGAACCGTCGGCCGGAAAGGGGTGAATGGTGCGGGCGGGGACGCTGCCAAAGGCCCGTTCCAGGGCGTTGTCGACCATGACGGCCAGGGCCCGGCGGCGATAGGCAGCCGGGGTGCCGATATCGTCCCATTCGCCCGCCCCGGCCAGAAAGGCCTTGATGCGGCCGCCGGTCTTGATGAGGCGGCGATAGACGGAAATAATATCCGCAAACCGGCCGGCCGGAGGCAGAACCGATTCAATGGCCGGATCAATTACGTGGATGCCGGTAAAGGTCAGCTGCCGCCGGCCGCCGGCCGGATCTTCCGGCGGTGGACCGAACCCGGTCACCTCCTGGTGGTCATCGACCCGGACCGAATTAAACCGGGGGTCGTCCCGCAGGACCAGGGTGACCGGGGCGTCGTGGTCCCGGTGAAACCGGTAGACCGCGGCCAGGTCGATGGTGGTGTAGATGTCGCTGTTGATGACCACAAACGGGGCCGGGCCCAGCGCCGCCAGGTTGCTGCCGATGGCCCCGCCGGTGCCCAGGATTTCCGGCTCATGGACCAGGCGTATCGGGATGTCGTAGCTGGACGAACGGAAGTGGGCTTCCAGTTGTTCATGGAGATAGTGGGTGTTGATGACAATGCCGCCGCAGCCCGCCCGGATGAGCCGAGCGATGAGCAGATCGATCACCGGGATATTGTCCAGGGGAAAAAGAGGCTTGGGCCGCTGGCCGGTATACGGCAGCAGGCGGGTGCCGAAACCGGCGGCCAGCACCAGGGCTTGCCAGTGAAGGGAGCTGTTCGTCATGCCAGGGTTCAGGCCAGGAGGTTCAGGTATTTCTGAATCCGGTCCTCGTAAAAATCCGCCTTGGTTTTGTCATCGGGGGTAATGATCTGTTCCCGGGTGAAAAAGAGATAGGCATTTTTGAACGTAATCTTGGAGATGGATTCCAGCAGCTCGATTTCATTGTGTTTGTACATGCGGCGGCCGTGCTGGAGTATCTTTTTGAGCATCTCTTTTTCGTCGCCGTTGTCCTTTTCCTGTTTGAGAAAGGTCAGCACGATCAGGTAGCTTTCAAAATAGGACATCAAAAAGGAGGAAAACAGTTTCAGCTTGCGCAGTCCCTCGGAGGTGAGGCTGTAATTTCCCGGGACCGAATCATGCGGGACCAGGACCTGATTGTCAATGAAGGCGTTGGTGCCTTTTTTGATGAAGTGTTCCGAGGTTTTGTCGGATTGCAGGATGAATTCATAGCGGAAGAACTGCCGCAGAAAGTCAAAGGGTTTATTCAGATCAACGGCGGCAAACTGAAAGGAGTCCAGCTCCAGGATGGACAGGGCGGTAAAGGCGGCCGGCACGAAATAGAAGATGCAGGTGTTCTTGTAGTATTCCATGGCCGGGCGCTTGTTTTCGTTGACCATGTACAGCGGGTTGTTGCGGTCCTCGCTGTCGAGTTGAAAATGCTCGATGAATTTGCGCTGGACAAAGGCCTCCAGTACGTGGCCGAAGGCGTGGACATGGTCGCCGGTCAGGGTGTCGGCCAGTTGCGCTTTGGTGGAGCGCAGGTAGATCAGGTAGGTTTCCATGATATTCATCAGGTAGTCGGAGGTGAACCGCTTCTGGGGACAGTTGAGGATGGCGGCGGCGGTAATACCGTGCGGGGTCACCGTGGCCACGTGCTCGATGCGGTTGATGAGAATCCGGGAAAGCCGGTTGATGAACTGCTTTTTTTCTTCCGGGCTCTTGTCGGCCAGGCTGGTGCGGGTCTGGTCCAGGTATTCATTGACGGAAAAAGGCTGATTGAAATTGACATAGACCTTTCCGTAGCGGCTTTTCAGGGATTTTCTGGCCTTGAGCAGGGCGGGCAGGTTTTCCTTGGTCTTTTCGCCGCCTTCGGTTTCATGCACATAGGCCGCTTCTTCAATGATACGGTCATAGCCGATATTGACCGGCACGAAGATCAGATCCCGGCAGGCCCCGGCCTGGTATGCGTCCAGGATAATGGACAGCAGACCGGTTTTCGGTGTGAGCATTTTTCCGGTGCGGCTGCGGCCGCCTTCCAGGAAAAATTCGATGTTAAAGCCCTCCTGGAGGATTTTGCAAATATAGGCCAGAAAGACCCGCGAGTAGAGCCGCTGCCCCTTGAAGGTGCGCCGCATGAAAAAAGCCCCGCCGCCGCGGAAGATCGGTCCCAGCGGCCAAAAGGAAAGATTCTTGCCGGCGGCAATGTGCGGACAGGCGATATTCCGATAGTACAACACATAAGAGAGAACCAGGTAGTCCAGGTGGCTCTTATGGGTGGGCACGAAGATCAGGGGAGCGTGCTCCGAGGCCCGTTTCAGTTCGCCCACCTGCTTTTCATCGACCACCATGCCGTCAAAAATATGGTTCAGCATCCAGGTCAGGATCATGTCATAAACGATCAGCCAGTTCATGCTGTAGTTGGCGGCGATTTCATCCAGGTATTCAAAGGCTTCCTTATTGACTTCCCGGAGGGGCCGGTTTTCCCGTTCGGCAAACTCCTCGATAAAGGCCTGCAGGCCCTGGCCGGCCATGATGCTTTCCTTGATCTCCTCCCGGGACTTGATGACCGGGCCGGTGACGCGCTGGCGCAGGGTATTGATACGGTTCATCAGCAGGCGCCGCAGGGCCAGGGCCTGGTTTTCATCCCGTAACTCATTAATTTCCGGGCTGTTCAGGAATTGCTTCAGGTTGATCGGCGACGACATTTCGATGAAAATGTTGCGGGGCCGGGTCAGCAGCAGCACGATCCGGCGGATTTTGCCTGGTTTTTCCGCCAGTCCGCCCAAAAGAAAATCAAGCAGGTTGGGCCGGGTCTTGCCTGGGCGCTTGGAATAAAAGACGGCCTGCGGTACGATCATGATGGGGGTATCAATGGTCTTCTGAATGCGGATAAGCTCCTGGACCGGGGTGGTTTTGGATCGGATCAGGCGGGAATAGAAAATGCCTTTGCCGAACAGGGAAAAAAGCGCGGCCTGGCCGCCGGTCAGGGCGGTCTGAAAGTATCCGGTCCGGTAGGGCGTCAGAAAGTAAAAATGCCGGAAAAAATAATCCACCTGGGCCAGCAGGATTTTGAAGATACGCGTGACCGGCTGCAGCAGGAAGATCTTGTTGCCGAGGGCCACTTCCGGCTCGGGCAGGCCGTGCGCCCCGTATTGCCGGTTGCAGATCAGGTATTCCAGTTTGCTTTTGTATTTGCTGGTGTAAACGATGATGCTGTGCGGCCGCAGATCCCGAATAGTCTGCAGCTGTTCGTCGTGGATGGAAATTTTGGAAAAAAACAGGGTGGACAGGATGCCGCGGCCCCGGGGACGGGGCAGATGGCACAGAAAATGATCGTGCGTGCCGGATAAAAGCCGGTTGAAGATAAAGCCGTTCAGGCCGGCGGCGGCCTTGCGGAGCTGTATAAATATGGATTTAATCATGGCGGCAAATTTCAATACGGTCTGGGGGTTCTCCGGATTTTGGCAGCCGGAAACCGGGTTTCGCAGGGCACGGTTCAGCCGATGGTGATCCGGTATTCTTTTTTTTTAGGATTTACCAGATCTGCCGTTTGTTTGCAACCTGCAAATCGTTCGGGAAACCGGCCGCTCGCCCGGGGGAATCAGAAACAGATTTCCCGGGGCAGCGGTTCTTTGCGGCCGGCCGATGCCAGGATGGTTTCATTTTCATGTATGCCGGGAAGATCGGCACCGCTGCCGTTCAGCGAGGTGGCGGCGGTTTTATAGGTTTCGGCGAAAAATTGTGTGAAAACGATTTGGTTGACCATGGCCATAACCGGCACCAGGGCGGCCAGCAGTATTGTAATGGCCAGAACTTTCATGCCGGTGCGGAAAAAGGGGCGGCCGGATTTTGATTGTCATCGCGTAGAGAATATAATATAATAATATTTTAGATAATATTCGACAAAAGTATATATCCACGTCTCATCCTTTGTCAGCAAAAGAGACCATCGGCCGGACATCAAGCCGTTTTGTCGCCGCGCCGGGATTGAATGTAAGCATTTGCCTGGAACAACCCTGTCATCTATTACCATTACCGGGCCGACAGCATCCCGGCCATAGGTATTCAATTTTAGGGGGAGGAAAAGCGATGATAAAACAAAGGCTTTTAGCGGCGTCTGTCATATTGGTGGCGGTGCTGGCAGCCGGGAGCGCGGTGCCGGCCGTGGAGGGGGTAACTGAAACGGAAATTCATATCGGTCAGACCGGCCCTTTGAGCGGTCCGGCCCGGATCTGGGGCGGCACGGTCAAGGGCGCGGCCCTGCGGTTCGAGGTGGCCAACGTTAACGGCGGTATCCACGGCCGTAAAATTATTCATCACACCTATGACGACGCTTACAATCCCGCCCGGACCAAGGCCGGGGTCAAGCAGCTCCAGGAGAGCATCGGCATGTTCGCCTGGCTGGGGGGGGTGGGTACCTCCAACGGCTTGGCGGTCATGGATTACCTGGTCCAGCGTCAGATCCCCTGGGTGGGCCCCTTCTCCGGATCAACGGTCTGGTTTGACCCACCCAAGAAAACCGTTTTTTCCCTGTATCCGCCCTACCAGTTTGAAGCCGAAACCCTGTGTGATTATACCGTCAACCGGCAGGGCAAAAAGCACCTGGCCGTTGTCTACCAGGATGACGGCTACGGCCGGAGCGGCCTGGAAGGCGCCCGCAACGCCCTGAAAAAACATAACATGTCCCTGGCGGCGGCTATTCCGGTGGGACGGGAAGACGTGGATTTTGCCGCGGTAGTGGTGGCGCTGCGGGAAGCCCGGGCTGATGCCGTGCTCATCTGGGTCAGTCCCTTCAGCGCCCTGCGGCTGTTAAAGGTGGCCCAGCAGGCCGGCCTGTCGCCGCAATGGCTCACCTCCAGCTCGCTTTCCTCTTTTTCGACCTTTTACCCCCTCAGCCGGGGACTGGTCAAGGGGCTGATTTCCGTGAATTATTCCACTTTGAACCAGGATCTGCTCAACGATTACAAGGCAGCCCAGCAGCGCCTGGCGCCGGAGGACACCTGGGATACTACTTATGTCGCCGGGATGGGATATGCCGATTGTGTCGTCAAGGCCCTGGAGAAGTGTGGCCGGAATCTCACCCGGGAGCGGTTTCTCCGCGCCATGGAAGATCTGCGCGGGTATAAAGGATTCGGGCCGCCGATAACATTCGGGCCTTATGATCCGGACGATCCCCTGTGCCGGCTGGGCGGCCAGGCGATTTACCTGCAGCAGTGCCAGGAAGGCGGCCAGGCCAGGATATTGACCGATTGGGTTCACATGAAATAAAGGATATTGAATTTTTTGTTCCGCGAAAGGAGTTTGAGCGATGAGAAAGAGTGACAACCAGAAACTGCTGTTGACCCTCCTGGTGGTGCTGGCCGGGCTGGTAATAATCGGTGCGGGCTGCGCCACGGCCCCGACCACGACTCCGCCGCCGGGTGATGACCCGGCCATACAGATGCAGCCGCAGACCATCCCGCGGGGCGTGGGCTGGGTGGTCAAGGCAACCGAAAATGTCATCCGCGGCTATCGGTTCGCGCCGGAAGACTCGGTCTTTATCCGCATGACCCCGGCGGCCGAAGAGTCATTTACTGAACCCGACCTGGTTATCGCCGACGCCGTGGTCGACGAGACGGGACGTTTCCAGGCCGAGGTGGAAAACCTGGTCAAGGTGACGGATTTTCTCCAGGCCGACCTGGGCCTGAACGAGGACATGGAAAAATACATCATCATCACGGGTCCGCCCATTCCCACCGGCACCTATCGCATTATCGCCGAAAGCATGGAGTCCGGTAAAACCGCTGCCGGCCAGCTGGAAGTCAAGGGGCCTTCTGTCGGGGATCGCTTCAAGGACTGGCTGGGCAGGCGCCTGGGTAAAATTGAAAAGCGG
>CAYTQK010000058.1:0-14585 GCA_964439745.1 uncultured Desulfobacterales bacterium
CCCAGTGTCCGTTGACACACTTCCAAGCGTAATCCACTGTGGCGCATTTTGTGTAGGTGTGGCAGCCGCCGCCGGAAGCGTCTTCTTCATCCGGGTTGAGCGAAGTCAGGCAGGTCACCTTGTAAGGTACGGTCAGGCGCTGACCGGCCTGGAGGCTCTCCGGCAGGTCGGTTAAAAATTCATATTGAAAGTACCGGTCATCGGCGGGCATGGAGAGACTCACATCGTCGGCCCGGACCAGTCCCTGGTTGGTGATGGTGAATTCGCCCTGGAACACGTCCCCGGAACTCATCTCCGGCAGAGAGACCGAGGCCGGTTCCATGACCACCACCGGAGCCGGCACCTGGGTCTCATAGGTGGCGGAAAGTACGATCTCATACTTGTCTTCAATGGTGATCTCGGTGACTTCCCACTCCACGGTGACCAGGGTGTACTCCAGGAACACCTCCTCGGCCACGGCGACGCCGGGCTTGATCCAGACGCGGCCGGTCTCTTCCTGGTGGTTGTCGGCCCGGACCCGGTATTGGTAACTGCCCGCGGGCAGATCCAAGAGCAGAGCCTGTCCGTCCGGCCCGGAAACCGCGTCATAGGTCTCGGTCAGAACCTGTTCGTTCTGCAGATGGATACGGGCATTGGCCAACCCGGCAATCATATTGTTGTCATCATCGACGGTGCCGGTATACAGATCAGATACATGAAACAGCACATCGCCCTGACCGGACGCCGTTACCGCGGCATAGAGGTTGACATGGGTGGTCTCGTAATTGTCGCTTTGGATTTGCAGACGGAATTCATAATTATCCGCTATGGCATCTTCGGGCGGGGCGAACATGATCCCCACCCGGCAGGTCTGACCCGGCGCGATCACGCCCACGGCCGCATCCGTGGTCAAAGCAACCCAGGAGGGGGCGGCGCTGCCGTCCGGATTGACCAGTTCCAGGCGGACGTTTTCCAGGTCGGCCGTGCCCCGGTTTTCCAGGGTAAGAGTTTCGGTGACGGCATTGCCCATACTTACTCCGGTATCGATATGATCCGGAGTAAAACCGAGGGTGGGCGTGGCGGCCCGGAAGGTAAAGGTCACCGGCAAAAGAGCCCAGCCCCCGGGATGGCCGTCACTGACCAGGCGGAGTACGAATTGGCCGGTGTCATCGGCGGTGTTGTCCGCCCAGACAGTAAAATCCACCCGGGTGGTCTGCTGGCCGTAGAGCACGGACACCGGTGTGCCGCAGTCGATATGGACGCCGGCCGGCAGACTGCCGCCGGGCTGGTCCTCGTCCAGGCATTCAAAGCGCAGGTTCTCAACCTCGGTACCGTCCCCGGCAGTTGCTTTGAGCGCGACGGTTTGTTCATAATTCCGGGGAATGGACAAATCGTAGCCGGCATACTGGAGGCTGACCTTGGTGATGTCAAAAGTGGCCTGTACCGGCCGTTCGGTCCGCTCGGGATGGATGGCGCAGACCTGGTAGTGGCCCGCTTCTCCGGAGAGCGGCTGGAAAACATAAGAAAATTCGCCGTTATCAGCGGTAACCATGTCCTGCCGGCGTTCAAACCCGTTGTTGCTGATAAACAGGTTCAGGACGGCCCCGGCCAGGGGCTGACCGGTGGCCCGCTCCACGGCCCGGCCGGTGATGGTGATATCGTCATCCCCGGTGGAGGTTTCCGGCGACACCGACAGAATTTCGCCGTACCAGGCGGTATCCACCAGGCTCACTTCCGTTGTGGTGCTCATGCCGGACATGACCACCTCGTCCGTCCGGCCGTGATGATAATAGATATGATCCAGGCGCATCACCGCGGTCAGGTCGTCCGGCACGTTGGAGGGAACGGATATTTCCACTGGCGCGGATGTGAAGGATTCACCCGGCGCCAGGCGGGCGACGGTATTGCCGTTGGAAAGCTGCGTCACTTCCGCGCCGCTGTCGCAGGTGAAAAAAGCCGCGGTAACGGTATTGCCGTCCCGGTCTTCTACGGAAAAGTCAATGTCCGGGGAAGGTCTCCGGCCGGAATTGGCGGCGGTAATAATTTCAATTTCCTCGGCGCAGGTGTTTTCCAGGGTGAACCGGACCGCGCCGGTGCCGCCACGGGTGAACTCTTCGGCGTTCAGGCGCAGCTCCAGGAGGCCGTCGCTCACCTCCACCGCGTCGGTCCGGGTGATATGGACGGTTTCATTCAGGTCTTCGGTGATGACCAGAGTGGCCACAGTGTCGGCCACGGCCGGCAGGTCGGCATACCCGCCCACCACGACGGAAACGGAACGGGTCTGGCCGGGCGCCAGGGAAAAAGATTCAGAGACATGCGAACGGCCGTTGACATCCACCTGGAGCCGGGCCTCCGGGATATTTGCGGTGGCCCGGCTGGTCACCGTGTAGGCCAGGGAGTTCATGATACCGCGCTTGAGTCGGGCGTCCGGGGCCGGGGAAAGGTCCACCGGCGGCAGGGTAATGGAGCGGGCCAGGCTTTCCTGGTCATTGGCGTCCACGGCCACCACGGTATAGGTGCGCTCATCGCCGGCGTACCCGGTATCGGTATACGCTGTTTCGGTAACAAGTGTCTCGTTCAGGGGCAGGCGGTTGTCACCCTGGCCGAGATAAATGTCACAGCCGGCTATGCTGCCGGAATGGGTCCAGCGCACCACCGGCGGTTGCTGCTCGGCCAGCTCCACGGTCAGGCTGCTCACCGGCAGCAGGTTGATGTTGAGGTAATCGGAATTGGAGGGCGCGGAGATATTGCCGGCCGCGTCCCGGGCGGCAGCCGCGTAGCAGGGCTCGCCGGCGGCGGGATTGGGGTCCACCACGCCGGTCGCGCTGGACGGAATCTCCTGAATCAGCGGGGTGAGGCCCTCCAGGGTGTCAATGGACTGGCCGGCGTCCCGGTACAGCAAAAAGGTGACGGTTTCCGTGTAGCCCGGGGAATCCCAGGTGGCATGAATGCCGTTGGAGGCCTGGTTCAGCTGGAAATTCTGCGGTGACGGCGGCGCCTGGGAATCCGGCGTCACCGTTACCGGCTCGCTCAAGCCGCTTTCCGCGGTCTGATCGTTGTCCTGCCGAAGACTGGTCACGGCATAGGTATAAGCCTGGTCGGATCCCGGAAAATCCCGGAGTTCGGTTACCGTGCCGTCCAGGAGGGGCTCGCCGTAAGGGGTCAAGCCGCTCTCGGCGGGCGCCTGGCGGTAGACCTGGTAGCCGGCGGCGCCGTCCACCGAATACCAGGTCAGTTCGACTTCACCGGCCGGCAGGACGCGGGCGGCCAGGCCGGCGGGGATGGCCAGCGGCGGCAGGTCGCCCTGGTAAACCTGGAAGTCATTGGGCGCGGCAATGGCGCTGCCGGTATTGCCCAGGGCATCGGTCCCCTGATAACTCAGGCTGAGGATTTCCGGCGCGTCCAGACCGCCATCCGCGGGCAGGGTGAACTCCGCCTGCCAGGTCTGGGCGTCCTCCGCCTGGACCGGAATCTCGTCCAGGCTGTCCACGGCCATGTCCTGGTACTGGCCGCCGGACAATTGCCAGCGCACCACCGGCGTCTCGCCCGACGGCAGGGCTTCGTCCAGGCCCAGGACAGCCGTGATTGTGGCCGGCGGATCATTTTGAATGGGGGAAGCCGGGAAGACCTTCAGGCGGACGACTTCCGGGCCATGGGTGTCGATGAGAACGGTTCCGCCCTGGATTATATTATACCCGATGTTGCCCACCTGGTCCCGGGCGGAAAAATTCACCCCGGCCGGGCCGGAGACCGTGGTCTCGTCAATGGTAAAAAATCCGGTATAGAGGGTATCGGATACCGCTTCGAGTTCCACGGAAAGGGGGATGCCCCCGTCCGGCACGATACTGACAAAGGGCCTGGTCAGCAGGGGTTCATTGACTTCCAGTTCCAGGTCCACCCGGCCGGCGGCCATGGCGCCGGTCTCCGGATCAGAGGCGCCCTGGGGGGAGTAGCTGATGGAGACCGCTTCGGGAGGTTCGCTGTCGGCCACGGCGGAAGCCTGGTTGGACAGGGGGCTTTCATTTCCGGCGGTACTGACGGCGGTAACCCGGTAATAATAGGTCCCGTCAGATTCCGGCAGATCCATATACTCGTTTGATTTCAATAGTTCCGCTGTCAACAGGCCGGCGGCAGAAGGCGAATCAAAGGGAACCGTTTGCCGATAAATATAGTAGCCCTCGATATCATCGGCCTGAACCCGGTTCCAGGAAAGCTCGATCCGGCCCTTGTCCTTGGCCTTGGCGGTCAATTGGGCCGGAGCCTGCGGAATGGTGGTGTCCAGCCGCACGGTGACAGCGTTGCTGAAATCACTGCTGCCGCCGCGGTTAGCGGCCCGGGCCCGGATGGGATTGTCCCCTTCACTGAGGGTGACCTGTCCGGTAAAATGACCGGAGACATCGGCCGCGGTCCCGGGGCCCATCTCGGTGCCGCTGCCGTCGTAAAAAGTGACGGCGACAGTCTTTTCCGCGGTTCCGGAAACCGTTAATTCCGGCTGGTTGGTGACATATCCGCCGGCCGGACCGGTGATGACCGGCGGCGCGGGCGGGGGCATATCGATGGTAAAGGAGAATGTCGCCGGCGGGCTGGTGTTATTGTCCAGAGTATCCCAGGCGGTCACTTCCAGGGTGTGCGGCCCGTCATTGAGGGCGTGAATATCAAGGGCACAGGTATAGGGCGCGGTATAGTCGGTAGTGGAAAAGACCGTTTGACCGAGGGCGTCTTCCACAATGGCCAGGGCCACCCGGCTGACACCGGCCGGGTCGGAAAGTTCCACCTGGATGGTGCCGGAGGCGGTGACGGTGCTGCCGGCGAGGGGAACCCCGTTGCAGGTGACCGCATCAATCTGCGGGGGCGAGGTATCGGCTTCCGGGGTGGCGGAGACAGCGGTCACGCCGGTTTTTTGCCCGTTGGAGATGTTGACCGTGGTCACGGCAAAACAGTACTGCCGGCCGTTGGTCAGCCCGGCCACCCGGGCGGTGGTTTTGCCGGTGGTCAAAACCGGTTCCAGGCCGGCCACGGAATCAAAATCGCCGGCAGACTCGCATTCGGTGACATAAACGGCATAATGCCGGACCAGGTCGGCCGGAGCGGCCGCGGACCAGGCCAGCTCCATGTATCCGTCAAAGGCCTCGGCGGTAAGACCGGCGGGACTGTCCAGCAGGGTGGCGGCCGCAAGAGTCACTCCGTCGCTTTCATTGCCGTCGCCATCCACGGCGGTAATCTTGAGGGAATGTCCGCTGGCTGGTGACAGACCGGTTTTCTCCCAGGCGGTCTGGTCGGCGGCCACCTCTTCGAAAGTGGCCGCGCCGTCAAAATAGACCCGGTATCCGGCCAGGTCCGAAGCGGCCGACGCGGTCCAGGAAAACGTCAGGGCGGTTTCCAGGCATTGGGACACGGACAGACCGCTCACTTCGTCCGGCGGAACCACGTCCGTGGGAACGGCGGAGACCGGTGTCACAGCGGGTTCGAAAAGCCCGGTATCATCCACCGCCACCACCGCCAACCAGTAGGTGGTGCCTTTGGTCAGACCGGTAACCTGGCAGGTAAAGGTGCCGGCCGGGACCGTTGCGCGGGGCTCGCCCAAGGCGGCCACATCGGAAAATTCAGCCTGGCTGAGATAGACGGCATAATGGTCGATGTCGCCGCCCTGGGCGGACTCATCATAACCGTTCCAGGCCAGGGAAACCGCACTGCCCTCCCCGGCTCCGTCGGCGGTCAACTCTGTTACTTTTTCCGGTACGGTATTGTCATACAAGATCTCCACACTCTCGGAGGGGTTGCTGCTATTGCCCGCCTGATCGATCATCGTGAAAACAAAAGAATTGGTGCCCTCGGTCAGCGAGGCGGTATACTCCCAGACGGGACTGGCGGTATGCCCCACCACTTCGGCACCGTTGAGGAAAACAGCGGCCCCGGATTCTTTGGTACCGCGGATCACCTGGGTATCGGCATTGGTCGGGCTGGTTACCGGATATATCCCCGGTGCGGCCGGCGAAGTGGTATCTACGGTAAAGGAGCTGATGGTGGGAAACGGTGCCGCATTGCCGTGCTCATCCCGTAGATGAACCGTAACCTGATAGGCTGCTTCGGTAAACACCCCTGCCGGCGTAAAAACCAGGTGGTTGTCGTCGGTCATCACCCAGGAGCCATTGACCGGATTGGAATCTTTGGATTGAATAGATGCGCTGGCCAGCCCCCAGTGATAGGAAGCATCATCATGCTGTCTGCCTTTAAGGGAATAATTTCCTGCCGTGGTAATGGTAAAGGTCCCTTCCTGGTGAGCCCATCCATTGTTTTTCAGGTTACCCGCAAATACATCGATGGTTTCCGGGCCTTCCAGGCGCAAAGAGATCTCATTGCCATTGTCCGCGTCATAGGCGGCAAAGGCACACCGGTACTCGCCCGCCGGCAGATTCACCCCATCAGCCAAGGTGTATTCCCAGGTTTCGGCTTTGTCTTCCAGTTCGCCCTTCCAGAAGCCAACATTTCCATACCTGCCCACCACGTACTGGGAATTGCCCAGGTCCACCCCGCCGCTGTATTGTGTAAACGCCGCTTCAATCAAGGCCGGCACGTTATCCGCCCGAAAGATGGAACCATTTGCCGGAGTAATGCCGGTAACGGCAGGAGGTGGATTGGACACGCAGGTGCTAAGAGAAGTCAGAAAAGACTGAACATCAACATATTCATTAATGGCATCCCCCCCCTGGTTGGGACCAGCGGGATCATTCCACCAGTTTTCATCGGCGGTAACGATAGAATTGCTGGAACCGTTAACAACCCCGTAACGGGTATTGTTCATGAAATTATTGTTAATGATCAGCGGTTGCGCCCCGCCGGTAGTATAGATACCCCGCATGTTTTCGATAATATTGTTGCAGTAAATAAAGGCATTGTCACAACCGTTGCCATTGACATAAATGCCGGAATGAGTGCCGGACCGAATAGTGCTGTGTTGAATGGTGGCAGAGGTATCATCCATTCTTATCCCGTAGTTGCTGCTCTGGCCGATTTCGCAATTACTGATCACTACACCGTTGTTTTTATACAAACGAATATTGCCATACCCTCCGTACCCTCCATATTCAATGGTGCAGTATTTCAAGTAGGAAGTTTGGGCCGGATCGTCAGAGGTAATCGTGTTTCGCTCAAAATAAATCCGGCCCCAGTTACCGGCATCCGGATCCGACGCGTTGGAGGTAAATACGATCTTTTCTTCCGGCGTGCCGACGGCATAGAGACCACCGCTGGAATCATATCTTGCAACATTTAAGGATTCGTCTTTATTAAACTTAACAGTCACTCCCGGAGAAATGGTCAACAATGCTCCATCCTGAATTGTAACACTGTCAGTAATCACATACGGCAGCCCCTTTTCCCAGGTACAATCTGACTTGATGCTACCGTTCCTTATTTGAATATAGTTTGGACCATCTCCCGATCCAATGCTGCCGGATATAGAATTGATGTAGGCATTAGTACTGATGGCGGCTCTTCCATTATCGGCAAATTCGTTATCAACAATAGTCATGGCCGGGTGCGGCCCACCGTCATTATCACTGTAAATCCCGTGCGACTGGTTGGCATATATTTTACATCCCGTTATAGTGGGATAGGCGTCCAGCAATTTTAGTCCGCAACTGCCGCTGTACCGAACTTCGCAATTGCTGATGATTACACCGTTGTTTTTATACAAACGAATATTGCCATACCCTCCGTATCCTCCGTACTCAATGGTGCAATATCGCAAACATGACGCCTTCTTATCAGGACCATCAGAGGTAATCGTGTTCCGGTCAAAGTTAATCCGGTACCAGTCTCCCGGCGCCGGATCCGCCGCGTTGGAGGTAAATACGATCTTTTCTTCCGGCGTGCCGACGGCATAGAGACCACCGCTGGAATCATATCTTGCAACATTTAAGGATTCGTCTTTATTAAACTTAACAGTCACTCCCGGAGAAATGGTCAACAATGCTCCATCCTGAATTGTAACACTGTCAGTAATCACATACGGCAGCCCCTTTTCCCAGGTACAATCTGACTTGATGCTACCGTTCCTTATTTGAATATAGTTTGGACCATCTCCCGATCCAATGCTGCCGGATATAGAATTGATGTAGGCATTAGTACTGATGGCGGCTCTTCCATTATCGGCAAATTCGTTATCAACAATAGTCATGGCCGGGTGCGGCCCACCGTCATTATCACTGTAAATCCCGTGCGACTGGTTGGCATATATTTTACATCCCGTTATAGTGGGATAGGCGTCCAGCAATTTTAGTCCGCAACTGCCGCTGTACCGAACTTCGCAATTGCTGATGATTACACCGTTGTTTTTATACAAACGAATATTGCCGTTTTCGCTGGAACCACCATATTCTATGGTACAATATTTTAAATACGTCATCTTATCAGAGGTAATCGTTCTACGTTCGAACTCGATGCGGCCCCAATCTCCCGGCGCCGGATCCGCCGCGTTGGAGGTGAACACGATCTTCTCCTCCGGGGTTCCAACGGCAGAAAGAGCTCCGCTGGAATCATAACGCGAGACATTCAGCCGCTTGCCTTTGTTGAATTTGACAGTCACTCCCGGTGAAATGATCAATTGGGCGCCATTTCGAACCGTGACATTCCCCGTTACGATATAGGGACTTCCATCTTTTGCCCAGGTGGTGTCGCCGGTGATATTGCCGCTGACATAGGTGGGGCCGGCGGCCCGTGAATCCTGCGGCAAACTGGTCAGGATCAGGGGCAGCAGCAGAAGAAGCCACAAGACATGCGCCCTGGATTGGCGGTTGAAAAATTTTGTTTTCTGTTTCATTCCGTTCAACATTGCCGTCATAAGATATGACCTCACCTGGGGTTAATCATTGCAACTGCGGCAGGGGATTCTGTTGACCACTTTCATTCTTTTGCTTCGGGGCGCCGAGGCGCGCTCGAGATTGTCCAGATACTGCTGGTAGGCTCGGCGGCCGCCTTTTAGAAAGAAGAGCCGGTTCATGCCGGCGGCAGCGGCCTGCTTGCGAAGCTGCCCGTAACCGGTTCCCTCCCGGTTAAAAAGAAGAACCGCCTGGAGCGGATGTTCTTTTTCATAGGCTTTCAAATCGTTCAAAGATGTTTTCTGATCAGGATCGATAAAACGGGTATGGGAAAAGATCTCCTTGCGGGCAGCGGTGGAAACATCCACCGGCAGAAACGAACGGCCGGCAGTTTCCAGATACGCCTCTTGCGGAGAGACCTTGTCCACCTCCGGGCGCAGCGCCGACGGTCCCCGCACCGGCAGGCCGGCGGCGATCCAGGCGTTAAGTCCGCCGTTGAGGACGCGAGGAGAAAAGCCTTTGGTTTTCAATTGCCGGCAGGAACGGATCAATTCGCTTTTGCAAAAGCCCCGGTTGACCAGAATCACGGTTTTTCCGCGCAGAAAGGTGCGGGTCGCCACCGCGTACAGGGGAATATTAAGCGAACCGGGAATGCGGACCGCCGCGAATTCCGCTGCCGGTCGGACATCCACCAGGACGTATGCCGAAGAGGCCCTGGTCCTGGCGGCGGCATATTCCGGGCCGACGAACAGGGCGGCATCCTCGCCCGCGACCGCGGAGACGGCGGCAAGAGCGCACAAGAGCGGCAAAAGCAGGTATCTAAGGCGCTTGTTCACAACCTACTCTCCTTTTTGCTCTCCGATGATATTGTTCCGGCCGCCCCCTTCCCCGCTGTCATAAACCACATAGACCGGGGAGGAGGCGGTGATGTAATCCCCCGGCCGGGCCGCCCCGGGCCACCATGACCAGGGACTTTCTTCAAAACAGACCGGAAAGGGAGCCGGGGAATCGTCCGAACCGGCCCCGAAACGCGGCCAGGATTTGAAAAAATGGCTTTGCCCGGAGACGCTAACGTCGGTCGGCCGGCGGTCGCCCCGCAGCATGACCATGGCTCCCGGTTCGGTGCAGATCACGGCTACACGTTCAGCGGCCACCGGCAGACCGACGGTCTTGCTGAACCGGTCCGCGCCCCAGAAGACGGCGTTGTCCCGCGGGTCGGCCGGATTATACTGCATGGCCGCGACCGGTTTATCGGCGGTGATATGAACGGCCGGACCGCATCCGCCGTTATTGTTATCCGGATAGAACTCGTGACGTTCCCCGGCGTTCAGGACCAGGATGCGGCTGTCGCCGCCCCCGGTATCGATGCGGACGCGGGTATCATCGGCCAGCGCCGCCAGCGCCACCCCCGGAGAGGCGAAACCCCAGAGGTCCCGGTCCGCCGGCAGGACCGGGCAGGCGGCGGTCATACCCTGCCCTGTCAGGCCGGAACGGGAGACCAGGATCGGCGTAGCGGCCGTGATCCGGGTGGCGCCGATGTCATCCCCTCCGATCCGGTATTCGTGAACCATACCCGCGGAAAGGCTGAAGGTGTCGACATATCCGTCGATATCGACGGTTACCTCCGTGTCCGCGTCCGGACTGAGCAGGTAAACAAGATCATTGTCCGGGATATGGGGCAGCACAAAATCGGTGCCGCCAAAATCCCCCGGCACCGGCAGGCCCGCTCCCGGCACCTCGCTGGCGATACTGCAGGCATGGGCGGCGGCAATACGGGTACCCGGCGTCAGCACGGCTTGCGGAATCCTGGCGGAATCATATTTGCCCAGTTCCAGAACGGTGTCGCCGGCCACAAGCAGATTGTCCGGAGCCAGGCTGACCACCCGGGCGTCGCCGCCGGAGAACTCCGGGTCCAGAATATAATTACTGACGGCGGAAATCAGTCCGGGCGCGTCGGCCGTATACCCGTCTCCCAGGAGATTGCGCTCATCGGCGAACAGATCATCGGTTTCATAGATGAGATACACCGGGTGGTTGCTTTCCAGGTAGGCGCCGGCTTCCAAGAAGCCGCTGTTGCCCGGCCAACCGAAGCTGACACTGGCGGGCCGGTCGCCTTCCCGTCCGCAGACGGCCGTCCAGAGAGAGTCGGCGGCAAAAGGCAGACCCGGGTGTGCGGCGGAATGATAGAGCATCAGGGCCGTGTCCGGCTGGGGACAGACCACGGTCACGGACTTGGCATTGACCGGAATGGCATACCGTTTGGCCAGATAACTGCTGTCCAGCAGGACGGTGGCCGCATCATCGCCCCGGTGGCCGCCGGTCTGGACCGCCGCCATGGGTTTGTCAGCGGTAATATGGACGGCCTGATCCGAAAGGAGATGACGTCCCCGGCCCGGGCGGCTGGCAGGGACCCGCCGCAGGGAACCGGACTGCAGCCGGAGGGCCTCCACGCTTCCGTCGGCCCGGTGCACGGTCACGGTGGTATCATCCTTCAAAGCCCCGATATAGGTGTTTTCTCCGCGGATACCCCAGAGATCCCCGGCTGCCGGGGCCACCGGAAAAGCGTCCACGGGCATGGTCACAAACCCCAGCCGGCAGCTGGCGGCGTGGGAGACCACCACCGGCAGGTCCGACCGGACCAGGCCGGCCATGTCATCGGCGCTGCCGGCGTCAACTGCCCGGACCTCTCCTTTGGCCAGGGACAAAGTTTCCCCGCCGGTGCCGTGATCAACGGTCACCGATGACCGGCCATAAGGACTGAAGATATAATAGGTATGGGTTCCCCGGACATGCGGGATAACGAAATTTCTGCCGGCAAAGGCTTCCGGAACCGGCAGGCCGGTATCATCAGCGCTGCCGGCGATCCCGAAATGCCCGGTGCCGCAAACGGCGTCGCCCGGTTCCAGGTCGGAGGAATCAATACTGCCCGACTCGTACCGGTCCAGCTCCAGTTCTACGGCGCCGGCGGAAATACGATTTCCGTCTTCCAGGCTGGTTACCCGCAAGGACCCGGAAAGCAGTTCCGGATTCAGGATAAAATACCTGACCACCGGGGGATCGGTTTTCGGGGTGACCGTCATCTGGAATGTTTCGGAGCTGCTGCCATCGCTCGGATCCGTCACGGTCAGGGTCAGGTTGGCCGCGCCATGCTGATTTTCCGCGGGCATGACGGAAAGGGTCCGGCTGGCGCCCGTGCCGGTCAGGACAATATTTTCTGCGGAGATGAGATCCGGATTGTCAGAGGCGGCCGTTACTGCCAGATCTTCGGCGCTGGATTCCACGTCGTGAACGGTAAAGCCCAGATCCGTTACAGCGGTATTTTCCACCATAACGCAATCGTCCAAAGAGGAGATTTCCGGCATATCGTTGACCGGCGAGATATTGAAGACCACCATGGCCGGTTCGGAACCAACCATGCCATCGTCGGCCCGATAGTAAAAGGCATCCGCGCCGAAATAATCAGCCTCGGGAATATAATTAAAGGATCCGTCACTGTTCAACGCCAGCGACCCGTTAGAAACGTCTTCCAGGAGGGTGGCGGTCAGGATATCCCCCACATCCACATCAATGTCATTGGCCAGGACGCCGGGCGCGTTGATCACCAGCGGCGTATCCTCATCCAGGTTGTAAGAGTCGTTCACAGCCACCGGCGGATCATTGACGTTAATGACTTCGAGGTCAAACGGGGGTAGTGAGTCTTCGGCACCGGCCGTGTCAGTTACCGAAATGACGATGCCGGTGGTCAGGCCGACGTCGTTGTTCTCCGGGACTCCGCTCAAAGTGCCGGTGGCCGGGTCGAACACGGCCCAGTCCGGCTGGTTGGCAATGCTGAACGTCAGGATATCGCCCATATCGACATCACTTGCCGTCGGCGTAAAGCTGTATTCCGTATCTTCGTCCACAGCAGTATCCGGCGTGCCGCTGATGACCGGGGCGTCATTGACGTTCACCACAGTCAGGTCAAAGGGGCCGAGGGAGGCGGAGGCGCCCTGGCTGTCCGTTACCGTGATGACGATACCGCTGGTCTGGCCGACGTCGTCGTTCTCCGGTACCCCGCTCAGGGTGCCGGTGGCCGGGTCAAAGACTGCCCAGGCCGGTTTATTGGTAATAGCAAAGGTCAGGATATCGCCGGGGTCCGGATCTTCGGTGACCGGGGTAAAACTGAAGTTTTCGCCCTGCTTCACCGAGGTTGGCGGATTGCCGTCAATCTCCGGCGCCTGGTTGGTCTGGTGGATGAAAAAGAAAGCCGGGTCGGTCCAGCCGGCGGTCTGCTGGTATTCATCCGCGGCCATTACCCGCCAGTAATACCCGGTATTATTGTCCAGATCGCTTTCCGGGGTAAAAAAACCAAGATCGGTTTCTTTTTGAAGAATCAGGTTCTGACAGGCTTCGTCGGTATATACTTCGAAGTTATATTCCAGATTCCCCGCATCCGGATCCGGATCCGGGACGGGCAGCACGGACAGCTCCGGCCGCAGCACACCGGACCAGGCCGAGCGACCAGGATTCTTGATGACCGGCAGAGCGGGAGCGTCATTGGCCGTATTGACCAGGAAACGACCATAGGTCCAGGGGCTTTCCGCGGCACCATCACTGGCCTTGGCCCGCCAGTAATAGACGGTATTGTCCGCCAGGCCGGTCACCGGCCAGGAGGTGGTATCAGGCCCCTCGCTGACGGCGGCCGAACGGATGAGGGCCGGTGAATGGAAGGTTTCGGTGGTGTCGATTTCAAAATAATAGGTAAGCGGATCATGGTCGGCATCAGAGGCGTTATCGACCACCAGCTCGGTTTCCGGCGATGTCAGGACGGCATCGGCAGCCGGCGAGACGACCTCCGGGGCAGCCGGCGCCTGGTTGGCGGTATTGACCACAAAGGCGGCTGTCTCCGTGGCCGTGGCGGCGCCGTGTTCATCCGTGGCAATGGCCCGCCAGTAGTAGGTATTGCCGTCGACCAGCTCCATCTCCGTGTCCCAGGCAGTGACCGGCCCGTCCGCGGCCGGAATGGCGGCGGAGGCGGTGACCGGACTCGCCAGACCGGCATCGTCATAGACTTCGAAGGTATATGTCAGTTCGTCCCCATCCGGATCCACGCTGCTGGTCACTGCCAGGCGCGGTGACAACGCAGCGGTTTCCGCCTGATCGTCCGGGCTGTCGGGATAAAAGGCGCCGGGGGCGTCGTTGGCCGTGTTGACAAAGAAGCGGCCATAGGCCCACAGGCTGTAAGCGACCCCGTCGGTGGCCCGAACCCGCCAGTAGTACCAGGCATTATCCGCCAGGGTGACATCGGGCTGCCAGGTGGTTTCCTGGTCACCGGCCGGAATATCACTCACCTGGGCGATTGCCTGGTTGCCTGCTTCATCGCCGAAGAGTTCAAATTCATAAAAGATCTCGTCTCCATCGGCGTCGTGGCTGTTGGCAATGGTCAGGCTCGGCGAGCGGGTGTCCACCTGGCCGCCGGCGGCCGGATCGGCGAGGCCGGGAATGGTGGGGGCGTGATCGGTTCGGGTGGGATCCAGGCCCAGCAGAAATTCATCCCTGTCTGAAATCCCGTCTCCGTCATAATCACCAGTACCGTCCCGGTCAAGATTGCCGAAATACTGCCGTTCCCAGGCATCGTCAAGGCCGTCCCCGTCCGTATCGTTATGAGGATACACCGTGACCGTTACGGCCTGGCTGTCGGACAATTCGCCATCGGAAGCACGGAAGGTCAGCTTATAAACACCCGCCTGACCGGTGGCGGGCGTCCAGGTGAACTCGGCGGAGCCGTCGCCCTGCGCCTCGAATTCG
>CAYTQK010000059.1:0-14425 GCA_964439745.1 uncultured Desulfobacterales bacterium
CTGGGCACAGAACGAATCGGCCTGATCGGCGCCAGCCTGGGCGGGTACAATGCCGCCCTTTTTTCCTGCTTATCCGAGCAGCCGGCCTTTGCCGCCATGATGGTTCCGGCCGTCAACTTTTCCGCGCCCTTCGGCCCGGATGATATCAAGCTGCCCTATGCCGTTTCTCCGGACCTGGCCGACAAGATCCGCCGGGTCTGGTCCTTTCATTCCCCGCTCAACCTGGCTCCCCGCCTTGCCCCGGACGATATCCTGGTCATCGCCGCCCGCGGCGACAAGCTCTGTCCCCATGCCCATACCCGGGAATTGTGCCGGCAATGGCGGCTTTCCCGCTGTCATTTTCTCACCGGCGGTCACTGGCTCATCTTCAATAATCGCCGCCGGGGCCGCGCCTGGTACCGGTTCCTGGAGGAAAAAGGATTCGGCAGGAACAGCGTCTGATGACGCCTGCCGGGCAAGAGCGGTAGGCGGTGATCCGCTTCTGCCGTTTCTCGCATGAAATTTCATTCCTTCTCTGTACATCTTTTTTTGCCTGTTATATAAATAACAAGACAGCAACGTTGCCATTTCCGGGGAAGTCCGGACGCAGCCATCCCAAACCAGCAACGCCCACAGGAAAACGATGACAGAAAAAGAACAAGATACACCAGACGAGATCGAAGTTCGCATTCACGAAGGATTTTATTTTGACCGCACCCTGGAACTGCCCACCGTTATCAAAGAGTACGAACGGGTGGAAAAAATCCTCATGGATCTCCAGTACATGGCCTGCATCACCGTGCAGATCGAAGAACTGAGCAAGGTAGAGTATCTGTACGGCAGCAACTCATACAACTACCTGCTGGCCCAGATCACGGAGATACTGAAAAACATCAAGGACCGGGAATTCCGGGGACGGGATATTTTCGTGGTAGACCTGTACGATCCCGATACCTTTGTCATCTTTTTATCCGCGCCGCGGGAAGACAGGACCCGGCTGGTTTATCACCTGGAAGACATCGCCGAACGCATCCGGATATCCCTGGAAGAAGAAGTCTTCAACCTGCTCTATCCCTACCTGAAAAAATACATCCGGCCCAATATCGGCTACGCCCTGGAAATCAAAAATCCCATGGTCAGCAATATGCGACTGATCCGGCAACTGGTGCGCAACTCCAAAAAGATGGGCGATTTCATGGCCACCAAGCGAAGCTATCTCAGCCGCTACGGCCTTCAGAAAATTATTATCGAACAGGACCTGCGGACGGTATTCCAGCCCATCCTGGAGCTGGAAACACTTGCAATTATCGGCTATGAGGCCCTGACCCGCGGCCCGGCGAAAACGGAATTCCACAATCCCACGCTGCTGTTTCTCATGGCCGCCGAATGCGGGCTCTCCTTTGAACTGGACCGGGTCTGCCGCAAAAAAGCCTTTGAACGCGTTCGGGAAATGGGCACTGACCGGAAAATTTTCGTCAACACCCTCAGCATGACCATTCACGACCCCGAGTTCCGCGGTATCTATCTCAAGGAACTGCTGGAGGACATGGCCATCAAACCGGAAAACGTGATCTTCGAAATCAGCGAAAAACTGGCCATTGACAATTATGACCTCTTCCGGGGATCCCTGCGGGATTATACAGATATCGGCATCGTCCACGCCGGCGACGACATGGGTACCGGCTACTCCGACCTGGAACGGATCATGGAACTGAACCCCGGCTACATGAAGGTCGACATGTCGTTTGTCAAGGATATTGATAAGAGCTTCATGAAACAGGAGATCATCAAGGCCCTGGTCAACCTCAGCAAAAACATCAACTCCCAGGTGATTGTCGAAGGCATTGAAACGCCGGAAGAGCTGGAAACACTGAAAAAGCTGAATGTCCGCTACGGCCAGGGGTTCCTCTTCGCTCACCCCTCGGACAACCCGGAAAAGATCAACACCACTTTTTGATGACAGCGCCCACGGGATAAATACGCTTCAGTCCCCGTTGACGGGCCGGCCGCCTTCATCCAGCACATCCCGGACCGCCCAGGCCAGGTCCCGGGCCGCGAACGGCTTGGCCAGGCATTTTTTGACCATGGTCTCGTCGATATCGCTGACCTGGATTTCATTACCGGAACAGAGGATCACCGGCATGTCCGGCCAGGATTTGAAAATTTCCCGGGCCAGTTCGTCCCCGGTCATTTTCGGCATGACCATATCGGCAATCACCAGCCGGAAATCCGCCCTCTCCTGTTGCAGCAGATCCAGGGCCGCCAGCGGATCCGGAGCCGTTTTCACCCGGTATCCCAGTTGTTCCAGCAGCTGCTGGCCGCTGTCCAGGAGCTGGGGATCGTTATCCACCAGCAGGATACACCCCTCCCCGCCGGGCAGTTGCCGATCCGGAGAAACTGGCTCCCACCTGCTTTCCTCCATATCGGTAGCCGGTAAATAAACAGTGAAGAGGCTGCCGGCCCCCTCCCGGCTGTCCACGGTGATAAAGCCGCCCAGGGTGTCCACGATACCGTGCACCACGGACAGCCCCAGGCCGGTACCTTCGGCGTGCTCGCGGGTGGAAAAATAGGGTTCAAAAATGCGGGCGCCCACTTCCGGTGGCATGCCGCTGCCCGTATCCGCGATCTCCAGCTTGACAAAAGCCCCTGAAGATATGTCTTTATGCCCGGGAATCTGGGTCGGGTCCAGTTCGACGCTGCTTACGCCCACCCGCAGCGATCCGCCTGCGGACATGGCCTGGATGGCATTGGTACACAGGTTCATGACCACCTCGTGGATCTGGGTGGGATCGGCCAGCACCGTTGCCGAAGACCGCGGAATCTCCTGCACGATATCGATATTGGCCGGGGCCGTAGCCTGCAGCATTTTCAGGACCTCCTTGACAATGGGGACGAACTGCAGCGGCCGGACACTTTCCTCGCCGGGCCGGCTGAAAGTCAGGATCTGCCGCACCAGTTCCCGGGCCCGCATGACCGCCTTGCGGATCTGCCGCAGGTTCCGGTGGGCGCGGGTCCCCTGGGTGGTCTCCCCGAGAACGACTTCGGTATACCCCATGACAGCGGCCAGGATATTGTTGAAATCATGGGCGATGCCGCCGGCCAGGGTGCCGATGGCTTCCATTTTCAGTGATTGCCGGAGGTGCTCCTCCATTTTTTTCTGCAGGGTGATATCCCGGATAAAATTCAGGACGGCCGGGCGACCTTCCCAGTTGATGCGTACGGCATTGTTCTGCATCCAGATCAATTTCCCGGATTTGGAAAACGCCCGAAAGGTATACGGTCCCTTGGCCACTTCTCCTTTCAGCCGCCGCTGATAGCGTTCCAGTAAAACAGGCGCATCGTCCGGGTGGATCAGGTCCGCAAAGGGCCGGCGGGACAACTCGACCAGGGCATATTCCGTCAGGGCGACCAGCCGGGGATTGGCGAATTTAATGACACTATCCTGGGCGATACAGATGGCATCGGTGGCGTGGTTGACCAGGAGCCGGTACTTTTCCTCGCTTTCCCGGAGCGCTTTTTCGGCGTTTTTCAAATCCGAAATGTCCCGCGTGATGGTGGCGTGATAGCGGAGATGGCCGGCTTCGTCTGCGATGAAGAAGACGTCGTTGAGCGTGGGAACCTGCTGCCCTCTTTGATTATGGATAGTGACCTCCCCTTTCCATTCGCCGTCCCGGCGCACTACGGGAAGAATCGTATCTTTCATTTGCCGGCGGGTGGGCTGGTCACAAAAATCGGCCACCCGTTTCCCCTGCACCGCTTCCAGGCTGTCTTCCCCCAGGATCCGGCACAAGGTGGCATTGGCGTAAATGATCCGTCCGTCCTGATCAGACCAGCCCATCCCTTCCCCGGACGCCTCGATAAACCGTCGGAACATCTGCAGCTGCTCCTCGTTCTGTCGGCGCTCGGTAATATCCCGGACAATCCCCCGGAAACCGGTAACATTTCCCTGAAGATCCGTAATCAGGGAAACCGAAGTCTCCACGATAAGGGGGACACCGTCCTTGCGGATCACCTGGTATTCAAGGCTCCGGTTGGACCGGCCGGTGCGATAGATTTCATTAAACGCCTTTTTCACATCGGATGCCGTCTCCTGGCTCATATACTGCCGGTAGCTCATCCCGATGAACTCCTCCCGGCTGTAGCCGTACATTTCGCAAAGGGAATTGTTGACCACCGTGGCAACCCCGGTCAGATCACATTCAAAATACCCGTCATTGAGGGTTTCAATGATACTGCTCTGCTGCTCAAGATTTTCCCGCAGCGCCTGCTGGTCCTCCTGGCGCTTGTGAAGCAGATCATCCAGGTCTGCCTTGATCAGGTAAATAGCCTCGTAAACCGGTTTTAAGGGATCATCCGCGGAATTGTCCGGCAGTTCCATCTGTCCCTCGGTTTCCCAGTTGATACTGCCCAGGTAATTGAGCAGTCCCGAAACCATGCCCCGGATTGGTTCCGGCTCTTCCCGGCCATCAACCGTCAGGCCGTCAGCGGCCGACGCCTTAACCGTTTTATTAATCAGAACAAGGGCGGCCGGCAGATCCCGGGCCATCAAGGCCGGGAAACGAACACGGGGACGGGCCATCTGCAAGACATTCTGAGCGAAACGGTTGGCCTGGCACAGGATAAAGGCGCCGAAAGGCTGGCGGGTATATAATTCTTCCAGGAAACGGATATAATGATTGCGGCTGGTCCGGGAAAGCTTGGCCGGCTGGGGGACCACCACCACCCAGTAATTCGTGGTGCGCCGGGCCAGGGAAGCGGCCAGCTCCCCCATGGCGTCCAGGCTGGCCAGGATATCCGCTTCGCCCAGATCCCCCGTGTTCTCGCAATAGATGACGTTTCCGTTCACCAGCTCAACGACAATCGAACCCCGCTCATTGTGCAGTTCCCACTCTTTTTTCCGGGAGATGGTCAAGGAGGCGGCGGCAGAATTCCGCTGATCCTGTTCCAGCAGGAACAGGGCCCGGGTTATGGCGGTTTCATAATTGTGAACGGACAGTACCGGGAAAAAAGGCCGATACAGACGCTGGCCGACGTTCAGGGCCAGCTGCATCTTGACCGAGGCATTGATGACGATGAATCCCAGCAGCCGGTGCCGGTATGTCAATAACGCGTCGGTGGTCTGCTGTCGAACAGTGCGGAGGAGGGTATCACCAAGTCCGGACACATCCGCCATCTCGACAAAAAACGTCTCTTCGCCAAGCATGTCTGCAATCACTTTTTGCCGGTGCTGCAGCAGGGCGTCGATACTCTCTTCATCCGGCGATCCCTTGTGAACAACAAACAGGATCCGCTCCCCGAGAAATTTAAAGGTTACCTGATAACGGTCCGACAGAACGATATCGGTCCATTCGGGCTTTTCGATCACCGGCAGTCCGCTGATCGGACAAGTGGATACAGCATCGTCGGAATGATGTTCATCTTGCTGGAATTCTGTCATGGCGCCCCTGTCGAGGTGTCATTGCCGCCGGCGGCGCGCCGGCCCGGCACAATCTTTTTTACTTCCCCGGAATTCTATTTGAATCAGTTTCCTGCGGTTTTGTCAAGAAGGAGTGCCGGAAAAGCGCCGATCTGCCGCCGCTCCCGGACTTCTCCGTTGCCCCGGACTTACAACTTGTGTACACTGAAACCGGAATTCAGCTCGGATATTTCACAAGTCGATCTGGGCGCAGTGGCAAGGCACGCGGAGATATCATGAAAAACCTGAACCGCCTGGCGGAACTGGCCCGGCAATTGGAACAGCAGACGGCAGTGTGTAAACGCTGCGGGATATGCCAATCCGTCTGTCCTCTCTTTCCCCTGTCCCGGCTGGAAAAAGATATTGCCCGGGGAAAGATCGCCGTGCTGGAAGGGGTCATGACCGAGGTGGCCAAAAACGCCGGAAGGGTGCCGGCCCAGCTCACCCGGTGCCTGCTGGGCGGCCGGTGGGCGGCCGCCTGGCCCAACGGGGTGGACACGGAAGCCATATTTCGCCAGGCCAGGTTCCTGCTGTCGGCCTATGGCGGCCTCTCCCCGGTTAAAAAATTTCTCTTTCGGCGGATCCTGGCCCACCCCCGGCGTTTTAACCGGGCGGTCCGACTGGCTGAGATCGTCCAGCCGGTGTTTTTCCGGGCGGCTTCAGCACCGACAGCGGCCCGTCGTCCTCGCCGGATCACATCGGCCATTCTCTCCGGCCGCCAGGTTCCGTCGCTGGCGCGTGTTCCGCTGCATTGCTCCTTTTCGCCGTCCGACCCAGCGCGCGCCCCTGCCGCCGGCGAACGGGTTGTTTTTTTTTCCGGCTGCCTGATCGACAAGATATTCCCCGCGGTCGGACAGGCCTCCCTGGATGCCCTGCGGCGTCATGGTTTTCAGCCCAGCCTGCTGGAAGAGGAGGCCTGCTGCGGCATTCCGGCACTGTCTTCCGGGGACCAGTCGGCTTTTATGGATCTGCTGGCCCATAATCTCTGCCGGCTGGAGCCGCAGAGCTTTTCCCGGCTGGTTACGGCCTGCGCCACCTGTGCCTTTACCATCAAAAAACTCTGGCCCAAAATGGCCGGACCGGATCATCCGGAGATCGAAAAAATCCGGGCGGTGGCGGAAAAAACCATCGACATCACGGCGCTGATCGCCGACCGGCTACCGGCGGAACCGCCGGCCGCGGCGGCCGGCGCCGAACCGGTCACCTATCACGACCCTTGTCACCTGAAAACTTCGCTGGGAATTTCCGAGCCCCCCCGGCGGCTGATCGCGGCCGCGCCGGGATACCGGCTGGTGGAAATGGAAAAGGCGGATGCCTGCTGCGGCATGGGCGGAGGATTCGGGCTGGCGCATCCGGACCTGTCGGCGGAGATCGGCCGGTCCAAGGCGGATCACATCCTGGCCACCGGCTGCCGGGTGCTAGCTACCGCCTGCCCGGCCTGCATGATTCAGTTGTCCGTCCTGCTGTCACCGCTGGCCGGCGAAGACTTCCCGGTCTTCCACCCCATAGAATTTTCTATGCAGCAATTCGACGGGGATTGAACAATTTACCAGTTCACCCGCAGATGATAGTAATCTCCCAGATTGGTCATATCGGAGGTGACGTTTTTCGCTCCGCACATGATGGCCAGTTCATGCATGACACCCATGATGGAATACATGATGACATCGGCGACTTCCTGGTTCCGGATTTTTTCATCGGCCACGGTATAGACATCCACCCCGTTGTGTTTTTTGACCACTTGGTTTTTTTCTGAATCCTTGTAATCCGTGCTGAAGAAAGACTTCCGCCGCACCAGGAAACGTTCAATACAGGCGGCCGGATCACCGTCCACCATGATATTTTTATAGATCGCGACCATGTTTGACGCAGTCAGCCGGCCATAGGCAAAGCAGGCCTCAAAATCCGACTGGCCCGCGACCTTGAACACCGCCAGGGACAGGCGGTAGAAAAAATCATCCGGATACCAGGAGGAGGTCATGATGTCGCTGTTGATCAGCTCCCAGTCGGCGGCTATAAGATAGCTGCCCCAGTCTTTCTCCGGTTCGGCCCGGACCTGTTTGACCAGGTCCATGAGGATAGTGCCCTTAACTTGAAGACTCATGCCCCCCCCTTTTTTTCATTGGTGATATTCTGAAAATGATTGCTTCCCTTTTTATAATATTGTATCATTAAATTAATAATTTGTAAATTTGACGGCTTCTTAAACTTTTCCAATCCCCGGTTTTCCAAAAAACTTTCCTGCCCACGGAGGTGCCCGCTTGATCAGCAACTACGCCAGAATTATTCGGGATAACCTGGACCTTATTTACGGTGAGGGAAACGGGCGGCTGCCTGGCCTGGAAAAACGGCTGCCGGCCATCCGTGAACAGGACTGCTTTTTGTTCCGGGCATTCGGGGAAAACTGCCGCCTCACTCCGGGGGGTATTTTTCTGGAAGAAGAAACTGTCAACGATCCTCGCGGTATCATCGTCTCCCTCTACGCCCGTTTTGCCGCTGACCGGCCCTGCGTCTCCGAACCCTGGAAAGCTTATAAAGAATTTTCCGGGACCATGCCCTATGCCGCCGCCTTTCACACCCACACCGAACAGATCCTGGTTCCCCATGCCGAAGAAGTTATGGCACAGAAACCGGTTATCACGGCAGACCTGGACGGCGGCGAGGCCCCCGGCTCCATCGGCGGAGACTGCGCCTTTACGGTCAGCCCCCTGCCCAAAATCAGGTTGTGCTATATCCTTTACGAAGCTGACGAAGATTTTCCCGCCGCGGTGACCTGCCTGTATTCGGCCAATGCCGATACCTTTCTGCCGACGGATGCCCTGGCGGACGTCGGGGAATATACGTCCCGAAAAATTCTTACCATGATCGGGAGGGCGGCATAAAGCAGCTCAGGGAAAAAAGGAATTTGCCCCCTACCCGAAGAGAAAGTTTTTCACCTTGGCCGCATATATAAAAAAAACAGGGAGGGCGGTTATGATCGGTGCCATTGCCGGGGACATTATCGGATCGGTTTACGAAAACCGGCCGATCAAGACCAAGGACTTTCCTCTTTTTGATGAAAATTGCCGTTTTACGGATGACACCGTCCTGACCCTGGCGGTGGCCTATGCCATTATCGAAGGCCGGTCCTACCAGGAGTCCATCCGGGCCATCGGCCGGGGCTATCTTTCCGCCGGCTACGGCGGCACATTTTTACGCTGGCTGGTCACGGAACACCCGCGCCCCTATGAAAGCTGGGGCAACGGATCGGCCATGCGGGTCAGCCCGGTGGGGCTGGCCTTCTCCACGGAAGAAGAAGTTCTGGCCGAAGCGGAAAAGAGCGCCGCCATCACGCACAACCATCCCGAAGGCATCAAGGGCGCCCAGGCCACGGCCCTGGCCGTCTTCATGGCCCGGAGCGGCCAGGACAAGGCGGACATCCGGTCCCGGATCCAGGAACAGTTCGGCTACAACCTGGAGCGCACCGTCGACCAGATCCGGCCCGGTTACCGCTTTGATATCTCCTGCCAGGGGACGGTGCCGGAAGCCATGATCTCTTTTCTGGACGCCGATTCATATGAAGACGCCGTGCGCAACGCCGTCTCACTGGGCGGCGACAGCGACACCCTGGCCTGTATTGCCGGCGGCATCGCCGGGGCCTATTACCGGCAGGTCCCGGAAAGCGTGGTCGCCCGGGTCCGCGCCCTGCTGCCACCGGACCTGCTGGCCATTCTGGACCATTTTACCCGGGCATTTCCGGTGGCCCCGTAACCAACCCAGCCATCCGAAAGGAGAATATCATGCTTGCAAAAATACTGATCAAACGACGTTTCAAGGAAGGGCATACCCGGGAGGTGATCAACCTGCTGCACGATCTCCGGACGGCGGCCATCTCCCGGCCCGGCTACATTTCCGGCATGACCATGATGGGCTACCATGACCCCCAGACACTGCTGGTCATCGGCACCTGGCAGAACATGGAAAGCTGGCATCAGTGGAAAAACCATGCCCGCCGCAAGGAAATCGAAGCCATGATCGATATTTACCTGAAAGAACCGGCCGTGTACGAAGAGTATCTTCTGGGGACCGAAGCCCACTGAACGACACTTCAAGCGACACGGGACCGGTCTTCTCCGTCCGGCCGCGGGCAATCCTCAGGAGGGGTAGGTTTTACGGACAAAGGCTTCCACCTGCCCGGCCACTTCCTCCGGCAGGGCGGCGGCATTGTCGGAAGTGGGGAAGACGCCGCTTTTAACTTCGGCCACGTAAGCGGCAAAAGCTTCCCGGTAGCGGTCGCCGAGGTTGTCATAGGCCTTGGCATGCCGGAAGATCCGGTCGGACAGTCCCAGGATATCGCAATAGACCTGGACCTGGCCGTCGCAGTATCCGCCGGCCCCGATGCCGATGGTGGGAATGGTCAGCAGGCCGGTAATGATCCGGGCCAGGGCTTCCGGAATCAGTTCGAAAACGATCATCTTGGCGCCGGCCGCCTCCAGGCGCCGGGCGACTTCGATCAGCTGCCGGGCCCGCTCGAAGTCCTTGCCCTGCACCGAGGCCTTGGCCCCGTCGGTCTGGGGGGTATAGCCGATATGGGCGCAGACATCGATGCCGGCCCCGGCCACGTACTCCACCTGGTCCACCAT
This sequence comes from uncultured Desulfobacterales bacterium, assembly GCA_964439745.1. GTDB lineage: Bacteria > Desulfobacterota > Desulfobacteria > Desulfobacterales > Desulfosudaceae > CAYTQK01. The sequence goes on from CAYTQK010000059.1 coordinate 10,057, forward strand.
TTCGCCTTCCCCTTCAATCTTGACGCCGTGGGCGCCGGCTTCGATCAACTGCCGGGCGTTGTCCAGGGCGTTCTGCCTGGTATCGCAGGAACGGTAGGGCATGTCGGCCAGGACATAGGCCTGTTCCGTGCCCCGGGCCACGGCCCGGACGTGATGGATCATATCGGCCATGGTCACCTGGATCTCGCTCTCATAACCGAGAATATTGCGGCCGACACTGTCGCCGATCAGGATCACGTCCACCCCGGCCTGGTCCTGGAACTTCGCCGTGGGATAATCATAGGCGGTCAGCATGGTGATCTTGACGCCCTGCTCTTTTTGTCCGCGAAACGAATCCATCGTCTTCATAGCGGCCTCCTTGGAAGGAAATGCGGATCAGAAAAAAAAGAAAGAAAGCCCATCTGCCCGCTTACAGCATACCTTCCTGCCCGGCGAAAATCAAGGGGGATCACCCGGAGAGCCCCCGGATCAGCAGGAAGTAATGACCGGAACGGACGGTCCCGCGGAAAAGACCAGCGGCTGGTCAGTGGTATAGATGTCGCCGTCGATCATCCAGGGGATGGTCTCCAGGGGCTCCAGCACCGTTTCCGCAGTCAGCCCGTTATGGTAGAGACGGGGATGGGTCACATCCCGGCCCAGCCACAGGGCCGGCACCTTGGGAACCAGGTTGGCCGGAGACATGGAACCGGCCAGCAGATGAAAATGACCGGGCTGGTCATAGGCCCGGAAGGTTGGTTTGAACCCCAGGCCCAGCTCCTTGACGGTACAGCCCAGGACAAAAAGGATCTGCTCCGGCTCGAGCCGGCGGCCGTCCACGGTCAGGCGGCAGCGGATGGGATAAAAGATGCGGCTGTTATACGCGGTACGAAAGGTGGCGCTGATAATCATGCGGCAGACCATGCCGGCGGCATGGACCGGACCGGGTTTCCGGGCGGAATAGTAGACCTGCAGGAAGCTGGCGATCACCCCGGCGCCGGTCAAAAAACCGTACTTGTCATTGACCCGCATGAGCTGCTGATCAAAGGTCGCCAGGGGCCTGCCCGCCTGGTAGGCGTTGACGATATCGGTCAGAATGGTGGTAGGCTTGCCCTTGATCTTGATGGAATTGGAGACCGTGTTCATGGTGCCGCTGCGCAGAAACCCGAATTGCGGCAGGGGCCGCTCCCCGTATTGATTGACCACGGCGGACAGTACCTGGTGCAGGGTCCCGTCCCCTCCGCTGACGGCGATGATGTCGATGCCCTTATCAAGAAAATCCCGGGCGGCCTGCGCCAGGGTCTCATGATTGTCGGTCCGCACGAACAGGCCGTGGTCACCGAGAATGGCCTTTAATTTCTCCTCCAGCCAGGGATGCCGGCGATTTTTGCCGGCATAGGGATTGAACACTACACCAATACCGCCCATAGAAGATATCCTGCTCCGATTCAAAGAGTTGAAAACACCGGTGCGGCATGTTCCCGGCACACGGATCTTCACCATAGGTAAAACGGAACAGCCTGTCAATCGCTTCGTGAAATTGGATGAGGAAAGATCAATCCCTGTCGGCCGCATCACCGGAAAAGGACAGTTCCTGGAAACCGGCGTTTTCCAGATCCAGGTACAGCATCCGGTCGCGCAGGAGCCGGCCCCGGCCCAGCAGAATTTTGACCGCCTCCATGGCCTCCAGGCCGGCCAGTACCGTGGCCGCGATGCCGGTCACGCCCATGAGATTTTCCGGCGCTTCATCCGGGGGGGCGTCCGAACGATGTTGGCCGTAGACCTGGTCCAGGCCGGCATCTTCCGGAAAAATTGTCATGACCTGTCCTTCGAACCCGGCCACGGCCGCGTGGACCAGGGGAATGCCCGCCTGCCGGCAGGCAGCAGCCAGCTCCCGGCGGGCGGAAATGGTATCCAGGGCATCCACGGCCACGTCCGCCCCGGCCAAAATATCGGCGGCGTTGTCCCGGCCCAGTGCAGCAGAAAAAACCCGTACCGCGATGGCCGGATTGACGTCCGCTGCCATGGCCTGGACAGCTTCGGCCTTGCCCCGGCCCAGGGTATCCCTGGCTGCCGGCAGCTGCCGATTGAGATTGGTTTCTTCAAACACGTCCGGATCCGCCACGGTCAGCCGGCCGATTCCCAGGCGGGCCAGCAGCATGACCACCGCCGCGCCCAGTCCGCCGGCACCGATCACGGCCACGCCGGACCGGGCCAGCCGCAGCTGCTCAGCGCAGGAGAGGGTGTCGGCATGGCGCAGATAGCGCAGCGGCCAGATGCCGGCCTGCAAGGCGGTCTCATAGACCCGGCCCAGCCCGGCCCGGGTCTGCCGGCTCACGGCTTCTGCCCCGGTCTCGGAGATCATCCGTACCGGCCGGTTGGCCGCATCCTTGATTTCGCGGGCCTGTTCTGCGATTATGTCGCCAATTGCTTTGTCTTCCGTCACTGTAATCGCTCATCAAGAAAGTATGATTTTGGTCTTAGATATTAAAGAATCCCGGTCCGGGGTGAGATTTTTTTAGGGCCCCCTGACAGAGATTCATCGCAATCGCCATCGGGATCGGAATCGAAATAAAGATGACTTGCACTCTTTGTAAAGCAGATGAAATAGGTATATAATTTAGACGGTTCCGTAACAAAAATAGCCGGTGAAAAAATGCATATTGACGTCTACCTCTACGCCTCCCTGGCCAAGTACCTGCCGCAGCCCAACCGGGAAAAACACACCCGCCTCTCCCTGCCGGAGGGGGCCACTGTCCGGGATATCCTGCGCCGGCTGGAAGTTCCCGAGAAAAAGGTCAAGCTGGTTTTTGTCAACGGCGTGCGGCGGGAAGCCAGCGCCCCCCTGGCTGACGGGGACCGGGTCGGTTTTTTCCCGCCCGTGGGCGGTGGATAGGCAACGGCCCGGCTCAGGCGGCCGAGGCTCGCCTGACGTGCAGGCGCAGATTGCCGCCCCGGCCGGCCAGGGTGTCGGCCAGCCGATCAGGCGGAATTTCCGTCCCGTTTACACATAGCGAACGGATTTCAGCGGCCAGCATTGTTTCCCGCTGCCGCCAGAACCGCAGAAAGTCTTCGCTATCCAGGCAGACCCCCTCGGCCAGCAGATCGTCGCCCAGGTCGGCAGCTACCTGGTTGAAACACTTCAGGGTAACCCCCACGGTCCGGCGGCCGCTGCCCGTTCCGGAAGCGCCGTCATCCTGCCGGTACGCCCCCCGCATCCGACCGTACCGGCCGCCTTTGCGGAAGGCCGCGCCGAACACGCCGGGCATGGCGGCGGACAAAGCGATGACGCCGGGGTGACTGATCCGTTCCGCAGCCAGGTCATCCACGGCCCGGCCGTCCCGGAACACCGTCTGAATGCGGTCATCGACGTACCCTTGTTCGACCGGAAGCGTTTCCAGGAGAAACTGCCGGACAGAGATGCCGGCCGCCGCCTCCCGCTGAACCCCCTGCGCCAGGAGCAGGTGCATCCGCGGCAGCAGCCGGCCGGGAAGAACCATGTTCACTTCCGCTGTCATCTGATTGCCCACGAAACCCTTTTCTTCCCGCGCAGGACAAGGATACTATTCAGGAGAAAAACCAGGTTGGAATGGTTTTCAAGTTTGGCGCAGAGGCAAGGAAGATGCTGTCCCGCCATAAGAAACAAGGGGGACGGCATCTTCCATCCAGGCCGCAATCTTGAAAACGCTTACCTGTATTAAAAATTAAACACCGTATCCAATTCGACATCGCTCACCTGGAAGGTGACGTTGTGCGGCGCCAGGGGCTCTTTGCGGAAATAATCCGGCAGGCGGTCGTCTTCCGGCCCGAAGCCGGCCCGGCGGTTGAAGTCCCGCTCCATCTGAAGAATCTTTCTGCCCATGGCGGTGACGTCATCGGCCGTATTATCAAGGCCGAAAAAGGCGTTGATCATGTCGATCAGGGCCTGGAAGGTCTCGGGCTGATCCAGGATGGCAAAGGCGATGAACAGGCACATGCCGGTGGAATCAATGGCCGCGGTGGCGATCTGCAGATCCCGCGACAGCTCGATCTGCCCCTCGGCCTTGAGGGCATCCACGTTGCCGCCCACCCCCAGGATATTGGCGGTGACGGCGTACCCGGCGGTGTGGTCGGCGCCCATGGTGGAGGTGGCGTAGGTGACGCCCATGCCCTGGACGGCCCGGGGGTCATAGGCCGGCATGGACTGGTTCTTCACCACCGGCACGTGCTCGACACCGAAGACCCGACCGGTCACCCCGGCGCCCGAGCCCAGGATACGGCCCAATGGCGTTCCGCGGCCGACCTCCTTGACTAGCTCAATGGCCTTGTCGGCATCGCCGAATTCCGCCAGGCCCGCCTCCATGGCCACGCCGATGGTGGCGCCCATTTCAATGGTATCCAGTCCATAGTCGTC
>CAYTQK010000060.1:0-14417 GCA_964439745.1 uncultured Desulfobacterales bacterium
AGGATTCGAACCTCCGACCTCCGGGTTATGAGCCCGACGAGCTACCAGACTGCTCCACCCCGCATCAAAATTAAACTATTATATGATCTACAGGGAAAGTGTCAAGGAAAAATTCCGGATTTCTTTTGTACCTTTGTCATTTCCCGGCCACCTGCTACAAACCGGCCAGCAGGGTTTTGACCCGGCGCCGGGACGTCCGGCCCTCGGCATCATCGGCAAAAGAGATCCGGACCTGTTGGCGCCGGCCGGTCTGGCCGGTCACGATGGCAATGTCGGGCCGGGGCACCCCCAGGGCCTTGGCCAGGAACCGGACCGCGGCCTGGTTGGCCTTGCCCTCTACCGGCGGCGCGGTCAGCTTGATCTTGAGGGCCTGGTCATGGGCTCCGGCCACGGCGTTCTTAGAAGACCGAGGCACCACCAGCAGGGGAAAGCCCAGGCTCGTAGCCGTCTCTTCTGTGGCGATCATGACCTGCCTCCGCTTTTCTCAGGCCGCCAGGATTCCGGCCAACAGCCCCCGCAGGGTGTCATAATCAACAGCCACGGGAAAATCGGGATATTCCGCCACCACGTTTTCCGGCGGGCGGAAGAGGATGCCGCGGTCGGCCTGCTGCAGCATGGTGACATCATTGTACGAGTCCCCCATGGCTGTGACATGATAATTCAGGCCTTGCAGGGCCTGGGCCGTCTTGCGTTTGCCGTCCGGCTGGCGCAGCACATAATCGGCCACCGCCCCGGCCTCGTCGATGACCAGGGTGTTGCAGAACAGGGTGGGCCTGTTCAGTTTTTCCATAAGAGGGCCGGCAAACTGGGTAAAGGTATCGGAGACCACGATGACCGGGGCCTGGCGGCGCATCCAGTCCAGCATTTCCACCGCCCCTTCCAGGGGATCGATGGTGGCGATGACGTCGGTGATGTCTTTCAGCTTCAGGCCGTGTTCGGTCAGGATGGCCAGCCGTTTTTTCATGAGCAAGTCATAATCGGAGATATCCCGGGTGGTCAGCTTGAGCTCTTCGATGCCGGTCTTGCGGGCGACGTTGATCCACACTTCCGGCACAAACACCCCCTCCAGGTCGGTACAAACGATATGCATCATGGGGTATGGTTCCTTATTCCGTTAATGGTCGTTCTTGTCTTCAATGCGGATGAGCATGGGGTCTTCGGTGACGATGTCCAGGGAGGAGATTTCCGCCAGGGCGGCCTTGACACCGGCCTCCCGGGCGCCGTAGCTGAGCATGACCAGGGGGACCTGCCCGCCCTTGTCCCGCCCTTTCTGGTGGACCGACTTGATGCTGATATCGTGGCTGCCGAGGATGCCGGCGATTTTCGAGAGAACGCCGGGTTTGTCCGTGGCGGTGAAGCGGAAGTAGTAGCGGCTCTTGAGTTCGTCCATGGAGAGCACCGGAATTTCGCGGATATCGTCCGGCCGGCAGGACAGGGCCGGGACCCGGCCCGGCGCACCATAGACCAGGTTGCGGGCCAGGTCGAGGATGTCGCTGACCACGGCACTGGCCGTGGGCATCATGCCGGCGCCGTGGCCGTACAAGAGAACATCTTCCACGCAATCCCCGGACACCATGACCGCGTTCAGGGAACCGCCCACATTGGACAGGGGGTTGTTCCGGGGAATCATGGTGGGGTGGATACGGGCCTCGACCCCGCCGTCGGCCTGCTTGCTGATGGCCAGCAGCTTGACCGTGTAGCCGAACCCTTCGGCAAACTCGATATCCAGGGGGGTGATGCCGCGGATGCCTTCAATATAAATATCATCCAGGTTCATGGTCATGCCGTAGGCGATGGCGTTGAGGATGGCCAGCTTGTGGGCGGTGTCAAACCCGTCCACGTCCAGGGTGGGATCGGCCTCGGCAAACCCTTTGTCCTGGGCCTGCTGCAGGGCGTCTTCAAAGGTACAGTGTTCGGCGGAAATCTTGGTCAGGATGTAGTTGCAGGTGCCGTTGAGGATCCCCCAGACAGAATTGATGCGGTTGGCCACCAGCGATTCCCGGATGGTCTTGATAATGGGCATACACCCGCCGACCGAGGCTTCATAGGCGATATCGACCTTTTTTTCCCCGGCCCGGGGAAAAATCTCCGCGGCACAGGCGGACAGCAGGGCCTTGTTGGCGGTGACCACCCCCTTGCCCCGGTCAATGGCCCGCAGCATCAAGTCTTTGGCCACGGTCTTGCCGCCGATCAGCTCCACGATGATATCGATCTCCGGATCATCCACCACGGCTTCGGCATCGGCGGTCATCACCCCCGGGGCCAGGTCCAGGCCGCGGTCCCGGTCCGTGTCGATGTCGGCGATGTGTTTTATTGCCAGGGAAACCCCGCTCCTGGATTCAATCAGCGCCTGTTTTTCCAGCAGAATCCGGGCCACGCCGGTACCGACGGTGCCGCATCCCAGTATTCCCACGCCTATTGATTTCATGAAATAGGACCTCTCGTCCGTGTTGACAGCGTTAGCGTTACAGAATCTTTTTGATACCCCGCACCGCCTGGTTGATACGCATCTCGTTTTCAATGAGGGCGAAGCGGACGTAGTCGTTCCCGTATTCGCCGAAGCCCAGCCCCGGGGAGACGGCCACCTGGGCCTCGTGAATCATCATCTTGGAAAATTCCACCGACCCCATGTCCCGGTATTTTTCCGGTATACGGGCCCAGACAAACATGGTCGCCTTGGGCGGCTGGATGGGCCAGCCCACCCGGTTGAGCCCGCTGATGAGGGTGTCGCGGCGGGAACGATAGGTTTCGCAGACCTCGGCGACGCAGTCCTGGGGACCGTTCAAGGCGATGATGGAAGCGATCTGGATGGGTTGAAACATGCCGTAATCCAGGTAGCTCTTGATCCGGCGCAGGGCCGCCACGATGTCCCGGTTACCGCAGCAGAAGCCCACCCGCCAGCCGGGCATGCTGTAACTCTTGGACAGGGAGAAGAATTCCACGCCCACCTCCCGGGCGCCCTCCACCTGGAGAAAGCTGGGCGCTTCATAGCCGTCAAAGACCAGGTCAGCGTATGCGAAATCATGGATGATCATGACATCGTACTTCTTGGCGTAGGCCACGATCTCCTTGAAAAAATCGAGACTGACCACTTCCGTGGTGGGATTGTGCGGATAGGAAACCACCAGCACCTTGGGCTTGGGCCAGCTCTGGCGGGTGCCGTCGATGAGGTTTTTCAGAAAATCCTCGCCCGGACCGACCGGTATGCCGCGGACGCTGCCGCCGGCGATAATGGTGGCATAGGGGTGAATGGGATAGGTCGGGCTGGGCGTAAAAACCAGGTCACCGGGACGGATGGTCACCAGGATGAGGTGAGAAAACCCCTCCTTGACCCCGATGGTGGCGATGGCCTCTTCCTCGTGGTCGATGGGAACGTCATAGCGGCGCTGATACCAGTCGGCAATGGCCAGGCGCAGCTTGCGGATGCCCATGGAAGCAGAGTAGCGGTGATTGTGGGGCTTGCGGGACGCTTCCACCAGCTTGTCGATGACATGGTCCGGCGCCGGGATGTCGGGATTGCCCATGCCAAGATCGATAATGTCCTTGCCGGCCCGTCTCTCGGCCATCTTGATCTGGTTGACCGTCGCAAACACATAGGGCGGCAGACGGTCAAGCCTTCCGAATTTGTTGTTCATGCTGTTTTCCATGTTATTGTAAATACTTACTGAATTGGCGCTCGCCGCGCCCGGCGGCATGTCCGGAGCCCGGCGGCGAAATGTGCTCGTGAAACATCGGGAGAACAGAAGCACCCAAATTTATATAAAATACTATAAAAGACCGCTGTTGTCCAAAATAAAATTGCCCTGGTCCTGCGGGAAGTGTTTTTATATCCCAAATTGATCGTTTCAAATTAGGTCTGGATCGGGAAAATCTCCGGCAGCAAGCCGGGATTGGTTGACTTCCCGCTTACCGCAGGATAACATGGGAAACCAGTTGAACCGGACCGGGATGACGGTCCTCCGCCATGGAACACACCCCTGCACGAGGGGGCCAAACCGGCCGCATCGGCCCTAACCTGACAGAATCACGAGATGAGGTCAGAACATGACATCGCTTACCTACGCCGACGCCGGCGTTGATATTGATAAGGGCAACGCCTTTGTGGAACAGGTCAAAAAGCTAGCCAAGAAAACCAGCCGCCGGGGGGTGATTTCCGATATCGGCGGCTTTGGGGCGTTTTTCTCCCTGGACACCACCACCCTGAAAAACCCGGTCCTGGTCAGCTCCACCGACGGGGTCGGCACCAAGCTGAAAATCGCCTTTATGACGGGCAAACACGATACCATCGGCATCGACCTGGTGGCCATGAGCGTCAACGACATTGCCGTGCAGGGTGCCCGCCCCCTGTTTTTCCTGGATTATTTTTCCTGCGGCCGGCTCGACCTGGAAACGGCCACGGCGGTGGTGGCGGGCATTGCCGAGGGCTGCCGCCAGGCCGAATGCGCCCTGATCGGCGGTGAAACGGCGGAAATGCCGGACATGTACCAGGAGGGAGAATACGATCTGGCCGGGTTCGCCGTCGGCGCGGCCGACTACGACAACATTATCGACGGCTCGGATATCCGGGTGGGCGACCAGGTCATCGGCATCGCCTCCAGCGGTCTGCACAGCAACGGTTTTTCCCTGGTACGCAAAATCTGTTTTGAGCGGCTGGGCATGAAACCGGACCAGCACGTGGCCGAGTTCGGGCGCACCCTGGGCGAAGAACTGCTCACCCCTACCCGGATTTACACGGCCACCATCAAGCACCTGCGCAAGATCTTTTCCATTCGCGGGCTGGCCCATGTTACCGGCGGCGGACTGGCCGAAAACCTGACCCGCATTCTACCCCGGGGCTGCCTGGCCATCCTGGAGCAGGGCTCCTGGCAGGTGCCGCCGGTATTCGATTTTCTGCAGCAGGGCGGCCAGGTGTCGGACGAAGAGATGGCCCGCACCTTCAACAACGGCATCGGCCTGGTGGCGGTGGTGCCCGGAAACCAGGCCGAAGATGCCGTGGAAAAGATCCGGGCCATGGGCGAAACGCCCTTTATCATCGGTGAAATTTCGGCGGCCAAGGACAAGGACCCGCAGGTCCGCTGGCGGTAATTGCTTATGAAACAACGGCAGCAAAACAACGGCAACCGGCTGGCTACCTGGCGGGAAAAATTCCGCCGCTGGATGAAGGCCATCGAAGAAGCCCAGAAGCAAAATCCCGGCTGCCGTTCCTGAGGGATCGGCCGCAATACGCCGGTGCGGCGTAAGAACCGATAAAAACAGCCGGAATGCCCTCCATGAATATTCTCGGCATCGAATCTTCCTGCGACGAAACCGCGGCCGCGGTGGTAGCCGACGGCAGCCGCGTCCTTTCCTCGGTGGTGGCCTCCCAGGTCAAGACACACGCCCCCTATGGCGGGGTGGTGCCGGAACTGGCCTCCCGCAAACACATGGAAAAGATCCTGCCGGTCGTACGCCGGGCCCTGGATGAAGCCGGCCTGGACAAGCGCGACCTGCACGCCGTGGCCGCCACCCGGGGGCCGGGACTGGTGGGTGCCCTGCTGGTGGGTTTTTCCTTTGCCAAGGCCTTTGCCTTTGCCCGGGGCCTGCCCCTGATCGACGTCAACCACCTGGACGGGCACCTGGCCTCGGTTTTTCTGAACGATGCCCCGCCTGCCCTGCCTTTCGTGGCCCTGCTAGCGTCGGGCGGACATACCGCCGTCTACCACGTCACCGACCGCGCCAAGGCCGTCCTGCTGGGACAGACCCGGGATGACGCCGCCGGCGAAGCCTTTGACAAGGTGGCCAAGATGATGGGCCTGGGCTATCCCGGCGGCGAGATCATCAGCCGCCGGGCCGCCGCCGGCGACCCGGCCAGGGTCGTTTTTACCCGGCCCTGGCTGGACAAAAACAAATTTGATTTCAGCTTCAGCGGCATCAAAACGGCCGCCGCCCGTCATATCCAGGCCGCCGACCCCGACGACGACAAGGCTCGCAATGACATCGCCGCCGGGTTCCAGGAAGCGGTCGCCGAGGTGCTCTGCCACAAGCTGATCCACGCCGCCGAGGTCACCGACTGCCGGGACGTGGCCTTTGTCGGGGGGGTGGCGGCCAACGCCCGCATCCGGGAAATGCTGGCCGAACAGGCCGCGGCCGCCGGCCGGCGCCTGCACATTCCGCCCCTGGCCTATTGCGGGGACAACGCCGCCATGATCGCGGCGGCGGGATTCTACCGCCTGGCCGCGGCCGGTGCAACGGAGCCTTTCCTGGACCTGGACGTCTTTTCCCGGGTACCGCCGGCCGGCTGATCCGGATATTTCCTGAAAAAACCAGTGCCGGAGGGCCGGGTCCTGATTTCCTGCTGCAAGGAATTTGATCCCAACTGAAATCGGAATCGCTATCAGGATCGAACTGCCGGCGTGAATTGGCGCCTTTCAACTTGAGCCGGCATCCGGCATCTACTGCCGCCCCAGGTACTGCTTTTTCAGATCCAGGACCCGCCCTGCCGCCGCCAGGGCGGCTTCTCCTCCGGACGCCGAAGCCCGGATCGTTTTCAAAAATCCGTCCCGGACCTGCTGCCTAGCCGGGCTGCGACTGCAGACCAGGGCCAGGTCCACTTCCGCCGCCGCCAGGCAATCGACCACGGTATCCAGTTCGTAATGCTTGACGATGGCTCCCATGTCCAGGTCATCGGTCATGACCACGCCGGCGAATCCCAGCTTTTCACGCAGTAAATCCCGGGCAATGGGCGCCGAAAGGCTGGCCGGAAAGCGGTCATCCAGGTAGGTATACCGGATATGGGAGAGCATGATCCCGGCCACGTTATGGGCGATGGCCGTCGCAAAGGGGAGCATGTCGGTGGCGGCCAGCACCTCGGGGTTGGCGTCCAGTTCCGGCTGGTCCAGGTGAGAATCGTCCATGGTGCGGCCGATGCCCGGGAAATGCTTGGCCACCGCCATGATGCCGGCCTGCTGCAGCCCGTCGATGACCCGGGCGCCCAGTCGGGCCACTTCAGCCGGTCCCCCGGGAAAGGCCCGGGCCTTCATGATGCTGCGGGCGCAGGTCCCGGCCACGTCCAGCACCGGGGCCAGGTTCATGTTGACCCCGACGTGGGCCAGTTCCACGGCCGTGATTTCGGCGAACCGGTCCGCCTGGGAATCCTCGTGAATATGGTCGTTGCCGGGAAAACGGGTAAAGGGCGCGGACAGCCGGGCCACGGTGCCGCCTTCCTGGTCCATGGCCACGATCAGGGGGGGCAGCCCGGCGGCGGCGGCGCAGGCCTGGGCCTCGGCGCACAGCCGCCGGATATCGTCCGGACCGGCCAGGTTGCGGGAAAACAGCACGATTCCGGACACCTGCAGATCTTCGATGAGGTACCGCAGGTCCTCGTTGAATTCCTCCCCGTCAAACCCGGCCAGCAGCCGCTGGCCGGCCAGCCTCTCTTCGGAAAAATCGGCGGGATTCATCTTCCTCCTTTGGCCGGAAAAAACCGTCATCTGACGCCGGCCGTACGGCGGCTGCGCCCGACTCGTCTCGTGGGATATCCAGGATACCCCGTTTATTTTGTTATATCATGCCCCGGCTCTGGCTGGCAATCCCGGCAGCCGTCAGAAAAAAATCATTGAAAGACTGTCCGATTTTGATAAATATTAGTTTTTTAACCTTGGTCCGGCGGGAGGCGTCTTCGCCGGGAAAGGAAGTGTTTATGGGCGGCATATTCGGCTGCGCCTGCACCGGCAGCTGTGTTACGGACCTGTTTTACGGCACGGACTACCTCTCTCACCTGGGCACCCGCCGGGGCGGCATGGCGGTCTGGGGCGCCGGGGGAATTTCCCGTAAAATCCACAGCCTGGAAAGCGCTTATTTCCGGTCCAAGTTTGAGCCGGACTTAAACGACCTGGACGGCTACACCGGCATCGGGGTAATCAGCGACCACGAGGACCAGCCCATCCTGGTCCGTTCCCATTTGGGCACCTTCGGGCTGGTGACCGTGTCCCGGATCAACAACTTAGAAGAGCTGGCCGAAAAAGAACTTTCCCAGCTACGCTCCTTTTCCGAGTTGAGTCCCCTGGGGATCAACCCCACCGAACTGACCGCCATGCTGATCTGCGAAAAGGGTTCTTTCGTGGAGGGCATCCGCCACGCCCAGCAGGCCATCAAGGGCTCCTGCTCCCTGCTGCTGCTGGCCAAAGACGGCATTTACGCCGCCCGGGACCGCCTGGGCCGCACCCCCATCCTGATCGGCCGCAAGGAGGACGGGCTGGCTTTATCCTCGGAATCCTGCGCCTTTCCCAACCTGGGCTATGAGATGGAACGGGACATTGGCCCCGGCGAAATCGTGCGGGTCACCCCGGAGGGCTTTGAGCAGCTGGCCCCGCCCGGAGATCAAATGCAGATCTGCGCGTTCTTATGGGTCTATTACGGCTATCCCGCTTCCCGGTATGAAGGCATCGGCGTGGAGAATGTCCGCTACCGCTGCGGCAACGCCCTGGCCCGGAAAGACGAGGTGGACATCGACTACGTGGCCGGCATCCCGGACTCCGGCATCGGCCATGCCGTGGGCTACGCCAACGAGCGGCAGATCAGGTACAAGCGGCCCTTTGTCAAGTACACCCCCACCTGGCCGCGCAGCTTCATGCCCCAGAGCCAGGCCACCCGGGACCTGGTGGCCCGCATGAAGCTGATCCCCGTCACCGATCTGATCCGCGACCAGCGCATCCTCTTCTGCGAAGACTCCATTGTCCGGGGCACCCAGCTGCAGGACAACGTCCAGCTGCTGTTTGACCGGGGGGCCCGCGAAGTGCACATGCGCACGGCCTGCCCGACCCTGATCTATCCCTGCGAATTTCTCAATTTTTCCCAGTCCCGCTCGACCCTGGACCTGGCCGGGCGCAAGGCCATCCTGGAACTGGAGGGACAGGAAGACAGGAACCTGACCGCTTACGCCGCGGCCGACACCCCGGAGCACGAGGCCATGACCGAATCCATTCGCAAGCGCCTGCAGCTGACCTCCCTCAGGTTCCAGGAAATGGATGACCTGGTGGCGGCCATCGGTCTGCCCAAGGAAAAACTGTGCACCCACTGCTGGGATGGCTCCAGTCACTTTTAATCAACCCGTGAAATATCCGGGTTGGCCCGAAAAGGGAAGGACAGGTTTACCTCATGGTCGACGACAGTTTCACCTATCCGGTCAAATGCCGCACCTGCCGCAAAACCTTTACCGTCCAGTTGTTTGAAAGTCACGAAAAGAATCTCTTTCTGGTGGACCGAAAAGACTGGTATTGTGATGACTGCAAACAGGAATATGCCCGGCAGCAGACGGAAAAACTGACCGCAGCCCACGGCGAACGCGGGTTCCCCCCCCTGACCGGCACCCGCAAGATGATCGTCTGGGCGGAAAAAATCCGGGCGGAAATGCTCAACAAAATCGATATCTGGCAGGAGCGCCTGACCTTTGACGATGAGGCCGCAAAAGAAAGACACCGGCAGGGCGTGGCCCGGCTGCTGGAAGAGTGGCGGGCGGAAACGACGGCCAAGTGGTGGATCGACCATCGGCGCATGACGGTACGGGACATGTCCCGCCGGGTGGAAGAACTGGCCGCCGAGGACGCCGAGGACGACCCGGATCAGCAGACCGATCAGTAAATCGCCACCCCGGCATAGCCCACGAAACTGTCCCCCGGGCTCATGTCATAGCTGGTGGCATACTCGGTCAGCATGGCGGCCGTGGCCCCCAGGGTCTTGCCGGCAGCCAGGGCCGCGGCGGCCGCGCCCGCGCAGCAGGCATTGCGGGAGGCCAGCCCCTCTTTGATCACGGGCTGCGGCTCCAGGGCCAGCATCCGGTCGATGATGCGCCGGTCCTCCTTCTGCCGGACCAACTCATGGGCCGAATCGCCAACGCCGTAGGGTGTCATTCCGAAATTGGGACCGTAATGGGTCAGGTCGGTGGAGCCCACCGCCACCGCTGTTTTCCCGGCGCGGCCGGCCGCCTCGGCCGCGAACCGGCCGATGTCGATGGCCACCGGCGCCGGCGGAACCCCCACCGGCAGAACCGCCGCGTCGGGGAAAAAATACCGGATAAACGGCAGCTGCAGTTCAATGGTATTGTCCGGGGTGAAATGCCGGTGATCTTCCCGGTCAAAAGAGAAGGTTTCAGCCAGTTCCGCGGCCAGTTCCGTATCCACCGGCAGGGCGCCCAGGGGAGTTGCCAGGGCATCGGCGGTGGTCAGAAGAGGGGCGGCGTCCGGCGGCAGGTGCATGCCGAACACCAGCACCGTGTCCGGCGGGGGGGTGTCCTGCAGCAGGGAAATGGCCCGGGCCGCGATCCCGCCGGAAAATACCCAGCCGGCATGGGGCACGACTACGGCCACCGGGGCCCTCTCCGGAACCTTTGCCAAGGGGCGCTCTAGAAATGATTGGATCAGGCCTTCACATTCCGCGGCCGAACCGGGATACCAGCTGCCCGCGAAAACCGCTTGACGTGTGCTCATGACTGTCTCCCTCCTTTGCGGGGGAAAGCGCGTCATTTCCCCCTTTTGCGGTCCACCTGTTCCCTGATCCAGGAAATCCAGGGGTCCAGTCCTTCTTCGGTGCGGGCGGAAGTGCGGTACACCGCCATTTCCGGATTGATCTTGTGGATATTGGCTTCCGCCTCGTCGATATCATAGTCCAGGTGGGGAAGCAGATCGACCTTGTTCAGCAGGGCCGCCTGACAGACCCGGAACATCAGCGGATACTTGACCGGCTTGTCTTCGCCCTCGGTAACGCTGAGCACCACCGCCCGGGCGTCTTCACCGATATCAAATTCGGCCGGGCAGACCAGGTTGCCGATGTTCTCGACAATGATCAGGTCCAGGGCGGCCAGCTCAAAACCTTCCGCGGCCCGCTCAATAACATGGGCAGCCAGGTGACAGTCCCCGCCGAACTCATCGGTGTTGACCTGGACCACCTCGGCCCCGGTCCGCGCCAGCCGGTCGGCGTCATTGGTGGTACAGATATCACCGACGATGACGGCGCTGCGGATATCCGGCATGATCCGGGCCAGGGTTTTCTCCAGCAGGGTGGTCTTGCCGGCGCCGGGCGAACTCATGATGTTGAGCACGCACACCTTGTTGTCCGCAAACCGCTTGCGATTGGCGGCGGCCATGGTTTCGTTGACGTCCAGCACCCGGCGGACCACTTTGATTTCTTCCATTGCCTGCTCCCTTTTTTTTTAAATTATGAACCGGCCGTTCTGATCTTCCTGTTTACCGGTGCCCGGAAAATCCCTTCTTTTACCGGGCACCGTCCGGTCATCTCCGGCCGGCGTATCTACCCAATAATATAACGATTCTTTTCAAATTATCAAGAACCATCCCGGGGCCAAAATATCGTAACCGCGGTAAAAACAAAAAATCGCCCGGAATATTTTTACTCCGCCAGCTCAATGGAGGCGATATCCATCTCCCGGCCGGAGAGAATATCCACCTTGCCGCCGCCGCATTCCGGACAGATGAATTCCGGCGTGGTCACGGTCCATTGATGGCCGCACTCCTGGCAGCGGACCACGATGGGCAGCTCCTCGATGGACAACCGGGCGCCGGCCAGGGGCGTGTCTTGGGTGGCGATGTCAAAACAGAAGGTCAGGCTATCCGGCACGATGGCGGTCAGCCTGCCCACCCGGATATTGACCCGGGCCACCTTGGGATCAGGCAGATGGGGTGGAATGGCGGACTTGGCGATCTCGACGATCTGGATGGCAATGCCCATTTCGTGCATGACGAACCCCTTGACCCGGGTATTTTAAAAAAAAATATCCGGGTTGCGTCCCGGTCAGGCCGGCCGCCGTGGCCCCGGCAGGTGAAGCGGCGGAGAATACCGCTTGTGGCCGGACAAGCGTTCTCCCCGATAATCAGGAAAAGACCCGGGCGCAGAATTCACCCAGCCCGCCCAGGTCCCGGCAGACGTGAATGCCGGCGGCTTCCATGGCCGCGATCTTGGCCTCGGCACCGCCGCTCTTGCCGCTGATGATGGCGCCGGCATGGCCCATGCGCCGGCCGGGCGGGGCGGTCAGTCCGGCCACAAACCCCACCACCGGTTTGGTTATCTTCTCCTGGATGAAGGCGGCGGCTTTTTCCTCGGCGTTGCCGCCGATCTCGCCCACCATGACCACGCCCCGGGTATCGGCATCCTGCTCAAAGGCCGCCAGGCAGTCGATAAAATCGGTGCCGTTGACCGGGTCCCCGCCGATGCCCACGCAAGTGGTCTGCCCGATGCCCTGCTCGGTGAGCTGGTGCACCACTTCGTAGGTCAGGGTGCCGGACCGGGAGACCACCCCGATGGGGCCGCCGGGCTGATGAATGACCCCGGGCATGATGCCGATCTTGGCCTGGCCCGGCGTGATGATGCCGGGACAGTTGGGGCCGATCAGCCGGGAGGAGGAGCGGTCCAGCATTTTTTTGACGCGCATCATGTCCAGCACGGGAATCCCTTCGGTAATGGCCACGATGATTTCCAGGCCGGCATCAATGGCCTCGGCGATACCGTCGGCGGCAAAGGCCGGCGGCACGAAGATCATGCTGCAATTGGCCCCGGTCTCGGCCACTGCCCGGCCCACGGTATTAAAAACGGGGACACCGTCCATGTCCTGGCCGCCCTTGCCCGGGGTAACCCCGGCCACGACATTGGTACCGTAGGCCAGGCACTGCTGGGTGTGAAATTTCCCTTCCCGCCCGGTAATGCCCTGCACCAGCAGGCGGGTTTCCTGGTCGACAAATATACTCATATCATCCTCATATCACATCATAAAAAAGACTAGGCCGGGGCGCCGGCGATTGCGGCCACCTTGCGGGCGGCGTCGCGCAGGTTTTCGGCCGGCTGCAGATCCAGGTTGGACTCGGCCAGGATGCGCTTGCCCTCGTCCACGTTGGTGCCTTCCATGCGGACCACCAGGGGCACCTTGACCTCGATGTTGGTGGCCGCCTGGACGATGCCTCGGGCCAGGACGTCGCAGCGCAGAATGCCGCCGAAAATATTGATCAGGATGCAGGTCACCTTTTCATCAGAAAGGATGATCCGGAATCCGTTTTCCACCATTTCCGCGTCGGCACCGCCGCCCACATCCAGGAAGTTGGCCGGTTCGGCCCCGGCCAGCTTGATGATGTCCATGGTGGCCATGGCCAGGCCGGCACCGTTGACCATGTTGCCGACATTGCCGTCCATGTTGATATAGTTGAGGTTATACCTGGAGGCCTCCACCTCCAGGGGATCTTCCTCGTCCGTATCCCGCAGCTCCCGGATCTCCGGGTGCCGGAACAAACCGCTGTCGTCGAAATTGATCTTGGCGTCCAGGGCCACCACCTCTTCGTCGGCGGTCAGCACCAGGGGATTGATCTCCACCAGGGAAGCGTCGTAATCGACAAACAGGCGGTACAGTCCGGTCAGAATCTTCATGAACGACTTGATGGCACCGGCCGGCAGGTTCAGCCCGAAGGCCGCCTGGCGACAATGATACCCGGAAATACCGGCCAAGGGATCAATATAGACCTTGATGATCTTTTCCGGGGTTTCTTCGGCCACGGTCTCGATGTCCATGCCCCCGGCCTCACTGGCCATGATGACGATGCTGGCCGTTTCCCGGTCGGTAATCAGGGAAAGATACAGCTCCTTTTTGATCTGCAGCCCCTGTTCCACCAGCACCTTGCGCACCAGGGTGCCTTCCGGACCGGTCTGGGGGGTGACCAGGGTGGAGCCCAGCAGGGAACCGGCGAAGCTTTCCACCTCATCGGCCGAGCCGACTACCTTGACCCCGCCGCCTTTGCCCCGGCCGCCGGCATGCACCTGGGCCTTGACCACCACGGGATAGCCGCCGAGGTCCTCCGCGGCCGCCCGGGCAGCGGCGGCATTGTCGGCCAGGATCCCCCGGGGAACGGGGATACCGTATTTTTCGAACAAGGCCTTGGTCTGGTATTCGTGTATTTTCATAAATCACATCCATTCATACTGACTGCTTCATAAAAAATTAACGGCCGCCAGGCAGTGGCGTTCTCCGCCGGCTGGCGGGGTTAGCCGATAACACTCAGCACGGCGTCCTTTTTGACGGAATCACCGGCCGCGAAGTTGTTGGCCTTGATGGTACCGCTGGCTGGAGCCGGCAGGGCGTTTTCCATCTTCATGGCTTCCAGGATGACCACGGTTTCACCCTCTTCCACGGTATCGCCGACCTTCTTTTCATACCGCACGATCATGCCGGGCATGGGCGCGGTCAGGGGTGTGCCCTCGGCCGCAGTGGCGGCCGGAGCAGCCGGGGCCGGGGCGGCTTCGGTCTTCTTGGCTTCGGCCGCCGGCGCGGACGGCGCGGACGGAGCCGCCGGCGCGGACGGAGCCGCCGGCGCCGCCGGGGCGGACGAGGCGGCCGGAGCCGCCGGGGCAGCGGAAGACGAAGGCGTCTGCCGCGGGGCTGAGTT
>CAYTQK010000061.1:0-615 GCA_964439745.1 uncultured Desulfobacterales bacterium
CCTGCATCGACTGCCGGGCCACCCTGGACGACGGCTCCTACCACTCGGTGGACTCCTCGGAAATGGCCTTCAAGATCGCCGGTTCCCTGGCCTTTAAAAAAGCCTCGGTGGACGCCGCGCCGGTCATCCTGGAGCCGATCATGGAAATCACCGTGACCACCCCGGAAGAGTTCATGGGCGACGTCATGGGCGACCTGAACAGCAAGCGGGGCAAGGTTCTGGGTATGGACAGCAAGGGCAAGAACCAGGAGATCAAGGCCCACGTGCCCATGTCGGAATTCCTCACCTATGACCCGGATCTGCGCTCCATGACCGGCGGCCGGGGGAAGTTCTCCCTGGAGTTCTCACACTACGAAATCATGCCGCACCAGGAGGCGGAGAAGGTTATTGAGGCCGCCAACCAGGAAAAAGAATAGCCTGAATTGAGCGTTTCAAATTTTTACACGAATACATTTTTCTTTATTTTTAAGGAATCAAATCATTTTCAGTTGTAAAAATTTGAAACCCTCCGGGATTTCCAATTTCACCGCCTCTACGGCTTCAGAGTAGGCCCCGCATAGTTCACTATAGCGGGCCCTCTCCTTCCTTTTATCCTCGCCAAACTTGAAAATCGCC
>CAYTQK010000061.1:625-14357 GCA_964439745.1 uncultured Desulfobacterales bacterium
AAGTCGGGGGGAACGATAAATAAAATCATCACCCTGCTCCCTGCCCCGGCGACTGCTTCCCGCCGTGGGTTCCTCCTTGAAATTTCCTGACAGGCCGGTATAATCTGGGGCAAGGTTCTTGAAAGGAGGCCCTTTATGTCACCCCCCCTGACTTCCCTGGAATCCTGGCAAGCGCTTACGGAACAGGCCCGGCGCCTGTCTGCGCCGGACATGCACTTGCAGCATCTCACCGCCGCGGCCGGGCGGCTGGAAGATTTTTCCCTGCGCCACGATGATTTTCTGTTTGATTTTTCCCGGCAGCGCCTGGACCAGGCGGTTCTGGACGGGTTGTACGACCTGGCCGCCGAAAGAAAAATCCAGCAACAATTCCAGGCCATGACCGACGGAGCAACGGTCAATGTCACCGAAAACAGGGCCGCCCTGCACACGGCCGCCCGGGATTTCACCCGCACCTCCCTGACCGTGGACGGCATGGACGTGCTGGCGGAGATGCGGCGGGTGCGCCAGGAAATCCGGGAATTTGCCCGGGCGGTGCATGACGGCACCCTGCGGGGAGCCACCGGCCAACCCTTCCGGCACGTGGTAGTCATCGGCATCGGCGGCTCCTACCTGGGCACGGAATTCGCGGCCCGGGCCCTGCGGGCCTATGCCGATAAAGGCCTTACCCTGCATTTTCTGGCCAACGTGGACATCCACAATTTCGGAGAGGTGGCGGCTGAAATCGATCCGGCGGCCACCCTCTGGATCGTGGTTTCCAAGAGTTTCACCACCGCCGAAACCATGGCCAACGCCAACCAGGCCCGGGCGTTCATGACCGCACAGGGGCTGGAGCCGGCCCGGCATTTTGTCTCGGTCACCAGCCAGGGCAGTCCCGGTGACAACCCGGACGATCCGGCCGCCTTTCCCGTGCTGAAGTCCTTTCACATGTTCGATTTCATCGGCGGCCGGTACAGCGTCACCTCGGCCGTGGGCGGGGTGCCCCTGGCCCTCTACCTGGGCTATGACCGCTTTGAAGAATTTCTGCGGGGGGCCCATGCCATGGATGAACACACCCGGCTGGCCCCGGCCGAGCAGAATCTGCCCCTGACCGCCGCCCTGCTCGGCGTCTGGAACAACAATTTCCTGGGCTATTCCGCCCAGGCCATCATTCCCTATGCCGCCCCACTGGCCAGGCTGACCCCGCACATTCAGCAGCTCTACATGGAGAGCAACGGCAAATCCGTCACCGCCGAAGGGAAACCAGTGGAAACGGCCACCGGCATGCTCATCTTCGGCGAGCCCGGCACCAACGCCCAGCACTCCTTTTTCCAGCTGGCCCACCAGGGCACGGCGTTTCCCATCGACTTTATCGGCGTCATGACTCCTCAATATTCCCGCTACCAGGCAACTTCCCGGGGGGTCACCAATCACCAGGAATTGTGGGCCAACCTGGTATCCCAGCCCCGGGCCCTGGCTGAAGGCCGGGCTACCGAGGATCCCCATCGCAGCTTTGCCGGCAACCGTCCCTCTTCCACCATTATCCTGCCCGACCTGTCGCCGGGCAGCCTGGGCCGGCTGCTGGCTTTTTACGAGGCCCGCACCGTTTATGAGGCCTTTGTCTGGGGCATCAACCCTTTTGACCAATTCGGGGTGGAGCTGGGCAAGACCCTGGCCGGCGATGCCCGCCGGCAGCTGGCCGCGGCCAACCAGGGCGAGCCCGATCCTTTTGCGTCGGCCGATCCCATTACCCGGTACTACCTGGATCTGCTCAGTCGATAGCGTTACCGGGTTCGGCCCCGGATAAGAGGACCGTGACCCCCTCTCGAAGTTCAAAATTTTAGTTTCCGGAACTGGACTCCTCTCGCCGGGGAGAGTATACTGGCAGAAAAATATCCACTGACAGTTTACAAGGAGGCATACGGCATGATCACCGTCAAAGATATCATGACCACCGAAGTCATCACGGTCACCCCGGACACGGAAATCACCCGCGCGGCCAAGATCCTGATCGAAAAAGGCATCAACGGGCTGCCGGTTGTTGATGATGCCGGCCGGCTGGTCGGCATTCTCTGCCAGAGCGACCTCATCACCCAGCAGAAAAAAATGCCCATTCCCAGCTTCTTTACCCTGCTGGACGCCTTTATCCCCACCACTTCCAGCCGGCAGCTGGAAAAAGAGGTCAAAAAAATTACGGCCATTACCGTGGATCAGGCCATGACACCCGACCCGGTGACGGTTTCCCCGGCTGACGAAATCTCCGTGCTGGCCGACCTCATGGTGGACAAAAAATACCATACCATCCCGGTGGTGGAAAACGGGCGACTGGTCGGCGTGGTCGGCAATGAAGACGTGCTGCGCACCATCACCTCCTGAAAACCGGTTGCGGCGGCCATAATTTTCGGCAGCCCCCTGCCCGAGACATACAAGCGGAGAAGTATGAAAACCGACCCCCTGATTACAAATACGGCAGAGGCGCTGCGTATCCCCGCCCACCAGGTCCGGGCCGTGGCCGATCTGCTGGCGGACGACGCCACCATCCCCTTTATCGCGCGCTACCGCAAAGAAGCCACCGGCAGCCTGGATGAAGTGGCGGTGACGGCCATCCGGGACAAACTGCGCCAGCTGCGGGACCTGGAAGAACGGCGGCAGACCATCCTGGATTCTCTGGAAAAGAATGGTCATCTCACCGATGATCTGAAAGAACGGGTTCTGGCCGCCGAAACCATGGCCGTGCTGGAAGACATCTACCTGCCCTACAAACCCAAGCGCCGTACCCGCGCCGTAAAGGCCCGGGAAAAAGGGCTGGAGCCCCTGGCCCTGGCCGTGCTGGAGCAAAAAGGAGAAGACCCCCGGGCGGCGGCCCAGGCCTTTGTGGACCCGGACCAGGAAGTAACCTCCGTGGAGGAGGCCCTGGCCGGGGCCCGGGATATCATCGCCGAGATGATCAATGAAGACGATACCGCCCGGGCCGCCATGCGGGACCTTTTTTTCACCAAAGCCGTCCTCACCTGCCGGGTCATCACCGGCAAGGAGGAAGAAGGCGCCAAGTTCCGGGACTATTTCGACTGGACCGAACCGGTGGCCGCGGTGCCTTCCCATCGGATGCTGGCCATGCGCCGGGGCGAAACCGAAGGCATCCTGGTCTTCCGCCTCCTGCCCGACGAAAAAACCGCCATGGCCCTCCTGGAAGACCTGTTTGTCAAGGGACAGGGGGAAGATTCCGCCCAGGTGGCCCTGGCGGTCCAGGACGGCTACAAGCGACTGCTGTCAGCCTCCATGGAAACGGAAACCCGGCTTTTCGCCAAAAAGCGGGCCGATGACGAAGCCATCCGCATCTTTGCCGAAAACCTGCGCCAGCTCCTGCTGGCCCCGCCCCTGGGTGCCAGGCGGGTCATGGGCATTGATCCCGGCTTCCGCACCGGCTGCAAGGTGGTCTGCCTGGACCGCCAGGGCAAGCTCCTCCACACGGACACCATCTATCCCCATTTTTCCGGAGGCGGCCAGAAAGAAGCCGGGCAGAAAGTGACGGCCATGTGTGAACAATTCGCGGTGGAGGCCATTGCCGTGGGCAACGGCACCGCCGGCCGGGAGACCGAGGCCTTTGTGCGGGCCCTGCCCTGCACCTCTTCCGTCCCGGTAGTCATGGTCAACGAAAGCGGGGCGTCTGTTTATTCGGCATCCGAGGTCGCCCGGGAAGAGTTTCCCGACCATGATCTGACCGTCCGGGGCAGCGTCTCCATCGCCCGGCGCCTGATGGATCCGCTGGCTGAACTGGTCAAGATCGACCCCAAGTCCATCGGCGTGGGCCAGTACCAGCACGACGTCGATCCGGGTGAACTGAAACAGGCCCTGGATGACGTGGTTATCAGCTGCGTCAACCGGGTCGGCGTGGACCTGAACCGGGCCAGCGCCCAGCTGCTGACCTATGTCTCCGGTCTGAACGCCGGCATCGCCAGAAACATCGTGGCCCACCGGGAAGCCCGCGGCCCCTTTGCCTCCCGGCAGCAGCTGCACGACGTGCCGCGGCTCGGACCCAAGACCTTTGAGCAGTGCGCCGGCTTTCTGCGGATTCCCGGGGCGGACAACCCCCTGGATGCCAGCGCCGTCCACCCGGAAAGCTATGCCCTTGTCGCGGCCATGGCGCGCGACCTGGACTGCGGGGTGACCGACCTCATCCGCCGGCCGGAACTGCGGCAGCAAATCGATCCGGCCGCCTATGTCAGCGACACTGTCGGCCTGCCCACCCTCAACGATATCCTGGCGGAACTGGCCAAGCCCGGCCGCGACCCCCGGCAATCCTTTGCAGCAGTCTCCTTTGCCGAGGGGGTCAACACCATCGACGACGTGCAGCCGGGCATGCGCCTGCCGGGGGTGGTCACCAACCTGACCGCTTTCGGGGCCTTCGTGGATATCGGCGTGCACCAGGACGGCCTGGTCCACATCAGCCAGATGGCCGACCGTTTTGTCAAATCACCGGCCGACAGCGTCGGCGTCCAGCAGCGGGTCATGGTGACCGTCCTGGAAGTGGACCGGGACCGAAAACGGATCTCCCTGTCGTTGAAAGAGCCGGGAAAAGCGGCCGCAGGGAAAAACAAAGACTCCGCACCCCGGAAAAAAGCCGCCGCCAAAGACAAGTCTGCCGGCCAAAAACAGCAACACCCCCCCACCGGCAACGCCATGGCCGAGGCCCTGCGCAAAAGCGGCCTGGCCTGATAACCACACCAGACAACAGGAGGTTTTACCCATGAAATTGTTGAAGAAAATCTTCGGAATCTGCGAAACACCCCTGCCGGCTGACCCGGACTGCTGGGCCCATGAAGGCGATACCATCGTCGTGGACCGCCAGCGGGCCACGGAAATCAGCCAGCCGGGCGGGGCCCTGCGCCTGGAAGGCAAGGGACTGGATCGGCGCATCCTTCTTTTTCACGGTCGCGACGGACGCTTCTACGCCCTGCAGAACAAGTGCAGCCACATCGGCGGCCGGCGGATCGACCCGGCCGCCGAAGAAGACCGCCTCCAATGCTGCAGCATCAACGGCTCGGTCTACAACTACCACGGCGAAGTGATCTCCGGCCCGGCCCGTAACCCCCTGCCCGCCTTTCCCGTGCGGGAGGAGGATGACCGCCTGGTCATCGAGCTGAAGCAATAGGCAGTCGCGACAGCGGCCGGACTTGGCCGCCAGCTTTAACGGATTATTTCAATGGCACCGATATCGCCAAAACCGTTAACGGCCCGGGGGGTCTGCTTCTGATCGACAATGTCCAGTAGGTAAAATCCACCGGCGGACTCGTGAATCTCAAAATCTATGCCGGTGTTCTCCACCAAGGGACCGCCCGCGGGAAACAAGGTCAGCCACTGGTTATCACCGATGAGTTGGTCGCCCAGGTCGGGCACCTGCCCGGACAAGGCATCGTCAAAGGCATGCCAGAAAAGGATCAGCGGGAAATTTTCCGGCTCCTTGACCCAGCTTTCGGCCGGCCCGAAAAAGGCGATGTCGGCCACTGTTTCAATGGGATTGCCCCAGGGATCCTGGTATTCCTCCCCGGCGAGATAATCATTGAAATCACCGATGAACCCGGCCGCAAACCCCGATCCGGCACCGACGATATGGTCTTCCACGCGGGCAAGGAAGATCTCCAGAAAATCGTCCTCTCCGCGAAAAACCTCATACTCGGCCAGCACCTCGGGTACCAGATACCAGTCCGCCGGGATCTGTTCCCGGGCGGTGCCCGCCGGCTGATATGATAAAATCACCGGACTCCCCTCGTTACAGCCCTTGGAAAAAATGAAAGGAGAATACCCCATGCCGGCGGCCGTGTCGATCACATCTTCCATGCGGACGCCCCCGGCATCTCCCACCTTGGGATAATGCTTCCGGCAGAGAGACCACCAATCTTTTTCACCCACGGGTACCAGCATCTGGGAAAAATCAATGACGCCAAAGCGGTTGTATCCGCGGCTTTTGAAATACATCAGCGACCCGGTGAAAATATCTTGATCATAAGTCCGACCGGCATCGTTTTTATCTGTCACCGTATTGCCGGCGATGATGCTGTGCCCGATGGTCATGCTGTCCACGGCATGGGCAAGTCCGATGGTGGCGGCGACACCACCGGCCAGGCTGCATTTGCCCAAGAGATCCTCCCGCCAGTAACCGGAGACATGATTGTCCACGATGGTGCAGGACTGGATTTCCATGAACCCGTTGGACATGTAAATGCCGCCGCCGCGCCAGTACCCGTAAGGAGAATATTCACCCTCCACCACATTCCAGGCCACCGTGCAATTCACCAGACGGAGGGTATTGGCCTTGCCGATCCCCCCACCATCAGAGTAAACCCCGGCTCCGTAGGCGGTTGGGGCGGTAAGACGATTGCCCGTTACGGCGGTCCGCTCGAGAAGTGATTCCTGTGTGAAATGCTGGGCGCCGCCAACGGTAAAAACACCGCCACCCGAGGTACCGGAACCGAGAACAACATTGCCCGAGACGACACAATCGGTCAGCCGGACCACGTCGGCGTAAATACCGCCGCCAAAAGCGCCCTGATCGCGTTCCCGGTGATTATCAGCCGACTTATCACATAAATTGTCGTAAATGGTACAGTTGGAGAGCCGGGCCAGACCCCAGACGGCCAGGCCACCCCCCCGGGCCAGGGTCGCCGTCTGGGTGGAATCATTGTCCGGATCGATATCCAGAGAAGCCACGCTCCGGCCGCCGGTAATGGTGACGTTGCTCATGGTCAAATTTCCATAAACAGCCAGAACCCGGGCTTCGATGGCATCACCGCAGCAGATGGTAAGGCCCGCTGGAAGCGCCGAGGCGTCGATGACAACATCTTTGGTGGTATAGAGCGCCGAGGCCCCGTAGTCGCGATCCACATACCCTTTCAGCACGCTTATGGCAACGCCCGTGTCCGGGTCAACCTCCATCTCCATCCATTCCCCTGGCAGGACCGTGTGTTCATCAGCCACCAAGGCAAGTTCAATGGTTCCCCCGTCCAGGGCTTGGTCAAAGACAATCCGCTGTCCGGATTGTGCCGCCGACAGGGCGGAACGAAGGGTCACCATGCCCGGGGCTGCTGCTTCCACGTCATCCAGGGTGGTAACGACAATGTCGGGCAACGCCGGTGAAGAAGGTTCCGCGGAGTCGCCGGTCTCCGAAGAACCGGCGGTGGTATGATCGGGCGTGGAGTTGCCGCCATTCCCACCGCCGCCGGTGCCGATAATGGTAAACAGTCCAAAAACAATAACAGCCATCAAGCCGGCATAACGAATCGCCGGGAAAAAGAATCTGCCATTGTTCATAATTTCTTCCTCTTGGGGTTGCCGTAAATGAGGAGCAGATAAGCCAGCAAAGCGCCCACGCCAACCGCTGCCATGTCCAGCGGGCAATATGTTCCCCGGAGAAAATAGTTCCGGGTCTTATCCAGCAGCAGAACTTCTGCCATGGAGTTCGGTACCAGACCGGCCGCCAAGGTGCCGTATTTCTGGCCCAGCTCAAAAGCGAGGTTCACGAACAACCAGAACAGAGTAACCATCGCACTGCATCGTTTGCCGCAGTTGAGAATACCGGCGGTCAGAAAGGTAAAGGCCATGACATGCGCCAAGTGGGGCAGAAACCGGCCGGCTGGACCAAAAAGAAGCGGACCTGTATTATCATACAGGCTGATCTGAAAAGGAAGAACCGACACAAACCAGGTCCGCTCCGGCGGTCGATCCGTCAGGTAGACCAGGGCACCGAGCAGCAGCAACAGGATACCGAAAAGTATATACCGTATGTTTACCAATGCCCCCCTCCCCTTTGCACTCCTCGACCGTCTCCGACTCGTCAGGCATGCCGGTAGAGGTTGGCCCCCCAGGTGACGCCCGCGCCCAGACCCAGGAACAGGGCGGTGTCCCCGGATTTGTAACCGCCCTGCTCAATGACCTCGTCCAGCGCCAGGGGGATGGTGGCGGCGGTGGTGTTGCCGTACTTCTGGATATTGTTGTAGACCTTGCCCGGGGAAAGCTCCATGGCCTGCTCGTAAAATTCGTTGATACGCAGGTTGGCCTGGTGGGGAATGATCAGGTCGATCTCGTCCATGGAGGTCAGGCCGGCCTTGGCCATCACCTCCAGGGTGACCTCCGGCAGCCGGGTCACGGCCAGCTTGAAAATCCGCTTGCCGTCCATCTTGGGATATTGCCGGCCCTGATCCAGCATCTCGTGGGTGATGCGTTCCGGGTAGATCCGGGATGCCGGCGCCTCCAGGACAAGGCTTTCGGCATACTTGCCCTCGGCGTGCAGGACCGAGGCCAGCACCCCGATGTCCTCTTCGGTTTCCACGCCTTCCAGGCAGACCGCGGCAGCGCCGTCGCCGAAAATAACGGCCACGTCCCGGCCGCGGGTGGAGATGTCAATGCCGGTACTGTGCACTTCCGCGCCGACAAAGAGTATCCGCTCGGCCAGGCCGCCGCGGATATAGGCGTCGGCCGTGGCCAGCCCGTAAATGAAACCGGTGCACTGCTGGCGGATATCCAGGGCCGGCGTACTGCTCAGGCCCAGTTTATGCTGCAACAGGCAGCCGGACCCCGGGAAAAAGATATCCGGGCTGAGGGTGGCGAAAATAATCAGGTCCAGGTCCTCGGGGCTCCAGCCGGCCCGGTCCAGGGCGATCCGGGAAGCTTCCAGGCCCAGATCGGAAGACCCGGTCTCGCCTTCGGCCGGGATCCAGTAGCGCTGCTCAATGCCGGTCCGCTTGCGGATCCACTCATCGGTGGTATCCATCCACTGGGTCAGGTCTTCGTTGGTCACCAGCCGGTCGGGAATAAACCGGCCCGTGCCGCGGATCAGGGTTCGTTTTTCAGGTTTTAGCATCTTCCCTCTCCTGTTTTTTTTCAAAATAAAGGGTTACCAGCTGTTCGGCCAGGCCGGTATAGGTGCCGCAGGTCAGCGCCTGCAAGCGCTCCTTGACTTCCGCTGGCACGGACTGGAGACCGTCCACCAGCCGGTGAAAGTCATCCATGGTCACTTCCCGGCCCCGGGTCAGCACCTTGAGGGTTTCATAGGGATCGGCCTCCCCGAATACCCGCATAACCGTCTGGATGGGTTCGGCCAGGAGCTGGGGGGTACACTCCAGCTCCGAAAAAATCAACGTGTCGGCCACATCAATCCTGCCGAATCCCTTGCGGCAGTTTTTGACGCCGATGACGAAATACCCGAAGACCGCGCCCAGGTTCCGCAGCACGGTACTGTCGGAAAGATCGCGCTGGAATCGCGACTGCAGCAGTTTCACCGCCAGATGCTCCATCAGGGAAATGGCCACCCCCAGATTGCCCTCGCTGTTTTCAAAATCAATGGGATTGACCTTGTGGGGCATGGTGGACGACCCCACCTCGCCCTTTTTCGTTTTCTGGGCCAGGTAGCCCAGGGAAATATAGCCCCACATGTCCCGGTCCAGGTCGATGAGTATGGCGGCCGCCCGGATCATGATCTGGAGCAGTTCGGCAATATAGCTGTAGGGATTGATCTGGGTGGTAAACAGGAGGGGCGTCACCCCCAGGTCTTCGCTCAGAAAAGTCCGGGAGGCCCCGATCCAGTCGATCTCGGGAAAAACAAAGGCGTGGGCGTTGAAATTCCCCGAGGCCCCGTTGATCTTGGCCTGGATCTCGGCGGTCTGCAGCTTGTTCGACTCCCGGCGCAGCCGCCAGGCGAAATTGACGAACTCCTTGCCCACCGTGGTGGGGGTAGCCGGCTGGCCATGGGTTCGCGCCATCATGGGCGTGGCCCGATGCACTTTGGCCAGCTCTTCGATCTCTTCCAGCAGTCCATCCAGGACGGCAGCGGCCAGGTCCCTTCCCCGGCTGACCATCAGCGCGTAGGCGGTGTTGTTAATGTCCTCCGAGGTGCAGGCACAATGGGTCCATTCACGGATTTTGTCCAGGCCGGCCCGGTCCAGCTCCTGCTTGATATAATACTCCACCGCCTTGACGTCATGGTTGGTGGTTTTCTCGATCTCCTTGACCCGCTCTGCGCCGCCGGCGTCAAAATTCCGGAGAACGGCGTCAATGGTTTCCAGATCCGAATCCGTTATCGCGAATAAGCGCAGCTCCCGGCCCAGGAATTTCAGCCACTGCAGTTCCACGTAAAGGCGGTGCCGGATCAGCCCGGCCTCGGAAAAAATTTCGGCCAGCCCCTCGGTCATGGCCGCGTAGCGGCCATCCAGCACCGACAGTGCGTTTAATTGGTCCATATCTGCTTGCTCCTCGTTCTGACTGTTGGATTTGCGGGTGTTCCCGCCGGCTTTACAGGCTAAAATACCAGTGAATCAGCTCCGGACCGAAGAAAACATAGCCGATGGCGCCCAGGGCGAGAAACGGCCCGAAGGGCAATCGGTACTGAAGATTCTGCCGGTAGGCGATAATAATCACCGCGCTGACCAGGGTGCCGGTCACCGAACCGATCAGCAGGGTGAAGATCACCCCGGAAATGCCGCACCAGGCTCCGATCATGGCCAGCAGCTTGATATCACCGCCGCCCATGCCCTCGGCGCCCTTGACCAGCCAATAGGCCAGGGCCACCAGGTAAAGGATGCCCCCGCCGACTATGATACCCAGCAAAGAAGACATCCACTCCAGCCGCCCGGTCAGCACCGCCGCCGAAAAAAATATTACGATACCGGGCAGGGTGATCACGTCGGGAATGATCTGGTAATCCATATCAACAAAGACCACCACGATCAGGACGGCCAGGAAAATAAAATGAAACAACCCCGCCGCGGTCAGGCCGGCGGTTTCATAAACCGCCAGGGCAGCCAGGGCGGTAATCAGTTCCACCAGCCAGTAGCGGCCGGAAATGGACAATCCGCAATACCGGCAGCGCCCCCGCAGCAGCAGAAAACTGAGCAGGGGGATGTTGTCCCAGGCCCGGATCCGCCGCTCGCACCGGGGGCACCGGGAAGCGGGCTTAACCAGCGACTTTCCCAACGGCAGACGATAAATACACACATTCAGAAAACTGCCGATACAGGCGCCGATGCCAAACACAAAAATTTTCAACAAATATTCCGGCATAATGGGTTATCCTGTCCCTGCTCTCGTGCTTATTTTTCAAACCACCTGGCAATTGGTCAACTGTACGGCCTTGGCCGGTAAAAATCAAGATTGACATTGTAAAAACCAAATCAGGAATTATAATAGAAAGGATAAGCAAAATCCAAAAAACTTGAAACACAATGCAAATACGGAGTCAGCCATGGCTGAAGCAGATAGAGACGATCTTATCAACATAATCGATGAAAACGAAGAAGATATTGATATCCCGGAAGAAATGCCGCTGCTGCCGGTGCGGGACGTAGTCATCTTTACCGACATGGTTCTGCCCCTGTTTATCGGCCGGGACCGCTCCATTCACTCGGTGGAAACGGCCATGAATGAGAGCGACAAGTACCTGCTGCTGGTCACCCAGAAGAACCCCGGCGATGAAAACCCCTCGCCGGATGAAATATTCACCGTCGGCACGGTGGGCAAAATCCTGCGGATGCTGAAACTGCCCGACGGGCACCTGAAAACCCTGATTCAGGGCATTGCCAAGGCCAGAATCGTGGAATATACCGAGCAATCCCCGGGCTACAAGGTCAAAATCGAACTCATTGATGAAGAACCGCTGGCCGACCTGGACATCCAGGCCGAGGCCCTGATGCGGAACGTCCGGGAGCAATGCGAAAAGATCCTTTCCCTGCGCGGCGAAATGTCCTCGGAAATCGACACCATCCTGGAAAGCATGGATGATCCCGGCAAGCTGGCCGACCTGATCGCCTCCAACCTGAAGCTGAAAACCGGCGAAGCCCAGCAGCTGCTGGAACTGACCGACCCCCTGGTGCGGCTGGAACGGATCAATACCATCCTTTCCCGGGAAATTGATCTTTCCACGGTCCAGGCCAAGATCCATTCCAATGTCAAGGATGAAATCTCCAAAACCCAGCGGGACTATTACCTGCGGGAGCAGATGCGGGCCATCAACAAGGAACTGGGAGAGGCCGACGAACGCACCCTGGAATTGAACGAATACCAGGAGAAGATCAAAAAGGCCAGGATGCCCAAGGAGGCCAAAAAGGAAGCCGACAAGCAGCTCAAGCGGCTGGGGCAGATGCATCCCGACTCGGCCGAAGCCTCGGTGGTCCGCACCTACCTGGACTGGCTGGTGGAGGTCCCCTGGAAGCAGACCACCCGCGACGTGCTGGACATCAAAAAAGCCCGGGATGTCCTGGACGAAGACCATTACGGGCTGGACAAGATCAAGGAACGCATCCTGGAATATCTCAGCGTGCGCAAGCTCAACCCCAACATGAAAGGTCCCATCCTCTGCTTTATCGGTGCGCCCGGGGTGGGCAAGACCTCGCTGGGGAAATCCATCGCCCGGGCCATGAATCGCAAGTTCGTCCGCATTTCCCTGGGCGGTATCCGCGACGAAGCGGAAATCCGCGGGCACCGGCGGACCTACATCGGGGCCTTGCCCGGCCGCATCATCCAGGGCCTGAAGCAATGCGGGTCGAAAAACCCCGTTTTTGTCATGGATGAAATCGACAAGCTGGGCGCCGACTTCCGGGGCGACCCTTCGGCCGCCCTGCTGGAAGCGCTGGACCCGGAACAGAACACCGACTTCAGCGACCACTACCTGAACCTGCCCTTTGACCTCTCCCGGGTATTGTTCATTCTCACGGCCAACCAGCCGGATACCATTCCCTCGGCCCTGTATGACCGCATGGAAATCATCAACCTGCCCGGCTACACCGAGGAGGAAAAACAGGTCATCGCTCAAAAATACCTGCTGCCGCGGCAGTTGACGGAAAACGGCCTGAAGCCGGACAATATCCATATCAGCGGCCAGGCACTCGGCAACATCATCACCCAGTATACCTCCGAGGCCGGGCTGCGCAACCTGGAACGGGAACTGGGCACCATCTGCCGGAAAGTGGCCCGCAAGATCGCCGAGGGAGAAACCGTCCGGCAAAAGATTACCGCCGGCAACCTGCACAAGTACCTGGGCATTCCCCGTTATTTCCCGGAACTGGACAAGGAGGAAAGCCAGGTGGGCCTGTCCACCGGGCTGGCCTGGACCCAGAGCGGCGGGGAGGCCATGTACGTGGAAATATCGCTGTACGCGGGCAAGGGCGAACTGGTTTTGACCGGCCAGCTGGGCGAGGTCATGCAGGAGTCGGCCCGGGCCGCCCTGACCTACGCCCGCTCCGGATTGAAGGAGTACGGCATCGAAGAGAACGTTTTTGAAAACACGGATATTCATGTGCATGTCCCGGCCGGTGCCATTCCCAAGGACGGCCCTTCGGCCGGCGTGGCCATGGCCGTGGCCCTGATCTCGGCTTTGACCGAAACCCCGGTCAACAGCGAAGTGGCCATGACCGGGGAAATCACCCTGCGGGGACGGGTCCTGCCCGTGGGCGGTCTCAAGGAAAAAACCCTGGGCGCTTTGCGGGCCGGCATCAAGACCATTATCGTGCCGGAAAAAAACCGCAAGGAGATCTCCGAGATTCCCAAGAGCGTCCGGCGCAAGGTGGATTTCGTCTTTGTCGATTCCATGGACAAGGTCCTGCCCCTGGCCCTGGCCGAACCCCCCGCCCAAAAAAGCCGCCGGGGAAAGAAAAAATGAACCTCCTGGCCGTTGACACCGCCACCGGCTCCTGCGGTGTGTCCGTCCTGTGCAGCGACGGCCGGCAGGCCCATTGCCGCATCGAAAGCGGCCGGACCCATGCCCGGCACC
>CAYTQK010000062.1:0-14115 GCA_964439745.1 uncultured Desulfobacterales bacterium
ATTCAATGATGACCGATCATGGAATGATCCTGACCGCAAAACCTCTTTACCGGCCGAAGCCGCAACAGCACCAGTTCACTCCCAGACCGACATGAACAGTTTTACCGGTTATATCGGCAGCAAGACCCTGGCCTATGCCGACCATTTGCTCAACCTGGTTGCTTTTTCCCAGCAGTTGATCGTCCTTCTGATCAAAAATCCCATGCGGGGCCGGGCGGTCACCCGCTGGGGCGTGGTGGAGCAGATATATTTTACAGCCGTGCAGGCATTGTTCATCATCGTGCCCCTGTCCCTGCTGATCGGCTCCATGCTGCTGATCCGGTTTGCCGAACTCTCCGCCCAGATCGACCTGACCAAGATCACCATTCTGCTGATCATCCGGGAAATCGGCCCGGTGCTGACCGCCATCGTGGTGATTCTCCGTTCCGCCACGGCGGTCACCGTTGAGATCAGCTACATGCAGGTGCTCAATGAGATTGACTCCCTGGAAATGGCCGGCCTGGATCCCCTGCGCCTGCTGGCTGTTCCCCGCTTTATCGGCATCACCTCGGCCATACTGTTTTTGTTCATCATTTTCGACCTGGTGGCCATTCTGGGGGGCTATGCCATCGTCATTACCACCACCTCCATTCCCATGAGCAATTATCTCTCCGGCATGGCCAAGGCCCTGACCGCCTCGGATATCATTGTCGGCCTGGTCAAGGCGGTCTGTTTCGGGGCGGTCATTTCCCTGGTTACCCTGTATCACGGCTTCAAGATCGAAAAGCGTATTACCCGCATCCCCCAGGTGACCTCGGCCGCAGCCGTGGAGTGCCTGTTTTACTGCATTATCATCAACATCTTTATTTCCGGTCTGTTCTACCTGTAGCCGGAAAACCCGGAAACGCCGGGGGGTACCTGATATGCCGCTGATTGAATTATCCGATTACCGGCTGAAAAATTCAGAAACGGCTTTGCCGCCCTTTTTCTTTGCGGCCGCAGAAGACGACTTCTGGCTTCTGGAATCGGATCGGCCGGAAATGACAAAGCTATTTTTCCGGGCCCTGGCCACGCTGATCGCCCCGGTCAGGGGAAAATACCGGTTTTCCGGCAGCCGGCTGGATTTTACCGACTACAACCGCATGCTGGAGTGCAAAAAAAAGATCAGCTTTATTTCGCCGGATATCGCCCTGGTCAGCAACCGCACCATCCGGGAAAACCTGCTGCTGACACACTATTACGAGGCCAACGCGCTGTCTCCCCCGCTCACGTCCAGCATGGAAAAAATGTGCCGCCAACTGGGACTGACCGACAAGCTGGATTTCCGGGTCACGGAAATCAGCCAGTGGGACTTGTGGACCGGACTGATCATCCGGGAACTGGCCAAGCCGGCCGCCCTGCTGCTGATCGACCGGCCGGAGACCCTGGTTCCCCCGGAAAAGCAGCATATTCTCACCGGTCTGCTGCAAAATCAGCAAAGAACGGGCAAGGCTATTATCTGTCACAGCCGCGACAAAAAATATATTGACAATTTTTCCCCCACAGGAAAAATATTGATCAGCAGGGATTCTGTCTGCATAACACCCAGATACTGAGGGCGATCTTTATGGAACTTGTCTACCGCAGACGGGAAAAAATTGTCGGCGCCTTCGTGCTGAGTGTCCTCCTTCTTCTCTTTTCCACGGTTGTCCTGATTGGACGCGGCAAGAACTGGTTCGAGACTCATGTGGAGTATTACGCCATCTTTGACGAAAGCTACAACCTGCAGAAAAATTCCGCGGTCAAACTGCAGAAAACCGATATCGGCCGGGTCAAACAAATCGTTCTGACCGGGAACAAGGTGCGGGTGGACATCGCCGTGCTGGAGAAATATCAGTCCCAGATCACCCGCGGCTCCCATGTTACCGTCAAGAGCCCCACCATCATCGGCGACGAATACCTGGCCCTGGAACTGGGTGCTCCCCAGGCACCGGTCATCCCCGAAGGCAGCCAGATCCCTTCCATGCCCAAAAAATCCATTGCCGATATTTTAAATGAATTCCAGGTGGAGGAAACCGCCAAGAAACTGGTGACGGTAATCCAGAACATTGCCGAACTTACGGAAATTTTTAAAGATCCCCAGGGTCCCCTGGTGGTCAGCCTGCAGGAACTGGAAACCAGCCTGGCCAATATCTCCGCGGCCACCAAGAGGGCGCCGGAAACCATGGACCTGGTCAATGCCAACCTGGTCACCTACCAGAAAATCGGCGATGAAGTCTATGTTCATCTGGCCGATATCAAGAAGGTGTTGGGCACCCTGGAACAGAGCCTGCAGAATCTGAAAAACGCCCTGGCCAATGTGGAAACGGCCAGCGATGATTTTCCCCGCATCACCGGCTCCACCCGGCAGGGCATCGGAGAACTGCGGCAGACCCTTGACGAAGTAGAACGGATCGTCCACTCCCTGCAGCAGAACTACTTTATCCGGGGCAACCTGCCGCCCGTACCGGAGGCGGAACCCATCGATGCCGGGCTGCGGGAATAGCGGCGCCAGAGGCTGCCGGCATTTTTCTGCCGGCTGCCGGATGTAATCTCAGCCCGGGCTGAACTGCCAGCCGCCTCAAAGCCGGTCCCGGACCTCCGCCCAGAACTCACCGACGCCTTCCTTCCAGCCTTCCAGGTAAATGCGGACAAACTCGTTGACACAGACCGGATCACTGCCCACGGCATAATCCATGATATCGTCGGCCGCGATCTTTTCGGCAAAATAATCCCCCAGGATCTTGTCGCTGGTGGGCCGGTCATCCGGAATCCAGAGCAGGGCGTACTGCAGATCATCATAATGGGCGCTCTTGGCCCATTGCAGGCCGTCCTGCCGGCCCTGCTCAAAATAGTCGTTTTCCGACGCGGCTTTTTCCTGGCGCAGCCGTTCAATAATGGCCGTCTGGTCCAGTTCCTGCTGGATGCGTTCCTGGAAATCTTCTTTCTTTTCGATCACCGCCGAGATGGCTTTCTGAAATACATGGGAAAAATTCAACGAGTCTTTCCACCTGGCCATGCGCTCATAGAGATTTTCCGGAACACTGATGGTGATTTTGCGTGCCATGAGACACCTCCTGCTGACGTTGCCCTTGCCTTTCCCGCATTGCCCCCCAGCCCGAATATTTCATGAAATATCCCGGCTGACAAATCCGGGGATCTTTTTTCCTACGGCAATTACAATTCCAGCATAACGATTTATTCGGGAAGTGTCAAATATTTCAGGACGTATTCAATCTTTAATTACAGCTTTGACGCCGCAGATACGGTGAAGGCGCAAATCGTTCTTTCGCGCTATAAGACCCAGTGGAAATACTCGTCGAGGGTCGGAAGCCTTCCCAGGATGGCCGTAACCGCGGCTACCTCGGCCGATCCCAGGTAGACCGAGGTGTTGTCGCCCATGCGGTTGTCGAAATTGCGGGTGGAAGTGGACATGACCACGGTATCGGGTGCCACCCGGGCCTGGTTCCCCATGCACAGCGAACACCCCGGAATCTCGATGCGGGCGCCCAGGCGTTCGAACAGGTCCAGCTGGCCGCCCTGCTCCAGGGATTCCCGGTTGATAATGGTCGGCGGTGTCAGCCAGAGGCGGGTCCGCAGCTGGTCGGCCCTTTCCAGAATCCGGGCAGCCGACTGAAAATGGCTGAGATTGGTCATGCAGGAACCGATGAAGACTTCGTCGATCCGGGCGCCGGACACCGCGGACAGGCGGCGGACGTCATCCGGATCATTGGGACAGGCCAGGATGGGTTCGGTCAGGCCGGCCAGGTCAATCTCGAGCACCGCGGCATAGACCGCGTCCTTGTCGGCGGTCAGCAATGCCGGCGCGTCCAGCCACTCCTGGATCCTGTCGATGCGGCGGCGCAGGGTGTCCGCGTCCTGGTAGCCGTCGGCCACCAGCCGCTCCAGCACGGCCTGGTTATTCTTCATGCCGTCCACGACCCGTTCTTCGGCCAGGCGGATGGTGGCCGCCGAGGCCGAGCGCTCGGCCGAGGCATTGGTCAGTTCAAAGGCCTCGTCCACGGTCAGATCTTCGGTGCCCTCGATCTCCAGGATACGGCCGGAAAAGGCGTTGACCTTGCCCTCCTTGGCCACCGTCAGCAGGCCTTCTTCAATGGCGGCCTGGGGGATCAGGTTGACCATGTCCCGGATGGTCAGGCCGGGCGGGCGCTTTCCGGAAAACCGCACCAGCACCGATTCCGGCATATCCAGGGGCATCTTGCCCATGGCCGCGCCAAAGGCCACCAGGCCGGAACCGGCCGGAAAGCTCAGGCCCACCGGAAAGCGGGTGTGGGAATCCCCGCCGGTGCCGACCGTGTCGGGCAGGATCATCTTGTTTACCCAGGAGTGGATGACCCCGTCGCCCGGCCGCAGGGCGATGCCGCCCCGGGCCTGGAAGAATTCGGTCAGATCACGGTGCATGATGCGATCATTTTCCGTGGGATAGGCGGCCGTGTGGCAGAACGACTGCATGACCAGGTCGGCTTCAAATTTCATGCAGGCCAGTTCGGTCAGTTCATCCCGGGTCATGCTGCCGGTGGTATCCTGGGAGGCCACCGTGGTCAAAACCGGTTCGCAGTATTCGCCCGGACTGACCCCGGCGCGGCCGCAGGCCCGGCCGACGATCTTCTGGGCCAGGGAAAAGCCGCCGGGACGGATTTCCGGCTGAACCGGGGCTTGAAACACGCCGGACGGCTCCAGGCCCAGGAAGCGGCGGACATCATTGGTCAGGGTCCGGCCGGCAATAAGAGAGATGCGGCCGCCGGACCGCACCTCGTCCAGCAGCACCGGTGACTTGAGGGCAAACGTCGTCAACAGCTTCCCGCTGGCGGCATCCACCACTTTCCCTTCATGGGGCCGCACCGCGATGACCTGGCCCGTTTTCAAGGCGGACACGTCGCATTCCACGGGCAGGGCACCGGCGTCTTCCAGGGTATTGTAGAAAATCGGGGCGATCTTGCCCCCCAGCACCACCCCGCCGCGGCGCTTGTTGGGCACCCCGGGAATGTCCTGGCCGATATGCCAGATCAGGGAATTGGCGGCCGATTTGCGGGAAGATCCCGTGCCGACCACGTCGCCGACAAAAGCCAGGGGATGCCCCTTCTGCTTCAGTTCGGTCATGGTCTCCAGGGCAGCGGGGCAGCGATACTTAAGCATGGCCAGGGCATGCCGGGGGATATCCGAGCGGGTGCCGGCTTCGCCGGCCGGGGAAAAATCATCGGTGGTGATTTCGCCGTCCACCCGGAAAACGGTCAGGGTTATTTCCGCCGGCACCGGGGAACGGTCGGTAAACCAGGTGGCCTCCCGCCAGGCCGCGATCACCTGGCCGGCATATTGGTTATTCCGGGACAACTCCGCCACCCGGGACCAGGCCGCAAAGACGAAAATGGAATCCGCCAGGGCCGCTACCGCCGCCGGTGCCAGCGGCTCGTTTTCCAGAAACGCGATCAGCCAGGGGATATTGTAGCCGCCCAGCATGCCGCCCAGCAGGGCGATGGCCTGGTCAGTCGGAATCAGGGGGCACGTCCGCCGGCCTTCGGCCACCGCACCCAGAAAATCGGCCTTGACCCGGGCGGCCGGATCAACCCCGGGCGGCACCCGGTTGGCCAGCCAGTCCAGCAGCAAATTTTCCCGGCCGGCCGGGGGATTCTCCAGCAGCCGGCATAAATATTCCATCTGTTCTGCGGTTAACGGACGCGGCGGTATGCCCTCTTCCGCCCGCCGGGCCGTCTCTTTCAAATAGCTCTCAATCATTCGCAATTGCTCCTCGTATGGGTCTGGTTCGGCTTCGGGCAGGCAGGGATTTTTGCCGGTGATCGCCTGCCAACCCGCGTCCGGCAAGGCATGACAACGCCGGACTGGTCAGACAGGTATTATGACAAAAATAGAAACGCCCCACAAGTTTTATATTGACAAAAACAGCGGCCTTGCCTATGGTAAGTGTTTTATAATTGAACGTGGATACCGGTTTTTGCGGTTTTTCCGCAGGTCGCCGGGCCAAAAGATAAACAACCGACCGGCAAAGAAAAGATTGCCTTTTCGATAACCCAATCAAACGTGAAAGGAGATTATTACCAATGAGTCAACTGATTGCACCGCATGGCGGAAAAGGATTGACCCCCTGCCTGCTCGAAGGCAGTGAGCTGGAAGCGGAAAAGAAAAAAGCCGAAGGCCTGAAAAAGGTCGAACTGAGCCCCCGCGCCAAAGGCGACCTGATCATGATCGGCAACGGCGGCTTCAGCCCCCTGACCGGTTTCATGACCAAGGCCGACTGGAAAAGCGTCTGCGACAGCTACCTGCTGGCCGACGGCACCTTCTGGCCGGTACCGGTCTGCCTGGACGCCTCCAAGGAAGACGCCGACGAGATCAAGGAAGGCGACGAGATCGCCCTGTATGATCCCAAGAAGGACGACATCCTGGCGACCATGAAGGTCACTGAAAAGTACGAAATGACCAAGGAGAACAAGCAGTACGAATGTGAGAAGGTCTTCATGGGCGAAGGCACTCCCACTCCCGAAGAGTTCTGGAAAATCGCCGAAGACGATCATCCCGGCGTCCAGATGGTCATGAACCAGAAAGAGTTCAACCTGGCCGGCCCGGTCAAGGTCCTCTCCGAGAGTGATTATCCCGAACGGTATCCGGATATTTATCACCGTCCGGCCGATGCCCGGAAAATTTTCGAGGAAAAAGGGTGGAAGGAAATTGCCGCCCTGCAGCTTCGCAACCCCATGCACCGTTCCCACGAACATCTGGCCAAAATCGCCATCGACGTTTGTGACGGTGTCTACATTCACTCTTTGGTCGGCAACCTCAAACCTGGTGACATTCCCGCCGAAGTCCGGGTCAAATGCATCGACGTACTGGTCAAGAACTACTTTGTCGAAGACTTCGTGGTTCAGGGCGGATATCCCCTGGACATGCGCTATGCCGGGCCGCGGGAAGCCCTGCTGCACGCCACCTTCCGTCAGAACTACGGCTGCTCCAGGATGATCATCGGCCGTGACCACGCCGGCGTGGGGGACTTCTACGGCATGTTCGAAGCCCAGACCATATTTGACAAGATTCCGACCCCGTCCGAGCCGGGCAAGGCCCTGCTCTGCACGCCGCTGAAAATCGACTGGACCTTCTACTGCCACAAATGCGACGGCATGGCCTCCCTGAAGACCTGCCCGCACACCAAGGAAGACCGGGTCCTGCTGTCCGGCACCATGCTGCGCAAGGGCCTGTCCGAAGGCACCGAGCTGCCCGATCACTTCGGCCGGGAAGAGGTTCTGGATATTCTTCGCGAATACTATGGCGGCCTGACCGAAAAGGTGGAAATCAAGGCCGGTAAAGCGGCCACGGGCGAATAATCATCAGCCCATTGATCGGGATACCGCCGATCACCGTTTCATGAATCAAAAGCCGGGAGTAAGTCACTTACTCCCGGCTTTTTTTCTGGTTCAGCCCCCGGCAAAAAACCGCTGCCGCAATTGCCCTCCGATAACGGCGGACGGGCTCGCTGCTTACCATTTTTTCACGCTGTGGGCCGCTGCAAAACCGCCGTCTGCAAGGCGCGCACACGGGCAGCCGCCGATTTCTTCGCGCCCCAACCCCCCGCCCCGGCAGCGCACAAAAAAAAGGAAGGCCGCCAGGACCTCCCTTTTTTTGTACGTTATATGACAACGCTTACAGTGCTGCCGTGCTATTTCTCCCGGCCGGAATATTCGGCATATCCCATGGCCACGGTCCGGTAAACCAAGTGGGCCAGCTTGGAAAAGGGGAGATAAGCAAAGGTACCGAAAATGAAAATCAGATGAATATAATACATCAGGTAGGTCAGGGTCTCGGCACCGGCCAGCCGGGTCAGTTCGGTGAGCATACCGGAGAGTCCCACACCCAGCACCAGGCCCAGCAGAAACCAGTCTTTATAAGAAGAGACCTGGTCTTTCTTGCCCAGCCGGTTCTTGATCATCAGGATGCTGCCCAGAACCAGGGCGATGCCGGCGGCATTGGCCAGGATCTTGAAGGGGTTCAACTGGGAATAGGGACCCGGACTCTGCAGCAGATACAGGGCGATAAAACCATAGCTGGTCATGATAAACAGCCCGATAAAACCATACAGTACCATCATGTGAGCCGTGGACCGGTCCCTGTTTTCCGTACACTCGGTAAACTTGTCGTGCTTGAGAATGGTCGGCAGCATGGTGATGATGCCCTTGAGCGTACCCACGGCCAGGGTACCGATGTTCTGGCTGCCCAGCCTGGTTCTGCCGTCAGCCACGGCCTGCTCGTGCATATCCGTCAGGAACCGGCGCAGTCCCAGCAGAAAGACAATGATCACCAGGATGGCCAGGGGCACAAAGACAAGATCGACGAACCAGGTGGAGTAAAAGTCCGCGTGGGCAATGACGTCTTCGCCATGATGGTGCGCCCATTCAAACCCCAGGGCTTCCAGCCCCAGGGCATGAAAGACTTTTTCCATGACACCGCCCATGGTAGTGGTCACGAACGCCAGGATGGCGATAATGATCGCCGGCACCGCGATCAGCAGCGGCAGTTTTTTGGGATCATTGACCGCCTTGGCCAGCCCCTTGGGGATGGCATAATCGTTAATGGCGTACGACCGGATCGCCCCCAGCACATCGCCCGGCTTGGCACCGCGCGGGCAATAAGTGGAACAGTCCCCGCACTGGTGGCAGAGCCAGATGTCCACGTCACTGACCAGCCGGTCCTTCAGCCCCCAGGATGCCGCGACCATCTCTTTGCGCGGAAACGGCTTGTTGTCAGGCGCAATCGGGCAGACCACCGAGCAGGTGGCGCATTGAAAACATTTTTTCAGGGAATCCCCGCCAAGCCCCATCACCTCATGTATAAAATCCAGATCGGGCTCGGCCAGATATTTATCACTCATGTTAGCCTCCGTATTATTCTGACGATGTTTGTATTATCTGTCCCAGGATACTAGAAGCCCTTGAACGGATTGGGGCCCAGCGCTTCGATCTCTTCCACGAAGGAATTGATGATTTCCGGAATCCGGTGGTAATCGTCAATGGCGACCTCTTTCTGGGTCACGCGCTCTTCTTCCAGCGCCAGGCTGGACAGGGCGTCGCCGATTTTCTGCATCCGGATGCTGGCCAGCTCACTGCCCTTGACAAAATGGCACTGGTAATCATCGCCATGCTTGCAGCCCAGCAGGATGGCGCCGTCCATGCCCTGTGACATGGCGTCTTTTATCCAGATAACATTGACCGATCCCAGGCACCGGACGGGAATGATCCGCACATCCGCCGAAAAGGAGAGCCGGTTCATACCGGCCATGTCAATGGCGGGATAGGCGTCGTTCTCACAGACCAGGGCCAGAATCCGCAGCGGCGGTTCATCATAATCGTCCTCGGAGGGGACTTGAATGGCCTTGACCATGTTGCCGATGCTGTTGATATTGTAATCGGCAAAACCGATGATACGCTCGGGGCAGGCCCCCATGCAGGTACCGCAGCGGCGGCAGCGGGTGGGATTCGGCTTGGGAACCCCCTTGGCATCGTCGTCCAGGGCGCCGAAGGGGCACTCTTCCGTGCACCGCTTGCAGCTGGTGCAGCGCTGGAAGAAAAAGTCCGGGTAGGTCATGTCCCCGGAACGGGGATGCACGGACACGCCCCGGTTGGACGATTCGATGCACTGAATCGCCTTCAAGGCGGCGCCGGCGGCGTCTTCCACGGACTCTTCAATGGTCATGCTCCGCCGAATGGTGCCGGCCGCGTAAACGCCGGTCCGCTGGGTCTCGTAGGGGAAACAGATAAAATTGGAATCCGCGTACTGGTCAAAAATATCGTTATCCCGGAAGCCCGGTCCCTGGCGATAGGCCAGGTTGACCACCGGGTCGTCGTAGGTGGCCGGAACCATGCCGGCGGACAAGAC
This sequence comes from uncultured Desulfobacterales bacterium, assembly GCA_964439745.1. Lineage (GTDB taxonomy): Bacteria > Desulfobacterota > Desulfobacteria > Desulfobacterales > Desulfosudaceae > CAYTQK01. The sequence goes on from CAYTQK010000062.1 coordinate 9,895, forward strand.
CACCAGGTCCGCCTTGACCTTCAATTTCTCGCCCAGCAGGGTGTGGTCCGCCTCCACGGCCAGCTGGCTGCCGGTCTTGGAAACCGCGGTGACCTCGCCCTTGCTCATGAACACACCCGGATCCTGCTGCAGGGCCTTGTAAAAATATTCGGACAGCCCGGGGGTCCGCATGTGCTGATAAATAATATAGGCCTTGCCGTCGGGATAGTCATCCCGGACATACTTGGCCTGTTTCAGGGCCGCCATGCTGGTGACCGAGGCGCAGTAGTCAAAGTCACTGTCATCCTCGCTGCGGCCGGGGCTCTGTATAAAGACAACGTTTTTGGCTTCCTTGCCGTCCGATGGCCGGGTGATTTTTCCCTGGCCGGCCATTTCCTCGAACTGGGTGTTGGTAATCACGTCCGGGATATCGCCGATGCCCAGGTGGGCGTACTGCTCGCCTTCCAGCTGCGCCGGGCGCCAGCCCGCGGCCAGCACCACCGCGCCGAATTTTTCCCCGTCCGGGTCAAAGGTCAGAATATCCTGGCGCCCTTCGTTATACTGCTGAAGCGCCTCGAACTGCTGTTCGGCATTCAGTTCATTGCCGTTTTCGTCATACTTCATCTCTTCGGGCAGGGGATAGGGAACATCAAAGGGGTGCTTTTCCCCGGGATTTTTCAGGGTCACCGTGAAATCACCGGGCTGACCGGCGATCCGGGCCACGATTGTTTCGGTCTTGACGGTGATCCTGTCCTCGGCCTCGACCGCCTTGAGCATATCCGCCACCACCGGCGGGACCAGGCTGTCGTAAGGATCGGAAACGGGCATCTGCTGACGCATCCTGGCCGCGAATCCGCCCAGGTTTTTTTCTTTTTCCACGAGGGTGACTTCATAGCCGGCCCGGGCGGCATCCAGGGCCGCCGACATGCCGGTGACGCCGCCGCCGATGACCAGGATCCTGCGGGACAACGTTTCCAGCTCATAGGGTTCCGGCAGGTCCACGCTCTCCAGCCGGGCCATGCCCATGCGGATGTTATCCTCGGCCATCATCTGGACCCGGTCGAAATTTTCCTCGTCCTCTTTTTCCTCTTCGGTCAGGGCCGGGAATTCCGAACGGGGATGGGACCAGACCACCTGCTCCCGGAGATTGGCCCGTTCGACAATACAATTATCAAAGGCAAAGGTATCAAAGTTCACCCGGCGCGAACAGGCGCCGATGACCATGGTATTGATGCCTTCATTTTCAATATCCTGCCTGATCAGGTCTACACCTTCCTGGCTGCACAAAAACGGATGGGTTTTGACAGGAAGCCCTTCTTCCTTGGGGACTTCGCACAACTGCTCGATATCGAGCGCATCCCCTATCCCGCAGCCCGTGCAGATATAAACACCGTATTTCTTATCCATGGGGACCTCCTATCTTTTCAGTGTTTGAATGGCCTTTAAGGCCATACCGGTCGCGTTCTGATTGGATGTAACCACGTCAGCCGGTTTGCTGGCGCAGCCAGCCGCGAACATGCCGCCTTTCTCGTAGTCGTTCACGATGAACCCGTCCGCGGTCATTTTCAGGTCCGCGGGCAGTTTGACGTTGGCTGCCGTGGGCTGCATACCGGTGGCCAGCACCGCCATATCAACCGTCTGCTGGATTTTATCTCCGGAAACCGCGTCTTCGGCCACCAGGGTCACCTTGCCGTCCGGCCCCTCGTTGACCTCGGCCACCTTGCCCTTGATAAAGAAGACATTCTCATCTTCCTTGATGTTGGCGTAGAATTTTTCGTACTTGTATCCCGGCGCCCGCAGGTCAATATAGAAAATGTAGATCTTGGCGTCCGGATACCGTTCCCGGATATAGGTGGCATGCTTCAGGGAAGCCATGCAGCAGATATAGGAACAATAGGGCAGGTGATTTTCGTCCCGGGAGCCGGCGCACTGCACAAAGCCGATACTCTCGGGCGCCTTGTTGTCCGACGGCCGGAGGATTTGCCCCTGGGTGGGGCCGTTGGGCGCGGCCAGGCGCTCCAGCATCATGTTGGTGATGACGTTCGGGCAGGTGCCGTAGCCCAGCTTGTCGATCTTGGAGGCGTCATAGGGTTCCCAGCCGGTGGCCCAGACAATGGAACCGACGGCGAGATCAATGGTCTTAGGCTTCATGTCCAGCTCAATGGCCTGATACTGGCAGGCCTCGACGCACTTACCGCATTCCGTGCCCTTGCAGACAGACGCATCAATGGCATACCGCATGGGGAACGCCATCTCGTACGGCTTATAGATAGCCTTGGTCTTGTCCATATCAAAATTAAAGCTGTTGCTGCGCTCTACCGGGCAGGCCGCCACGCAGTCCCCGCAGGCGGTACAGTTTTCATTCACGAACCGCGGGTTCAACTGCACCGTGACCGTGTAATCCCCGGGGCCGCCCGCCACCTTGGTGACCTCGGCCATGGTATAGGTCCGGATTTTCCGGTTCTCTTTTATGCGCCTGAAATTGATCTCAAGACCGCAGGTAGGGGGACACAGCTTGGGAAAATACTGGTTTAACTGCGCCACGCGTCCGCCCAGGTACGGATTCTTTTCCACCAGGAAAACCTCGTACCCGACTTCTGCTGCCTCAAGGGCGGTAGTCAAACCGCTGATACCCCCTCCGACCACCAGGATGCTGCTGTTGCTGGCAGGGGTTGAATTGTCTGTCGTCATACCATCCCTCCGTGCATAATGTTAACGTTTGTGTTTCCTTGTTCTTTTTGCCTGATATTCAGAGACAGAAAACCTGTCCGTCCGTCATTCAGCGGCTATCCCTAATCCGGATGCCCGGTCCGGGCCCGCCCCTCCGGACTTGACGAATCCAGTGGACCTGTTCACAGCGCAACAGCCCCACTGCATGCTTCAACTCCGGCGGCCGATCCATCCGCAATTTCTTCTTCCATATACCAAAGCGGCTGGCTGTGCAAGAGATTCGTCCGGAAAAATCTTTTGCCCTGGCAAACCGGCTGACAAACCGGGATGAGAACGGATTGACCGGGTGGGTAATAAAAACCTCCAGACGCCGGAGCGCCTGGAGGTTTTTTGTCCATCAATCAAACCCGATCCATTAGGCGTCGGGAATGATTTTTACGTAATCAACCTTCTTCAGATTCCACTGGTTGCTGGCTTTATCATAAGAAGAGTTGGTAAAGCAGAACCAGTTGGCATCATCCTGTCCGGGATAGTCCGCGTTGTAGTAGAAGCCCGGGTAACGGGTCTCTTTGCGGAACTGGATGTGACGGCAGTGGGCTTCCACGGTGTAGATCCGGTGGTAGATTTCCCAGGCCCGCATCAGTTCATGCAGGTCGCCGGCAGCCAGTTTTTCGCAATCTTCGCGCATAACCTCGAACATGTCCATGAGGATTTCCAGGTTTTTCTCGGTGGTCTGGTAGTAGGTAGCCGTGCCGGCACCGTACTCATGGGTCGCCTTCATCAGCCGGTACATCATCCCTTCCGGTTTGAGATAGTTGGGGTTGATGTCTTCAGCGGTGGTGTACTGGGAATTGTCCAGGTACACCCGGACCGGTTTGTAAACCATGTCCACCAGTTCGTCCTTGGACTCCTTGATGGTCGGGGTGAAGTCGGCATTGTCCCGCACGTAACGGGCCATTTCCTTGGCCGCGATCCGGCCTTCGGCATGGGAGCCGGAGGAGAACTTGTGACCGGAACAGGCCACGCCGTCGCCGGCGGTGAAAAGACCGTCCACGGTGGTCATGCGGTTGTAGACCTTGCCGTTCTTGGCCTTGATCTTGTAGGAGTCCGGCACCCAGTCAAAATCCGGGCCGGAAGTCCAGATGCCGCAGCAGCCGGAATGGGATCCCAGCAGATACGGTTCGGTCGGCATGATCTCGGAGTTCTTCTTTTCCGGTTCGGTGTTGGTGGCACACCACAGGTTGGCCTGGCCGCAGGTCATGTCGAGGAAGTCTTCCCAGGCTTCGGACTCGAGATGCTTGAGCTCTTTCTTGTCCATGGTTTCGCCCAGCTTGGCCAGGGCGGTGACCGTATCCATGATGACCGGGCCGCGGCCTTCCTTCATCTCGAACAGCATGAGATGGTTCCGCAGGCAGGTCGGGGTAATGGCGGCGGTGCCATAAGGCGCATAGTTTTCCAGTTCGGCCTTGGCGGCGTCGCTGGCCACGTAGGCTTCGCCCAGACCGTTCAGGGCCTGTGCCTTGAACAGCAGGAACCAGGCGCCGACCGGGCCGTAACCGTCTTTGAAACGAG
>CAYTQK010000063.1:0-14066 GCA_964439745.1 uncultured Desulfobacterales bacterium
GGGTTAAAGGGAGTAGAGCAGGTAGGCGCCGAGTTTGTCATAGTGATCGGAGGTGGCGAAGCTGACCCCGACCGAGTCCCCGTGCTGGCTGCGAACAATGACCTTGCGCTGGACGTGGGACTGGTTCCGGTCATCCAGCTCAAATTCCAGCAGCAGCTCCTCTCCGATTTCAAACTGCCGGGGCAGGTGGGTCTTGAACCGCAGCCCGGAGCGGGACAGGTCTTTCACCGTCATGCGGCCCACGACGTCCACACCCTTTTCCACAGCCGAGTAGGTGCCGAGAAAAGCGACCTCCTTGCGGACCTCCTTGCGCCGTTCCAGGATGATTTTATACTGGTGCCCGCAGGGGCATCTCGCATTTACCTTGATACTGGCCTTGTTGATGTTCTTGAACTTGGAAACATCCATCAGCCGGGATTTGCCGCACTTGGGGCAGGTAAAGGCCGCCTTGTCGTCCTTGGTCATATAGGTGCGGGGCAGATTGTCATTCATATCGAACCACCGGTTCCCAGGAAGTTGTTTCACCTGATTGGCGTAATTTATCAGTCCCCCCGATTGAACGGTTCCATTTTTAAAATCATTTGTTTTGCGCTATTGAAATTTTCGCACTTTAAAAACCGAACCGTTCAATTTAGTTATTAATTATTATCAAAAAATCAACAAGGTGTCAACAGTAAAGGAAGACCGTGATAATTATTGAAAAATCACCGCGGTTTTAGTAGGAAGAAAAGGCAGCGTCACCGATTACAGGGCAAAACAGGAAGCAAAACCGCACGAAAGAATATAGGAGTTCGCGATGGGGGCAAAAGAAGATCAGGTCTTGCGAACCGCCAAGGAAGTGGTGGTCAAATTTATTGAAATCGGCAGGATTTCACCGGCAAATTTTCCGGAAACGTTCCAGCAGGTTTACCAGGCCATCAACAGCGCCGTTCATTCTGCCGGCACGGCAACCGGGGAGGCCGAAGATAAATCGTGAAACGTCACGCCGACCGGAGGGCCGGGCCGGGGTGGCTTGCCAGCATCCTGCCGGCTGTTATTTCCTTGATGGTGCTCACCGCCGCGGCCGGATTTGCGCAGGAGGCGGGGCCGATCCGGTTTGAGACGGAAGGCCGCTGGCATATCGAAGCCGATACCCTGGAGTACAACCAGGCTCGGGAAACCTACATCGCCCGGGGCGACGTCGTGGTCACCCGGGCCGATACCCGCATCAGGGCCGATGAAATTCATTTTGACCAGCGCTGTCAGACCCTGACAGCCGGCGGCCATGTTACCCTGACCACCGACGGAGATGTCCTCACCGGTGATCACCTGGCCCTGGATCTGCCCACGGAGACCGGCCGTATCCACCAGGGACGGGTATTTTTCCAGGAACGCCATTTTTATATCACCGGTGAAAACATTCAGAAGACCGGTGAACGAACCTACCGGGCCGAGCGCGTCCGGGTGACGACCTGCGATCCGGACAAGCCGGACTGGCAGATCAGCGGCCGGGATCTGAAGGTAACCGTGGAAGGCTATGGCTCGCTGCGCGGGGCGGCTTTCTGGGCCGGCCAGGTCCCGCTGGCCTATGCCCCCTACCTGTTTTTCCCGGTCAAAATCAAGCGCCAGACCGGTTTTCTGGTGCCGGCCCTGGACTATTCGGACAGAAAATGGGAGTCCGTGGAGCTGCCCTTTTACTGGGCCATCAATGATCACTCGGACATGACCGTAACGGCGCATCACATGGGCCGGAGAGGCGAAAAACTGGGTTTCGAATACCGCCGGGTATCGGCCCCGGATTCCCGGCTCACCGTCATGTATGATTTTTTTGAAGACAAGAAAACCAATGATCAGCCTGACGACAATTACGGCTTTGACAGCGACGCCTATCTCCGGCCGAACCAGGATCGTTACTGGCTGCGCATGAAGCAGGATCATGGCCTGGGGGCGGGGGTAACCGCCAAGGTGGATATTGATTTTGTCAGTGACCAGGACTATCTGCTGGAATTTGAGGAGGGCTATACCGGCTTTGACAAGGCGGACGACTATTTTGAGTCCCGATTCGGACGGGACCTGGATGATTATACCAGCCAGACCCGGAGCAATCAGGCGGCGCTGCACAAAGGATGGGGGCTGTACAGTCTCAACGCCGCTCTGCGGTGGCATGACAACGTCGTCAAGCGCCGCTGGTCAGAGACCGATGACACCGCCCAGCAGTTGCCCGAGGTGGAATTTGACGCGCTCAAACAACAGCTCGGACCAACCCCCTTTTATTACGACCTGGACAGTGAGTATCTTTATTGCTACCGCCAGGATGGTACCCGGGGACACCGGGTCGATTTCCATCCCCGGCTGTACCTGTCGCTGCGGGCGAAAAACTGGTTCTCCCTGGAGCCGTCCCTGGGGTTCCGGGAGACCGTCTGGCAGATCGATACCTACGACGGCACCAATCCCGGGGCCGCTCAAAGCCGTTCCCGATCTGTTTATGATACCCGGCTGGAACTTTCTACGGAGATCTACCGGGTCTTTGCGCCGGGCGGATCGCAGGGAGAAACCCGTCTCAAGCACACCTTGATCCCGGAAGTGATCCATGAATACGTGCCGGAGGTGGACCAGGAGGGATACCCGGTTTTTGATGACGAGCTGGACCGGATCGCGGGAAAAAACCTGGTTACCTATGGCATTACCAACACCTTTGTGCTGCGACGATCCCGGCCGAAAACCGAGGAGGCAACGGCCGCTGCCGCTGCCAGCTATCGCCGGGCGGCGTTGTTTAAAATTGAACAGAGTTATGATATCCAGGAAGCCCGGGAAGATGACCCGGCCCTGTGGTCGGATCCGGAGGAGCGCCAGCCCTTTTCTCCCGTCCGGATGGAGCTGGTGGTCAATCCCCTGCCGAAGCTGGTGCTGGATACGGAGGCGGCCTGGAATGTATACGATGACGCCTGGGATGCCTATAATGCCGAGCTGCGCTGGCACCAGAACCGGTCGGATCGGGAGGAAGGCAATTATCTGCAGGCGGCCTATCGTTACCGCCGCGATATCTCCGAAGCGGTGGTCCTGGACATGCAGACATGGCTGACCGAGGCGTTTGCGGCCTATGTGACCCACGAACGGAATCTTCATGATCGCATTGATATCGAGACGGGCTTTGGGATAATATATCAATCTGGATGCTGGTCCCTGGATGTCGGTTATATGGATACGGATGATGACCGCCGCTACACCTTTATGATCAACCTGCTGGGACTGGGCGGCGTCGGCAGTGAAATTTCCGGAAGTGACCTGGAAAGCCCCCGCTGACCCGGAGGCGGGAGGGCAGGCGGTTGCTGGCAGAAGAAGAGGGCAGGATGATTCACCCGGAAGAGGCAGCCTGGTATGTGCTGCACACCAGGAGCAAATTCGAAAAAACCGTTTACGAGGGACTATGCAGAAAAGGGCGGGAAGTCTTTCTGCCCACTGTTACCGTCCGCAGCCGCCGCCGGGATCGCAAGGTCTATCTGCAGCAGCCCCTGTTCCCGGGCTATCTTTTTGTCCGTACGGAAAACACCCCGGAGCGGCGGCTGGATATTCTGAAAACCACGGGGGTCGTCAAACTGGTGGGTAACCGCGATCAGCCCCTGCCGGTAGATGGCGTCATTGTCGATTCGATAAAGATTATTGTTGATGCTGAACAGCAGGTTCAGACCATGGAAGGGTTGCGCCCCGGTCAGTCGGTTCATGTCGTCTGTGGACCCTTTGCCGGGGTATATGGGGTTTTTGAGCGGTACCAGGGCGTCGATCGGGTGGTGGTTAACATCGACGCCATGGGACGGGCCGCCGCCGTCAATGTGGCAGCGGATGAAGTGGAGCCGCTGGAAGGGAAAAAACCGTTATTTCTCCGATGATTCCTTGACTTTTACCAATCAGATATGGTTTAACATCACTGTTTTGACAAAAAAATCCGCCCCGCCGGAAAGGGCCGGCAACATGGCTGGGTTTGTTTCAGCCGAAAAAGAGGGAGATCAACAGAGGGCGAGGGATGATCGTAGCATATAAGGAGGTTAGATGAATAAACTGGAACTTATTACCGCATTAAAAGATGGTTCGGACATTTCCAAGGCCGAGGCCGCCAAGGTCGTCAAAGTCTTTTTTGATTCCATGGCCGATACCCTGGCCCAGGGAGAGCGGGTGGAAATTCGCGGTCTGTGCAGTTTTTTCGTAAAAGATTACAAGAGTTACGTGGGCCGCAATCCCAAAACCGGGGAGCAGGTGACCATCGCGCCGAAAAAACTGCCCTTTTTTAAATGCGGAAAAGAGCTTAAAGAACGCGTCAACAGCTGAGTTCCGTGTCCCGATTTGACGAATTGGTTGACCAGGAGCGGCCGCGGCGGATTCTGGCCCGGATCCTGGCCTCAGGGAACATTCCCAACGCCTTTCTTTTGACAGGCATTGACGGGGTCGGTAAACGAACCACGGCGCTCTGGTTTGCCAGGGCGGCCAACTGTACCGAACAGCCGCGGAAACAGGAGCCGGCCGCGAACCATACCGGGTCGCCGGTTCCCTGCGAGGCCTGTCGAACCTGCCGCAATATTCAGGCGGGTGTTCATCCGGATGTGACGGTCATTGCCCCGGAAGGCGATCTCATTAAAATCGGCCGCATCCGGGAATTGATTCAGAAAATTGCCTTTCGTCCCCATCAGGCCCGGCTGCGGGTGATCATTATCACCGACGCCCAGGCCATGAACCGGGAGGCAGCCAACGCGCTGCTGAAGGTACTGGAAGAACCCCCGCCGCAAACGGTTTTTTTTCTTACCGCCGGTCAATCCGAAGATCTGCTTCCAACCGTGGTTTCCCGCTGCCAGGCCGTGCGGTTTAATCCCGTATCCGCCGAACATATTGCCGCCTTTCTGCGGAAGCACCATGGTATTTCGGACTCCGTGGCCGGGGTGGCCGCCATTGCGGCCAACGGCAGTGTCGGCCGGGCCCTGGCGCTGGTGGATAACTCCGAGACGGCCCGGCTTCTGGCCCGCCGCCGGGAGTGGCTGGCCGATGAAATCGGCCGGCTGCCCGGCCGGCCCCTGGGGCAGGTGCTGGCCTTTGCCGAACGGCTGGCCCGGGACAAACGGCATCTGAGCGCCTCTTTGGAAATGATCGGCAGCTATCTGCGGGATATGCTGATCAGCCGGTACTGTCCGGACAGAATCCTCAACCGGGACCGGACCGATCAGATTTTTTTGCTGGGCCAGGGGGTTTCCCCGGCTACGCTGGCCGCCCGGCTGGAGGCGGTGGCGGAAGCCGAAGAGGCCCTGGCCCGAAATGCCAATCAGCGGCTGGCCCTGGAAGTGCTGGCCATGAAGCTGGCGGATATGAATCCATGAAAAAAATTGTTGAAATCAAGTTCAAGCCCGAGGGCAAAACCTATATTTTTGACAGCGGCGCTTTTGTGCTGGAAGTCGGTGATCACGTCATTGTCGAGACCGAGCAGGGTTTCGGCCTGGGGATGGTATTTGCGTCCCCGGCGCCGCTGAAAGCCGAGACCGTGAAAACGCCCCTGAAAAAAGTTCACCGCAAAGCGGTGGAGAGTGATTTTGAGCAGCTGGCGGAGAATCAGCAGCTGGAAGAAAAGGGATTCGCCTTTTGCCAGGAGCAGATCCGCGACCTGGGACTGGAAATGAACCTGTTTGCCGTCAACTGCTCTTTTGATTCCCGCAAGCTGACCTTTCTGTATACCGCTGACGGGCGGGTGGATTTCCGGGAGCTGGTCAAGCGCCTGGTCAAGCATTTCCGGATTAAAATTGAAATGCGCCAGGTGGGCATCCGCAACCAGGCCAAGATTACCGGCGGGATCGGCCGCTGCGGACAAGAGATCTGCTGCGCCGCTTTTATGCGCAAGTTCGATCCCATTTCCATCCGCATGGCCAAAAACCAGGGCCTGTCCCTGAATCCGACCAAAATTTCAGGGGTCTGCGGCCGGCTGATGTGCTGCCTGGCCTTTGAAAACACTACCTATACCCAGCTGAAAAAAGCGCTGCCGGGTATGGGCAGGCATGTCCGCACCGCTGCCGGAGAAGGCAAGGTGGTGGGCCATCACCCCATCGGCGGCAAGATAACCATTCAAAAAGAAGACGGCGTCCGGGTGGAAGTACCGGTTTCGGACATCCGGTCCGCGCCGCCAGAGGATAACTGATATGCCCGACCAGGACCGTTTTTACCTGACCACCCCGATCTATTATGTCAATGCCCGGCCCCACCTGGGGCATGCCTATACCACCATCATGGCCGATGTGGCCTGCCGCTTCCAGGCCATGTGCGGCAAGGAGGTTTTTTTCCTGACCGGCACGGACGAACACGGTGACAAGATCATGAAAGCCGCGGAAGCGGAAAAGGTTTCTCCCCAGGACTACGCCGACAGGATCAGCGCCCAGTTCCGGGCACTCTGGCCGCAGCTGAACATCAACTATGATTATTTCGTGCGCACCACCGACAGCGCCCACAAGCAGGTGGTCAAGGACATTCTCATGACCATCTACGAGGCCGGGGATATCTACTTCAGCGAGTACGAGGGGCTGTACTGCTTCGGCTGCGAACGGTTTTACGGAGAAAGAGAACTGGTGGACGGCAAGTGCCCGGACCATGAAACCGTGCCGGAAACCATCCGCGAGTCGAACTATTTTTTCCGGATGAGCAAATACCAGCAGTGGCTGGTGGATCATATCGAAAACAATCCCGACTTTATCCGGCCGGAGCAATACCGCAAGGAGATCCTGGCTTTTCTCAAGGAGCCCCTGGAGGACCTCTGTATTTCCCGTCCCAAGAGCCGGCTGGACTGGGGAGTGACCCTGCCTTTTGACGACCAGTACGTCACCTATGTCTGGTTTGACGCCCTGACCAATTACCTCTCCGCCCTGGGGTATCCCGACGGTGAAAATTACCGCAAATTCTGGCCGGTGACCCAGCATATCGTGGCCAAGGATATCATCAAGCCCCATGGCATCTACTGGCCCATCATGCTCAAGGCGGCCGGCATCCCGCTCTACCGGCATCTCAATGTCCACGGGTTCTGGAAGGTCGAGGAAAGCAAGATGTCCAAGAGCCTGGGCAACGTGGTCAGCCCCCTGGCCATGAAGGATGTCTACGGTCTGGACGCCTTCCGTTATTTTCTTTGCCGGGAGATGTCCTTCGGTCATGATGCCAGTTTCAACGAAACCGCCCTGGTGGACCGGCTCAACGCCGACCTGGCCAATGACCTGGGCAATCTTTTCGCCCGGGTGCTGGCCATGGCCAAGAAATATTTCCAGGGGGAGGTCCCGGCGGCGGACGCGGCCGACCTGCCGGCCACTGAGATCGACCTGGCGGCCCTGGCCGCGGAAACGGTGGCCGCCTATGAGGCCAACTTGACGACCTTTTATTACGCCCGGGCCCTGTCCGCCGTGTGGGAGCTGATCGGCGCCATGAACCGCTACGTGGACTATACCGCTCCCTGGGAACTGGCCAAATCCGAAGAAAAACGGCCGACCCTGGCGGCGGTCATGTACCAGCTGCTGGAAGGATTGCGGGTGGTGGCCGGGCTGATCTACCCGGTCATGCCGGACACGGCCGCCACCATGATGGCCAAGCTGGGACTGGCGGAGGACAAAAGCGAAGATCAGTTCGATTTTGAAAAGATCAAGACCTGGGGCGGGCTCCCGCCGGGCGCCCGTCTGGGCAAGCCGCCGGCCCTGTTCCCCCGGGTGGAAAAACCCGAAACGGCAGCCTCTGCGGCCGCCGAAGCGGGTCAGCCGCCGGCCGCACCCGGCTTCAAGGCCGAGATTGATATCGATACCTTCGCCCGGACCGACCTGCGCATCGGGACCGTGCTGACCGCCGAAAAGATTCCCAGGGCGAAGAAACTGCTCAGGCTGGAGGTGGATATCGGCGAAAAAAGGACCGTGGTGGCCGGCATTGCCGAGGCGTACACACCCGAAGAGATGGTCGGCCGGCAGGTGGTCATCGTGGCCAATCTCAAACCGGCCAAATTGATGGGCGTGGAATCGCATGGCATGCTCCTGGCCGCGTTTGGCGACAAGGGGGCGGCCCTGGCCACGGTGGACAATCCGGTGGACCCGGGGACGGTATTGAAATAAAAACCGAAAGGAGGCGTTATGCCCGGATTTGAATGGTATGATGAAAGTGAGCGGGAACTGGTCAACGAAGTCCTCTCGGACCGGGTGCTCTTCCGCTACGGCCACGGGCCGGCGGGCAATGATCGTTCCCGGGCGAAGATTTTTGAAACCGAGCTGGCCGAAAAAATCGGCGCCGGATACTGCCACCTCTGTTCCAGCGGGACCGCCGCCCTGACCGTGGCCTTGGCCGCCGCCGGGATCGGGGCCGGCGACGAGGTGATCGTGCCGCCCTTTACCTTCGTGGCCACCTTCGAGGCCCTCCTCAACGCCGGCGTGGTACCGGTGTTCGCCGAAATCGACGAGACCCTCTGCCTTGATCCGGAGCGCCTGGAGGCGGCCCTGTCGCCCCGCACGCGGGCGGTCATGCCGGTGCACATGTGCGGCGGCATGGCCCGGATCGACGCCATCGGGGATTTTTGCGAAAAAAAAGGGCTGATACTGATGGAAGACGCCTGCCAGGCCCTGGGCGCCACCTTCCAGGGAAAATATCTCGGCACCTTCGGCCGGGCCGGCTGTTTTTCCTTTGACCCGGTTAAAACCATTACCTGCGGTGAAGGCGGAGCAGTGGTGACCGATGACAAGGAAGTCTATGTCCGGGCCGACGCCTTTGCCGACCATGGCCATGATCATATCGGCGCCGACCGCGGCAAGGATGATCATATCATCCTCGGGGCCAACTATCGCATCAGCGAACTCAATGCCGCCGTGGGGGTGGCCCAGCTGCGCAAGCTGGACCGCATCCTGGAGACCCAGCGGCGCCACAAGCAGGTCCTCAAGGAGGCCTTGTCCGGAATACCGGAGGTCACCTTCCGGGATCTGCCGGATCCGGACGGAGATTCGGCCACCTTCCTGTCCTTTTTCCTGCCGGATGAAGCGCGGGCCCGGTCCGCGGCGGCCGCGCTGGCAGAGGCCGGCGTCGATGGCTGCTTTTACTGGTATGACAACAACTGGCATTACCTGCGCCGGTGGGAGCATCTCCGCGAACTGCGGTCGGCGGCCCGGATTCCGGCCGCGCTGGCCGACAACCTGCCGGATTACAGCCGGGTGACCATGCCCTTGTCCGACGCCGTTATGAGCCGGTGTCTGTCCCTGCTGATCAAGCTCTCCTGGTCCGAAGATGAACTGGCCGGCCGGGCCGCCACCATGAAAACCGTACTTACTTCCTGACAGGTGATTTATGTTCAGAAATTTCAGAATGATTTCCAATGTGGTCTTCGGCCGGGGGTGTTTCGCCCAGCTGGGCGATATCCTGGCTGAACGCCGCCGGGACAGCTTCATGGTCTTTCTGGTGGACGATGTTTTTGAAAATCAGGCCCTGTCCGCTGGCGTTCCCGCGGAAGATGGGGACCGGATTATTTTTGTCAATGTCGACGATGAACCCACCACCCGTTATGTGGACCAGCTGGTGGCGGACATCCGGGCCGAATCTTCGGCCCTTCCGGACGGGGTGATCGGTATCGGCGGCGGCAGTACCATGGACCTGGCCAAGGCGGTTTCGCTGCTGCTGACCAACCCGGGGTCGGCTGCCGATTACCAGGGGTGGGATCTGATCAAAACGCCGGCCGTTTACCACGTGGGCGTGCCCACTCTCTCCGGCACCGGGGCCGAGGTGTCCCGCACCACCGTGCTGACCGGTCCGGAGAAGAAGCTGGGCATCAATTCCGACCATACCGTCTTCGACCAGGTGGTTCTCGATCCGGAACTGATTGCCGGGGTCCCCAGAGAACAATGGTTCTATACCGGCATGGACTGCTATATCCATTGCATTGAATCCCTGGAAGGCACCTATCTGAATGCGTTTTCGCGGGCATACGGGGAAAAGGCCCTGGATCTCTGCCGGGAAGTTTACCTGGGTGATCCCGAAGACGGGGATGACCGCCTGATGATGGCCTCTTTTTTCGGCGGGATGAGCATCGCCTATTCCCAGGTCGGCGTCTGTCATGCCATGTCTTACGGACTGGCGTTTGTGCTGCACGTTCATCATGGCATCGGCAACAGCATTGTTTTTGATTACCTGGAAGAGTTCTATCCCGAGGGCGTAGCCGAATTCCGCGCCATGCTGCAGCGGCACGAGATCCAGCTGCCCCGGCAGCTGACCGCCGACCTCCCGGAGGAGGAACTGGACCGCATGAGCCGGGTGGCCTATGGCCTGGATCCGTTGTGGGAAAACGCCCTGGGCAAAAACTGGCGGGAAGTCATGCCCCTGGAGCGGATCAAGGAGCTGTACCGGAAAATGTAATCCTGAAAGCGGGGGAAGTCATGTGCGGAATCGTCGGAATCGTACCGGTGGCGCGGCCCGGCGGCAGCGCCGTCGAAGTGGATGTGCAACAGCTGGACCGGCTGACGGCTGTCATCGAAAAGCATTGCTGGCAGCAGTGTTTCGCTGGGGGGCAGGCTGCGACGAGGGAATACCTGGGCGGGGACGATGTGGTCGCGGAATTGGCGCAGGCGGCCTGTTCCCTGAAGACCGACGCCGTTTTTTACCGATTGCTGACCGCACCGGAAGAAGCCCGTGTCATTGAAGACGTGGCGGCCCGCCTGCGGACCCTGGCCGCGGCGGAAGGGGGGGCCTGGCAGAAAATTTCGGGCATGGTGGACGCGGCCGAAGTGCCGGTTCTCTCCCGTCGCCTGGAAAGTCTCCGCGATAGCTGGTGGTGCCTGGAAACCGAGGTCTGTCAGAATCTTATCCGACTCACCGAGCTGGCCACGCTTCCCTCTCCCACCTTCGCGGCCGTGTCCCTGCTGCGGAAAATCAACGCCGCCCTGAACAGCCTGGATCGCCTGGAGGTACGGGGCCGGGATTCGGCCGGGATCGCGGTCATGATCACCATGGCCGACGATGGGTTTGACGCCATAGAAGCGGTCCTGTCCGAAGAGGGGTTATGGGAGTCCTTTAAAGAACGCAGCAATCCCGAAGTTCTGGACAACCAGGCTGTGTCGTTTTACCGGGACATAGACAATCATCGGGTGTCCCTGGCTTTTGTCTACAAATTTGCCGCCGAGATCGGCGGTCTCGGGGAAAATGTCCGCTTTTTGCGCAAGCAGATCCGCCGGGATTCTATTTTTCAGACCCTGCTGGCTTTTTCCTGGGACCAGGTGACCGTGTCCGCGCATACCCGGTGGGCCTCGGTGGGGACGATCACCGAAGCCAACTGCCACCCGGTGGACAACCGCACCACCGACCGGGACAGCAGCCGGCGGGCCTTCATCCAGGTCTGCTTGAACGGGGATATTGACAATTACCAGGAATTGAAGGCCGAGCACGAAGCGGACGGGGACATACCGCCGGCGGAGATCACCACCGATACCAAGATCATCCCCCTGCGCATTCAGCGGTACCTCAGCGAAGGGTATGGGGTGGACGAGGCTTTCCGGATGGCGGTATCCGACTTTGCCGGCGCCCATGCCATCATGATGCAGACCGCCCTGGCGCCGGGCCGGTTGTTCTTCGCCCAGAAAGGCAGCGGCCAGGCCCTGTTCGTGGGGCAGGCCGAAGATCACTACATCGTCTCTTCCGAGTTGTACGGGATCATCGAGGAAACCGCCACCTTTGTGAAGATGAACGCCGGCGCCGGCAACCCGGACAGTAGCAGCGGACAGATCGTGACGCTGGATGGGAGCACGGCCGGTTTGACAAAGATCGCCGCCTGCGGTTATGACGGCTCGCCGGCCTGTTACGAGGAAAGGCACGTCAGCCATACCGAGATCACCTCCCGGGATGTTGATCGACAGGGATATCCCCACTATTTTTTAAAAGAGATCTCGCAGGCACCGCAGTCCATTGAAAAAACACTGCAGAACTGCTGGCAGACCGTGCCCGGAACAGGTCACCTGGCCGTTCATCTGGCGGATTCGGTGATTCCGCGGTCGCTGCGGACGGCCCTGTCCGAAGACCTGATCCGGCGGATCTGTTTCATCGGCCAGGGCACGGCCGGGGTGGCCGCCCTGGCCTGCGCCGATATTCTCAATTATTACCTGGCCGACCCGGGCATGATGGTTGGCGCCCTGAAATCCTCCGAATTGAGCGGCTTCAACCTGGCCGAATCGGTTTCCTCCGCCCGGGCGGACGGTATGGCCGATACCCTGGTAGTGGCCATCAGCCAGTCCGGCACCACCACCGACACCAATCGCGCCCTGGACATGGTCCGGGACCGGGGGGCGCATACCCTGGCCATTGTCAACCGCCGGGATTCCGACATTACCTTCCGGGTGGACGGTGTCTTTTATACCAGCACCGGCCGCGATATCGAGATGTCGGTGGCCTCGACCAAGGCCTTTTACGCCCAGGTGGTGGCCGGGTCGGTGCTGGGATTGTACCTGACCGCGCTCAAGGGGGCCCGGGACGAGGCCTTTATTGCCAGCGAGATCAGGCAGCTGCTGCGGCTGCCGGCGGTGCTGGAAACCGTTTTTGAAAAACGGGACATGATCCAGCAAAGTGCCCGCCGCCTGGCCGCCGCCAAGACCTACTGGGCGGCCGTGGGCAGCGGTCCCAACAAGGCCGCCGCCGATGAGATCCGGATCAAGCTCAGTGAATTGTGCTACAAGACCATTTCCTCGGATTACGTCGAGGACAAGAAGCATATCGACCTGTCGGCCGAGCCCCTGATCATCGTCTGCGCGGCCGGCTCCCGGCCCCGGGTGCTGGATGATATCGTCAAGGATACGGCGATTTTCCGGGCCCACAAGGCGGCCCCGGTGGTGATCGTGGAAGAGGGAGAAGACCGGTTCGCGCCCTATGCCGAGGATGTCATCCATGTGCCGGCCATCGCCGAGCACTTTGGTCCCATCGTCAACACCTTTGTCGGTCACTTGTGGGGCTATTACGCCGCCCTGGCCATCAACGAGGGTTCGGAACTGCTCTATGATTTCCGGGAGAAGATTCAGCGCGAGATCGACCAGTACCGGCACCAGGGCATGGATCTCTTCGAGATTGTCCTGGAAAATGATTTCCGGGAAAAGGTGCTCCAGTTTTACAAAATTTTTCGCGCGGCCCGGGAAAACCGGTCCTCTCCCGCCTGCGTGGTGCATGCCGCAGATCTGTCCCTGCTGCTGAAATACCTGGCCGGCCGGCTGCCCCTGAGTGATTTCGCGCTGGATTTCGGGGTCAAGGGAACGGCCCCCAACATGATCGAGACCCTTTTTTCCTACCTGGGCCGTTCCATCAACCAGATGGCCCGGCCGGTGGATGCCATCAAGCACCAGGCCAAGACCGTCACCGTCGGGACCAGCCGTATCGAGGAAACCATGAGCGGTATTCTCTTTGATGCCCTGGAAAGCCACGGCATCTCCGTGTCCCAGCTGACCAACCGCAACGTGGTGGTGCTGAAAAATGTCCAGGAGATCGTGGCCGCCATCCGCGGATCCATTCTGTACGAAATTTCGCATCTCAACCTGCTGGGCGCCCCCACCGAGGAGACCACCATCGCCATCGTGAAAAAAGAAGGCGTGCTGGCGGATATCCCCTCCCGGGTGGAGACGGATAACCGGCTCAAGGGGACCAAGCGGATCATCGTCAAGGAGGGCAATGTCTATGTCGGCCGGGGCCGCAAAGATGACCGCCATATCGTGGTCATCCCGGTGTTGTCAGCTTCCAGTACCCAGGGCGGCATGATTCACCGGCTTCTGCTGCTGAATATTGAATTCAAGACCCCGACCTCCCTGTATGCCCGCAAAAAAGCCCTCGGCGGCAAGTGCGAACGGATCAAGAACTACGTCCAGGAAAACAGCGTCATCTGGGAAGACCGGTTCCTGGATCTGGTTGATATCAAGGATCTTTTTGGCCGTTCCGCCGAGAAAATCGCCGAGCAGATCGTGGCGGCCGTGGAACATCAATCCTGAGCTTTTTCCTTTTCCTGTCCCGGAACCGATTTGTTACAAGACCAGTAATTTTGACAAGCCTGTAAAAAGTCTTTTTTACAGGCAGTATTAAGTTTTAAGTGATTA
>CAYTQK010000064.1:0-13921 GCA_964439745.1 uncultured Desulfobacterales bacterium
GTCCCCAGATTCGCCGCTTGATGGCATCCGCCTCCCGCTCCATGAGGGTGACGTTCCCGGCGTGATCCTCAAAGACGTGGCACTCGGCCGACATGAAGCATTCCATGGCCTGCTGAAAGGCCCAGGCACATTCCTTGACTTTTTCCGAATGTTCCTGAAGCCCGGCAAAGGGAGAGGTCATAAACAGGGGAACCAGGGGAATACGCATTTTCTCCTCCTTAGTAAATGGCTGCCTGCAATATACTGAAAATGATCATGCTGCTCACGGCCGCGACCGGCACCGTCAAGATCCAGAAGAACACGATGGAGTAAAGTACCCGGAAATTGACCGCCTCGAACCCGCGAGCCATACCCACGCCGACCACGCCCCCGACCGCGGCGTGGGTGGTGGAAACCGGCAGGCCCAGCTTGGAAGCCATCATGACCGTGGTGGCGGCGGCAAAATCCACGGAAAAACCGCGGGTATTATTGAGCGTGGTGATGCGCGAGCCGACCGTTTCAATGACCCGCCGGCCGGCCATGGCAATGCCGGCGGCAATGCCGATGCCGCCGAAGCCCAGCAGAAAGAGGGGGACCGGCACGCTGTTGATGCCGCTGACACTGCCCGTCTTGACGATATAGTAAATCAGCGCCAGCGGACCGATGGCATTGGCCACGTCATTGGCGCCCTGGGCCAGGGCCACGTAGCAGGAAGTACCCACCTGGATACGGCGGAAAACCTTTTCCGTCTCATCGCCTTCATGTGACATACCGAACCGGCTGATAATGGCCCGGCCGGCAAACCCGCCGGCGACGGCCACGCCCAGGGCGAGGGCCGTCGCCTGCCAGCCGGAAAACGGCAGGGAACTGCCCAGGGGGGTCTTAAACAGAAAAGAGAGGACGATGATCAGCAGGGCCAGGCCGATAAAAACAGGGGACAGCTGCAATGCCCGGGACGTGGTGTCATGCCGGGCATAGACTGTCTTGATGATAATCTTGAACATGATAAAGGCGATGACCAGGCTGAAAAAGGGAGAAATGACCCAGCTGGCCACCACCGCGCCCAGCTGGGCCCAGTTGACCACGGAGAACCCGCCGGTGATGACGCCGAAGCCGACCATGGCGCCGACAATGGAGTGGGTGGTAGAAACCGGCAGGGACTTCCAGGTGGCGAAAGAAACCCAGAAGGCGGCTGCCAGCAGGGCGGACAGGGCGCCCAGCATGGCCATGTGGGGATCGGCCAGAACATCGGTGGCGACAATACCCTTGCGGATGGTATCGGTAACATGGGACCCGATAAAAACAGCCCCGACAATATTCAGAATGCCGGCAATGAAGATCGCCTGCCGCAAGGTAATGGCCCGGGCGCCGACCGCCGAGGCCATGGAGTTGGCTACGTCATTAGCCCCGATATTCCAGGACATGTAAAAACCAAAGGCATACCCGCAGATCAATATTACCGTTTCCAGTCCCATGGCGAAATCCGGATTCTTCCTGACATGTATTGGATTTTATTCTTGATTGCCGCCTGCGCCAGGCTGCCATAAAAGTCAACAAAAACAATTGCTTAAAAATTTGTTAGCGAATTGTTAAAATAACGTAAGGAAGCCTGCAAAAGCAAGCCTTAATTTGTAAAAACCAGCCGGGCGGGCACGTTTATTTTACAGGCGATCAATCTTCCGGCCGGGAAGCACAGTGGTTTTCTGTTTCTCCTTGACTATTACGCCGGAATAAGCCAGAATCAGGTTATTACAAAGGGAGATCTGCTTCAGTCCGCCGGCACCAAAGAATCCCAGGATAAGGACCGAAAAAAATATGACCGAAGAAAAACCCGTCTCTTTGTACGAACGACTAAAAAAAAATGAGGAGTTGGCCAGAAAGTTCTATGAAGTCGAAAAAAAGATCCTGACGATCTTGAAATTCGAGGACCTGTTCGGCGTGCTGCTGTCCGAGATCAAAGGCCAGTTCAACGTTCCCTATGTCTGGATCTCCCTGATTGAAAACAGCGAGGCCCTGCGGCTGCTGGAATCCATGTCCGAGCTGGACGAAAGTCTGAAAAAAAGCATCAACACCATTGACCAGGGCGCCTTCACCGCCCTGGTCGGCCATCAGACCGAGCCCATCCTGGCCAATGACGGCCTGAAACCCTTTTATAAACTCCTGCCCGGCGACAAGAACTTTTTGATCCGCTCGCTGGCCATTGCGCCCATTTCCATGGACGGCGAAATCATCGGCAGCCTCAACCAGGGCGACGCCGATCAGCACCGGTTCGAGCCGGGGATGGATACTTCCCTGCTGGAGCAGCTGGCCACCAAGGTTTCACTCTGTCTTTCCAATGTCACCGCCCACGAAAAATTGAAATTCATGGCCTTCCATGATCCGCTGACCGGCCTGCTCAACCGCCGCGTCATGGAAACGGCGCTGAAACGGGAAATCAGCCGGGCCCGGCGATATCAACTGCCGCTTTCCGTAATCTTTCTGGATCTGGATTATTTCAAGTCCGTCAACGATACCTATGGTCATGAAACCGGGGACGCGCTTTTAAAGCACCTGGCCCGGGGCCTGGCCGAAGGATCCCGGGAGACCGACATCGTGGCCCGCTTTGCCGGGGATGAATTTGTGATCATTCTTCCGGAGACGGACTACTCCAGTGCCACCGCGCTGATGGAGCGGATCCGGAGCTACCTGGATGATACACCGCTGAAGACCGGGGAAAACAGCATCCCTGTCCGTATCAGCTACGGGGTGGCCTCAACTGCGGACGTGGAACCGGCCGCAGAGGAGGCGCCGGCCCGGCTCTTGAAAAAGGCCGACGAACGACTCTACCGCAAAAAAGAAGCCAGACGGCAGCAGCCGTCTGGCTCGTGATAATTTCCTGATATCGCGCGCGGCCAGCCCGGGATTCGCAACTACGGACCGTCGCCAAAAGCAAATTACTCGCTTTTCTCTTCTTCCTCTTCATCTTTCGAATGGTCAGCGGTCGCCGCACTGTCATCCGCTTCATCCGCCTTCACGGCAGAGGCCTCTTCTTCCGGTTCGGGCTCCTGATCATCCGGCGCTTCCGGTGCGGCCGCGGCCTCGGCCTCGACGGTTTCCGCCTGGCTGCTATCTGCCGACGTCCCTTCTGCTGTCTCCGGTTCCGGGGCGGATTTTGGGGCTGCGGCCGGCTGGGGCGCTGCCGCCGCCTGTTTTTTGGTCTTCTTGGATTTCTTCTTCGATTTGTCGCCGACTTCCGCGGTCACCAGTTCCACCATGGTCATGGGGGCGGCATCACCGGGACGACGCCCCAGCTTGATCAGGCGGGTGTACCCACCGGCCCGGCCGCCGAACTGCTCGGCTGCCTTTTCAAAAAGACGATGTACCACCGCCTTTTCATTGGCAATGGCCAGGGCCTGGCGGCGGGCATGCAGATCCCCCCGCTTGGCCAGGGTAACCATGTGGTCCGCCCAGCGCCGCAGCTCCTTGGCCTTGGCGTCGGTGGTCTGGATACGACCGTGTTTGAACAGGGAGGTTACCATATTCCGAAACATGGCATTCCTGTGACTGCCGGTTCTGCCTAATTTTATGCCTGCTTTCCGATGCCTCATGACGTCTTTTATTCTCCTTCTTCATCACCGCTGCTGTCTTCTTCCGGCGGCACGAACCCTTCCAGGTCCATGCCCAGCGAAAGCCCCATTTCAGACAACAGCTCTTTGATTTCGTTCAATGATTTTCTGCCAAAATTTTTTGTCTTGAGCATCTCTGATTCGGTTTTCTGAACCAGCTGATAAATTTTGTCGATCTTGGCGTTTTTCAGACAATTGGAACTGCGGACCGACAATTCCAGTTCATTAACGCTGCGGTAGAGATTTTCATTAAAATCTTTTTCCTCGCCGCCCTCGCTCTTTTTGGAATATTCTGGCTCGGCGTTTTCATCAAAATTGATGAAAACGTTCATCTGTTCTTTTAATATCTTTGATGAAAAAGCCAGGGCATCTTCCGGAAGCACGCTGCCGTCCGTATGGATCTCCATGGTCAGCTTATCATAATCAGTCTTCTGCTTGACCCGGGCGTTGCCCACCACGTAGGTAACCCGCTTGATCGGCGAAAACACGGCATCAATAAAAATCGTGCCCTTGGGGGCCTCGGGGTCATTGTTGGTTTCGGCCAGGGCATACCCCTTGCCGACTTTGACCGTCATGGTCATGTCCAGTTCCGCCCCTTCGGCCAGGGTGGCAATATGGGTCTCTGGATTGAGGACCTCCACCTGGCCGTCCCCGCTGACGATATCGCCGGCGGTGACCACGCTCTCTCCCTTGGCCTTGAGATGGATCTGCTTGGATTCGGCGGTTTCCGTCCTGAGCCGGACCTCCTTCAGGTTCAGCAGAATTTCCGAGACATCCTCCATAACGCCCTCGATAGTCGAATACTCATGCATCACGCCTTCAATTTTTACAGCCGTAATGGCCGCGCCATGCAGGGAGGAAAGCATGATACGCCGCAGGGCGTTCCCGATGGTAATGCCGAACCCTCTGGCCAGAGGCTCACAAACGAATTTCCCGTAAAAAGGCGTCGTCGTCTCCACCTGAATCTTTTCAGGCCGGATGATTTCCCGCCAATTCATGTACATCAGTTCATTCAACCCGTTTTCCATAATTATCCCCACAATCGGCAGCAAAGAGATTTGTCCAGCCCAGGCATTTTTTTAAAAATAATATAGATGCGGCTTGCTTGTCCCCGCCCGGTGGTTGATCACCACGCCGGGCAAGGTATTGCTTACTTGGAATAAAGCTCGACGATCAATTGTTCCTGAATCGGCATAGTAATATCTTCTCTGGCCGGCAGGCTCTGAATAATTCCTTTCTGATTTTCCTTTTCCAGCGAAAGCCACTGCGGCATGCCGCGGCGCTCCACGGCCGCCAGCGCTTCTTCAATGATCGGGGTCTGGCGGCTTTTTTCACGGGTCTCAATGACAGTACCGGGCTTGACCAGGTAAGAGGGAATATCCACTTTTTTCCCATTCACCAGAAAATGACCATGGCGCACCAACTGGCGTGCCTGGGTCCGGGAACTGGCCATGCCCAGACGATAGACGACGTTGTCCAGCCGGCATTCCAGCAGGACCAGCAGGTTGGTACCGGTAATCCCCTTGCGGCGGTCGGCTTCCTGGAATACCCGCCGGAACTGCAGTTCGGACAGGCCGTAGATCCGTTTGACCTTCTGTTTTTCCCGCAGCTGGACACCATACGGTGAAAACTTGCTGCGCATCTGCCCATGCTCTCCGGGCGGATATCCCCGCCGGTCATAGGCACATTTATCGGAGTAACACCGGTCTCCCTTGAGATATAATTTCATGTTCTCGCGCCTGCAAAGCCTGCAAACCGACTCTCTGTATCTGCCCAAATCACTTCCTCCTTATCAGAAGCCGAATTGTCCTGCTGTTTTGTTCGCTTTTTATCTTGTTGTTCATTTCGACGATCCGGGTGCTTAGACCCGGCGGCGTTTCGGCGGCCGGCAGCCGTTATGCGGGATCGGGGTGACGTCTTTGATCAGCGTAATATTGAATCCGGCCGCCTGTAGCGCGCGCAGCGCCGATTCCCGGCCGGGTCCCGGTCCCTTGACATAGACTTCCACGCTTTTCATCCCGTGAACCATGGCCTTTTTGACGGCATCCTCCGCTGCCAGCTGGGCGGCAAAGGGCGTACTTTTTCTGGAGCCCTTGAAACCGCGGCCGCCAGCCGATGACCAGGCAATGACATTACCGGCAACATCGGTAATGGTGACAATGGTATTGTTAAAGGTGGACTGAATATGCACCACCCCCGACGCGATATTTTTCCGTACCTTCTTTTTTCCCTGAACCCGTTTAGCCATATGGAAACCTGTCCGTTATAATGGATTGCGTTTGCGGTTATTTCTTCTTGGCGCCGCCTTTTTTCTTGACTGCCGTTCTCTTGGGGCCCTTGCGGGTCCGCGCGTTGGTGCTGGTACGCTGACCGTGAACGGGCAACGACTTGCGGTGGCGCAAGCCCCGGTAAGCCCCCAGATCCATCAGGCGCTTGATATTCATGGAGAATTCCGTCCGCAACTCGCCCTCGACTTTATAGTCATTGGTGATGACATGACGGATATCATTGACTTCGGTCTCGGTCAGCCGATCAACCTTGGTGTCCGGATCAATGTTCTGCTGATTCAATATCGTTCTGGACTGGGACCGGCCGATGCCATAGATATAGGTCAGCCCGATTTCAATCCGTTTGTTTTTCGGTAAATCTACGCCAGCGATTCTTGCCAAAACCCGTTCCTCCTGTTGTTGTCCTTAGCCCTGCCGTTGATTATGCCGCCGGTTGACACAAATCACGCGGACCGTGCCTTTGCGCCGGATGACTTTACAATTTCTGCATATTTTTTTTGCCGAAGCCCTGACTTTCATTATATTTTCACTCCTGTTTGCCCGGGGTCGCCGTCACGGCAAGATTCCCCGCTTGTCTGGTAAAAATGCTACTTGGACCGGTAAACGATTCGGCCACGGGATAGATCATAAGGCGATAATTCTACGGTCACCTTGTCCCCGGGCAATATCTTGATGAAGTACATGCGCATTTTCCCGGAAATGTGCGCCAGCACCTGGTGCTTGTTCTCCAGTTCCACCTTGAACATGGCGTTGGGCAGCGTCTCCAGGACCGTGCCTTCAACCTTGATTGCCTCTTCTTTTGCCATTGGACCAGAATCCTCCGTGTCCCTGCCGCTGGTTATGCCCGGATCGATTATCGTGTCCGGGCCACCCCTTTTTTCAAAAACCCTTCGTAGCTTCTTTGAATCATGTGTGATTCTATCTGGGCCGTGGTATCGACCATGACCTGTACGATAATCAGCAAAGCGGTTCCGCCGAAGTAAAAAGGTACGTTGAACCTGGTCATCAATATCGTCGGCAACACGCACACCGCCGAGATATAGACGGCCCCCCCCAGGGTAATCCGGGTCAAAATCCGGTCAATATAGTCGGCCGTCCGCTTGCCGGGACGGATGCCGGGGATATAGCCGCCCTGTTTTTTCATGTTATCGGCCACGTCATCCGGCTTGAAAGTAACCGCCGTGTAAAAGTAGCAGAAAAAGAAGATCAGCACCACGTAAAATACATTATAAAACAAGCGTCCCGGCATCAGTGCCTCGGAAGCCCGCTCCACCATGGGAATATCGATAAAACCGGCCATGGTCGCCGGAAACATCATGATCGACGAGGCGAAGATCGGCGGGATCACCCCGGACATGTTGATCTTGAGGGGCAGATGGGTGCTCTGCCCGCCGTACATCTTCCGGCCCACCACCCGCTTGGCATACTGGACCGGAATCCGTCGCTGGCCCTGTTCCATGAAAATAATGAACGCGATCACCGCGACCATAAAAATCACCAGGACAATCACGCCGAAGATCCCCATTTCACCGGTGGAGATCATGCGGAAGGTGTTGGCCGCGGCCGCCGGCATCCGCGCTAAGATGCCGGCGCAGATTATCAGGGAGATGCCGTTGCCGATGCCCCGTTCCGTAATCTGTTCGCCCAGCCACATGATCAGGGAAGTACCGGCGGTCAGGGTAATCACCGTCATCAGCCGGAACGACCAGCCGGGATTGATGACAGCGCCCATCTTCTCGATACCCACCGCGATCAGAAATCCCTGGATGATACTCAGGGCCACCGTCCCGTAGCGGGTATACTGGGTAATTTTCTTGCGCCCCTGCTCCCCTTCTTTTTTCAGCTGGGCCAGGTGCGGTACGGCCACCGTCAGCAGCTCAATGATAATAGCGGCGCTGATGTAGGGCATGATGCCCAGGGCGAAGACGGACAAGCGCTCCAGGGCACCGCCGGAAAACATGTTGAACATCCCCAGCATGCCGCCCTTGTGGGCTTCAAAGATCTGGGCCAGGGTCTCGCTGTCTATACCCGGCGTGGGAATGTGCACCCCGATCCGGTAGATGGCCAGAATGGCCAGAGTGAACAATATCCGGTTCTTCAACTCGGATATTTTAAATATGTTCTGGTACCCGCTGCCGAACATTAAGCGATTTCCTCGACGGTCCCGCCGGCGGCCTCGATTTTACTCCGCGCGGCCGCGCTGGCAGCCGTCACCTTGACGGTCAGGGCCCGATCAATCTCGCCCTGGCCGAGCAGTTTGATGGCATCATACCGATTTTTGACCAGCCCGCGGGCCTTCAACGCAGCTTCATCGACCACGCTGCCCTCTTCAAAAACCGTCAGGTCCCGGATATTCAGCCGGGCCGTCTGCTTGGCGAAAATATTGGTAAACCCGCGCTTGGGCAGGCGCCGGTGCAGCGGCATCTGGCCGCCTTCAAAACCGGGCCGCACGCCGCCGCCGGAGCGGGCGTTGTGCCCCTTGGTTCCCCGGCCGGCCGTGGTTCCCTGCCCCGAACCCGGTCCCCGTCCCAGTCGTTTTCGGTTCTTCCGGGATGCCGGCGCCGGTGACAATTCGTTAAGCTTCATCACCCTTCTCCTCTACCTTCACCATGTGGGGAATTTTATTGATCATCCCTTGAACAACCGGTGTATCGGCCAGGCAGACCGTCTTATGCATCCGGGTCAACCCCAGGGCCTTGAGGACCTTGCGATGTTTTTCCGGTTTGCCGATTGCGCTTCGGATCAATGTTATTTTCAGTACACCCGCCATAATTGTCTTTACCCTTTTCTTACAAGTCCTGGACCGGTATGCCCCGCCGGGCGGCGATCTCTTCCCGGCTTTGCAGCTGCTGCAGCCCCTGCATGGTGGCCTGTACCACGTTATAGGAGTTGTGCGTACCCATACATTTGGTCAGAATATCCCGAACGCCGGCCGCCTCCAGAACGGCCCGGACGCCGCCGCCGGCGATCACGCCGGTTCCCTTGGAAGCCGGCTTGAGGAGCACCCGTCCGGCACCAAAGGTGCCGATGGTGGTATAGGGAATGGTGCCGTCCACCAGCGCGATGGAAATCATCGAACGTTTGGCCTTTTCCGCACCCTTGCGGATCGCTTCCGGCACCTCGGCGGCCTTGCCCAGTCCGCAGCCGACCTTGCCTTCACCGTCGCCGACCACCACCACGGCGCTGAAACTGAATTTCCGGCCGCCCTTGACGACCTTAGAGACGCGCTTGATGTTGACGACGTTATCGATCAGCTGGATCTCGTCCTTATCTAGTTTGTTCTGTTTCAGCAAATGACTGCCTCCTCGTCACCTACAGGTTGACCTGTTTTTTCCTGCTTTGGCCAGACTACAGCGGCTTGAATCCCGCCGCTACAATTTCAGGCCGGCCTCGCGCGCGCCTTCGGATAACGCCTTAACGCGGCCGTGATATAAAAAACCGCCCCGGTCAAAGACCACCGCCGTAATGCCCTTGGCCAGCGCCCGTTCTCCCGCCAGCTGCCCGACATGCTTGGCCAGCGCGGTCTTGTCTTTATCGTTCAAAGAAGCGTTCTCGCGAACGGCTTTTTCGTTGGTCGAAGCCGCTACAAAGGTAGTTCCCCGGGTATCGTCGATGATCTGTGCGTAAATATGCTTGGCGCTTCTGAAAACACTAAGCCGCGGGCGTTCCGGCGTTCCCGTGATCTTCTTCCGGATGCGCTGCTTCCGCCTGTTCCGCAACCGTACTTTTGGATTAACAGCACCCATGATGCGATTCCTTTACTGATTTATGCCGTTTTGCCGGCTTTGCGCTGAATGTATTCTTCCACGTACTTGATGCCCCGGCCCTTGTACGGTTCGGGCGGCCGCAGCCGCCGGATAGCGGCGGCGGTGTTTCCGACCAGTTCCTTGTCAATCCCGGACAGGGTGAGCACGTTTTTCTCCACCCGGGCGGAGAGCCCCTCGGGCAGCTCAAAATTAACGGGATGGGAAAAACCGATGTTCAGCACCACGGCATTCCCCGAAACTTCAGCCCGGTAGCCGATGCCGTTGATTTCCAGTCCGCGTTCAAACCCTTTTTCCACGCCGGCCACCATGTTATTGACCAGGGAACGCACCAGCCCCTTGAGGGCCTGGGTGCGCCGATCAGTCTTTGCGGCCGTCACCCGGATCACGTTATCCGTAATATCCAGATCAATCTCTTCGTGGATCTGCCGGCTCAGGGTCCCCTTGTCGCCGCTCACGGTGACCGCTTTATCCGCGTAAGTTACCTTGACTTTATCTGATAATTGAATCGGTTGTTCGCCTACTCGCGCCATCCCTTATACCCCTTTACCAAACATTGCAGAGAATTTCACCGCCGAGATTGGCCTGCGCGGCTTGCTTGTCCGTCATCAATCCTCTGGAGGTCGATAATATGGAAATCCCCATGCCGTTCAGCACGGGGGCAATCTCTTTGCACTTGGCATACGTCCGCCGGCCGGTTTTGCTGACCCGTTCAATGCCGTAAATGGCGTGGGCCTGGCTCTTGTCGTATTTCAGGTATACCCGCAGAATCCCCTGCTTGTTATCCTTGATCATCTTGTAGTTCTTGATATAGCCCTGTTCTTTAAGAATTCGGGCGATACCTTCGTTGATGTTGGAACCGGGGATATCCACCCGCTCGTGCTTCGCCTTGCCGGCGTTGCGAATCCGCGTCAGCATATCCGCGATGGGATCATTGATTGCCATGCTTTTCTCCGCCTTGTCCTGGAAACCGCCTATTGATTAGACCGTCTTGTTTCTTATGTTCCCTATCGTATTGTGTATGTCTGCGCAGATCGCCTACCAGCTGGACTTGGTCACCCCGGGCAGCTTGCCCAGGGAAGCCAGTTCCCGGAAACAGATCCGGCAGAGACCGAATTTTCTCATATACGCTCGGGGCCGTCCGCAAATGGCGCAGCGGTTGTACTTGCGTACACCGAATTTCGGTTCCTCTTGAGCCTTCATGACCAGCGCTTTTTTTGCCAAGATAATCCTCCCTGCAACCCTAATTTTTAAACGGCATGCCCATGCGCCGCAGCAGCTCCCGGGCCGCGTCATCCGTTTCGGCGGTGGTAACAATGGTGATGTTCAGCCCCTTGATCTTGTCGATCTTGTCGTAATCGATCTCGGGAAAAACAATCTGTTCCTTCAAACCGATGGTATAGTTTCCGTGTCCGTCAAAGGCCTGGGCCGATATGCCCCGGAAATCACGAACCCGCGGCAGGGCGATATTGACCAGCTTGTTGTAGAAATCATACATGCGGTTTTTCCGCAGGGTGACCATGCAGCCGACCGGCATGCCCTTGCGCAGCTTGAACGCGGCGATGGACTTTTTCGCCCGCCGGATAACCGGCTGCTGCCCGGAAATCGCGCGCAGTTCCGCCACCGCCGAATCCAGGATCTTGATATTGGTAATGGCTTCCCCCAGGCCCATGTTGAGAACGATTTTGTTCAGCCTGGGGACCTCCATGATGTTCTTACAACCCAGGGCGGACTGCAGATCCGGGACCACATCGTTGTAATAATATTCTCTCAGCGACGACATCATAGCTCCTGTGATAAACCTTAGGTGTCGATTAACTCTTTGCAATTGGCGCACATCCGGGCCCGGCCGCCGTCTTCCAGCTGTTTCATGCGGACGCGGACGGGTTTGACGCACTTGCTGCACATCAGCATTACATTGGAGCGGTGCAAAGGGGCCTCTTTTTCGATAATGCCGCCTTCCCGGAATTTCACGTCGGGACGCTTGTGGTGTTTAACCAAGTTGACATTTTCCACCACCACCCGGTTTTTTTTGCTGCTCACGGATAAAACCTTGCCGATCTTGCCCTTGTCCTTGCCGGCAATTATTTTGACCTTGTCATTCTTGCGAATGTTCAGACTGTTGCCTTGCATACCTTCATTCTCCATCCAACCGCGGCCGGTTACAACACCTCGGGTGCCAGTGAAATAATTTTCATAAAGCGCTTGGCCCGGAGTTCCCGGGCCACCGGACCGAAGATGCGGGTTCCCAGGGGATCATTATTAGCGGCGATCAATACCGCCGAGTTCTCGCCGAAGCGGATATAGGACCCATCCGGCCTCCTGATCTCCTTTTTCGTTCGCACCACCACCGCCTTGAGCACATCGCCTTTCTTCACCTTGGAATTGGGCAGGGCCTCTTTGACGGAAACCGTTATGACATCCCCGATGGACGCATACTTTCGTTTCGATCCGCCCAGCACCTTGATGCAGTAGACCACCTTGGCGCCGGAGTTATCGGCGACTTTCAATCTTGTTTCAGGCCGGATCATCTTTCAGTTCCTTTGCAATCAGACTGCTTTCTGCACAATATCAATCACGCGCCACCGTTTGGAGCGACTCAGGGGACGGGACTCCATGATTTTCACCCAGTCCCCTTCCTTGCAGCGATTGGTTTCGTCGTGGGCGGCGAACTTGGCCCGGCGTTTGACATACTTCTTGTACACCTTGTGCTTGACCAGCCGCTCCACCATGACGGTCACCGTCTTGTCCATCTTGTCGCTGACCACGATGCCTTCCAGTTGTTTTTTGATGCCTCTTTCTTTCATTGGTCTGTCGTCAATCCCCGTTATGATTGTTGGTCCCTCAGACGTTCTGCCGGTTCATCTCCGTCTTGACCCGGGCGATATCCCGGCGGGTTTTCTTCAGCGCACTGGTATTGTCGAGCTGTCCGGTCTCATGCTGAAAACGGAGATTGAAATAGGCCTCTTTCAGCTCCATGAATTTCTGCTGCATTTCCTCGGCGCTTAACGCTTTGATCTCTTCGGGTTTCATTACAGATGTTCCCTTCTTACAAACTTGGTCTTGACCGGCAGTTTGTGAGCGGCCAGGCGCAAGGCCTCTTTGGCCACTTCGTCTGAAACGCCGTCCATTTCATAGAGGATTCTGCCGGGACGCACCACCGCCGCCCAGCCTTCCGGCGCGCCCTTGCCCTTGCCCATGCGCACTTCGGCCGGCTTTTTCGTAAACGGCTTGTCCGGAAAAATACGGATCCAGGTTTTACCGCTCCGCTTGGCATGGCGGGTCATGGCGATACGGGCGGCCTCAATCTGACGGGAAGTGATCATCCCGCACTCGGTCGCCTGCAATCCGAACTCGCCGAAATTCAGCTTGCTGCCGCAAAGGCGAACGCCCTTGCGCCGGCCGCGCTGTTGTTTGCGATATTTGACTTTTTTAGGGCTCAGCATATCCGTCTACTCCTGCTATCTGTTTAATCCCAGCTTCTTGCGTTCCTGCTTCAACAATTCGCCTTTGAAGAGGAACACCTTGACCCCGATGGGGCCATAAGGCGTTTTGGCTTCCACGAACCCGTATTCCACGTCGGCCCGGAGGGTGTGCAGCGGTACCCGGCCTTCCTTGTACCATTCCCGGCGGGCCATTTCCGCGCCGCCCAGCCGGCCGGCGCAGATGATTTTCACGCCCTTGGCGCCGAATTTCATGCAGGAAGAAACACCGCGCTTCATGGCCCGGCGGAAGGCGATCCGTCGTTCCAGCTGACTGGCCACGTTTTCGGCGACCAACTGGGCCACCGCCTCGGGCTTTTTTACTTCCTGGATGTCAAT
The DNA here is from genome assembly GCA_964439745.1 of uncultured Desulfobacterales bacterium. Classification (GTDB taxonomy): domain Bacteria; phylum Desulfobacterota; class Desulfobacteria; order Desulfobacterales; family Desulfosudaceae; genus CAYTQK01. Next base: position 13,458 of record CAYTQK010000064.1, read on the forward strand.
GGCCAGATCCTTTCCGGAAACGATTTTGCGCGTGATCTCGTTTTTCAGTTGTTCGATCTCGTAGCCCTTTTTCCCGATAACAATGCCGGGGCGGGCGGCAAAGATACGCAGCTTGATGCGGTTCAACGACCGTTCGATTTCCACTTTCTCGATACCGGCATGCTTCAGTTTATTCTTAACGAATTCCCGCAGCTTGTAATCTTCCAGGATAAAATCGGCATACTCTTTATCCGCGTACCATTGTGATTCCCAGGTGCGGATAATTCCCAGCCGTAAACCGATCGGATTTACTTTCTGGCCCAAAGTGTTTCCTCCTTACCCGATGACTAAACGGATTCTTCCGCCAGTATCACCGTAATATGACTTGTCCGTTTCAGAATCCGGGTGGCCCGGCCGCGCGCCCGGGGACGGAACCGTTTCAGCGACGGCCCCTGGTCCACCAGGATGTTGCGGATAACCAAGGC
>CAYTQK010000065.1:0-13807 GCA_964439745.1 uncultured Desulfobacterales bacterium
AAAAGAATGTAATCGGTGGTGTTAAAGCCGATATCCACCACCCCCACCTTCTGCCGGGCCAGCTCCCGGTTGGCCATCTTGCCGTTTTCATCAAGCAGGTGGTTGAGCAGGCTGCCAAAGGGCTGCGGTACCATGCGCAGCTTGCTGATATTGAGCCGTCGCTCAACTTCGGTGCCGTCGGGTTTGTGAAAGGTCAGTTCATGATGCCCCATCAGGACCTGGCTGAACTTTTCCCGGTAATCCCGGAAATACACCACCGGCAGCCCGGAGACCAGGTGCAGGGGCACGTATTTTTCGGAAAACAGGCCGACCACGGTCAAAGAAAGCACCTTGAGAAAATCGTTGATGAGCTTGTCCTGGTCCAGGGTGTAATGCCGCACGTTGCTCTGCTTTTCGGCAAAATCGCCCACAAAATAGGATTTGCCGTCTATGGTCACGTGCAGGCTCTCGGCGGCCGAGGTCAGGGCGAAATCCGAACGGAACTGGAGTTCTTCGGCCTCGCCGATGAGCGATTTGAACATGAGATGATCGCGGCCGTTGGTGGCCTTGGTAAACCCGAACCCGATATCCAGTCCCAGCAATTCCATAATTACCCTCCGCTGCAAAACCCGCAAAACCCCGCCGCTCCTTGTATGGAACCGGTCACGACGAAAAATTTACAATTATCACTTTGCTTTATACAGAAGATGACCAACGGTGTCAATCTTTTCCCGGCGCAAAACCGGCCGGCGCTAAGCCCTCCCCGGCAAATTGCCACCTGGTGCGGGGTATGCTAAAATAAAGCAGTATCAAAAAAGAATTTGGCAGCCAACGACAAACGAGCGTCAGCGAAATATGGAACCGGATCGAATCAAGATAAAACAACTGCTGGCCGCGGCCGACCGGATCGACCGGGCCGTGGTCCAGGGCTGGGTCAAGACCCGGCGGGACGCCAAGGGATTTTCCTTTATCGAGGTCAATGACGGCTCCTGCCTGGCCAACCTCCAGGTGGTGGCCGACGCCGCCCGGGACAATTACGAGGAGATCCGCCAGCTGACTACCGGTTCGGCCGTGACCGTGGCCGGCCGCCTGGCCCCCTCGCCCGGCCAGGGCCAGAACTGGGAGCTCCAGGCTGACCGGGTGGACGTCATCAGCCTGGCCCCGGACGACTACCCCTTGCAGAAAAAACGCCACAGCGACGAGTTTCTGCGGACCATCGCCCATCTGCGGCCGCGCACCAACAAGTACGGCGCCCTCTTCCGCATCCGGGCCGAACTGACCCACGCGGTGCACGATTTTTTCCGCGCCCGGGATTTTCTCTACCTGCACACCCCCATCCTTACGGCCTCGGACTGCGAAGGGGCCGGGGAGCTCTTCCGGGTGACCACCTTTGACCCGGCCGAAGCGCCCCGCACTGACGACGGAGGCGTGGACTGGTCCGCCGATTTTTTCGGCACCCGGGCCGGGCTGACCGTGTCCGGCCAGCTGGAAGCCGAACTGGTCGCCCTGGGCATGGGCGACGTCTACACCTTCGGCCCCACCTTTCGGGCGGAAAACTCCAACACCGCCCGCCACGCCGCCGAATTCTGGATGGTGGAACCGGAGATGGCCTTCTGCGACCTGGCCGGCGCCATGGACCTGGCCGAAACCATGCTCAAGTACCTGACCGCGGCCGTGCGCGACCGCTGCGGCCCGGACCTGGATTTGTTCAAAAAATACGTGGACAAGAACCTGGCCGCCACCTTCGACAATATCCTGGACCATGACTTCGTGCGCCTGCCCTATGGAGAGGCCGTGGCCATCCTGGCCAAGGCCGGTCAGTCCTTTGCCTTTCCCGCGGCCTGGGGCCATGACCTGCAGTCCGAACACGAACGCTACCTGACTGAACAGTATTTTCAAAAACCGGTCATCGTTTATAATTACCCGCGGCAGATCAAGCCCTTTTACATGCGCGCCAACGACGACGGCCGCACCGTGGCCGCCATGGACATGCTGGTGCCCCGCCTCGGCGAAATCATCGGCGGCAGCCAGCGCGAAGAACGCCTGGACAAGCTTACCGCCCGCCTGGAAGAAATGGGACTGTCCCCCGAGGACTACTGGTGGTACCTGGATTCCCGGCGCTTCGGCGGCGCACCGCACAGCGGCTTCGGCCTGGGCTTCGAGCGCCTGCTCATGCTGGTCACTGGCATCACCAACATCCGGGACGTCATTCCCTTTCCCCGCACGCCGCGGCATATCGACTTTTAAAAAAGCGACAAGGCGGTATGTCAAAAACAATTCAAATAAACAAGACCGGCATGATTTTTCCTGTTTATCATAAATTATTGGAAGCTTTGCGCCGGCAATGGCTGATTCTGCCGGGGCTTTGCCTGGCGCTGTCATTTTTGACGATAACAGCAGGGATAGCCAATGCCGAAGAGCGTATCTGCGGCATCTGCGGGGAGCCCATCGTAGCCGGCAAATATATCCGGCTTTCCGATGGCAGCACCTATCATAAAACGTGCTTAGAGCAAGCTGATCGTTGCGCGATCTGTTCCCGGCCCATCGGAAAAGACCAGGAGACCGTAGCTCTTTCCGGAGATCGAATCTGCCACCAGGCCTGCTATGAACAGGCTGATTTATGCGGCATCTGCGGCCAGCCGATTGTTTCCGGTAAATATATCCGTCTGGACAGCGGCCAGACCTATCACAAAGCGTGTTATGAGCAGGGGCTGCAGTGCCCCGTCTGTTCCCGGCCCATTGGGAAAGGTCAGAAGACCGTTGCCCTTGCCGAAGGCCGGGTCTGTCATGCGGACTGCTATGCCCAGGCCGACATCTGCGACATCTGCGGCCAACCGATCTGCTCCGGCCAGCAGCATGTCGTATCCGGGGAATCCGGAAAAACCTATCACCTGGCCTGTTTTGACAAGGTCCCCAAGTGCGGTCTGACCGGCGCCCCCATCACGCCCGGTACCGATTTCGTAAAAATCGGCTATCAGACCTATCTCAAGACTGCTTATGATAAGGCCAGAAAATGCCTGGTCACCCGGCTGCCGGTCAGCAACAACGGCAAATACCTGGTCAACGCCCGGACAAAAACCTACGTGCTGGAAAAATACAGAGACAAAACCCGGCAGTGTTATTCCTGCGGCGACCACCTGGTTGACGGGTTTGCGCTCAATAACGATCTTTTTCTTTGCCGCTACTGCTATGAAAACGGCATCCGGGACAGCCGTGTCGCCCAACCCTATATCGGCAGAGTGATGGACTTTTTCCGGGAGAAGGAGGTGGCCGTGCCGGCCAATGTGGACATCCGGATACTGCCGCCGGGTCAGTTGATTGCAGAAGATCAGCCCGACCTGAAGGGCCGCTGCCGCACCCATTGCAGTAGCAAAGACAAAGAGCCGGCGACCTTGTCATTCACCGTGGAAATCCTGTGGGGCTTGAATCCCGATGTATTTGCCAGCGTGGCTGCCCATGAGCTCTCCCACGCGGTTATCGGCGAGGCCCTCTTCGACCGAATGAATTGCCATAAGCCGAAGGTCCCGTATGAAGAGGGACGGTGCGAATACACAGCCTACACCTTTGCCAGAAGCAGACGCCTGCCAGAATTCATCATCGCCGGATTTGCGGAAAACCAGGTGGACAACTACCGGGAAGAATTTCTTTACGTAAAGGCCCATCCTCCCGAAAATATCAAGACGCTTTTGACAGCACTCAGGTTCTGAGATTTGAACTGGCTGGCCGTACAACCAATTACGACGAGGCCGCCAGGGCCAGCAGGGCCTCGGCCAGGCGCAGGTCGCCGGGGGTGGTGATCTTGATGTTGGCGGCCGAACCGCGCACCAGGGCGACGCGGCCGCCGGTCCGCTCCACCAGGGCGGCGTCGTCGGTGGCCCGCCGGCCCCGCTTGCGGGCCTCCTGGTGGGCGTGGAAGATGGTTGCGTGGGCAAAGGCCTGGGGGGTCTGGGCCAGCCAGATGGCCGAGCGGTCCACGGTCTCGATGATATAGCCTTCGGGATCGGCGCTCTTGAGGGTGTCGCTGGCCGGCACCGCGGCCACGCAGCCGTCGGCCGCGGCCAGGCCGTCCAGGCACCGGCCGATCAGGTCGGCCGTAACCAGGGGCCGCACCCCGTCATGGATCAGCACCTGGTCGCCGGCTTGGCCGGCAGCGGCCCGCAGGCCGTTATAGACCGATTCCTGGCGATGTTCGCCCCCGGCCGCCAACCGCAGGGGGCAGTCGGCCGGGACCGTCGGCAGGATATTGTCCCGGCAGTAGTCCCTATCCCCCGCCGGCACCACCAGGACAATCTCGTCGACGCGGCCGCAGCCGGCAAAAACTGCCAGGGTATGGGCCAGGAGCGGTTTGCCGGCCAGGGGCAGGTACTGCTTGGGCAGCGGACCGGGCAACCGGGTGCCCCGGCCGCCGGCCACGATAATGGCGGAGACCATGGTATTTTGTCCACAATAAAATTTCAGCGGCTGCGTGAAAAGTGATGCCTACTTGAGATAGTCCAGTTCACGGGGCAGCGGCACTCCCTTGCCCATGGTATCCTCCCCGTAATTGACGCTGGCCAGGATGGCAATGTCCCGCAGGGCCCGCACGTCTCCTTCAAAGACCACCTGCTTGATCTTTTCCTTGTCAATCTTGCCGCCGGCCCACTGGATATCCAGGACACTGCTGGCATCAAACTTGTCCTCGCCCACGCAGAGGTTGACCTCGCCGCCGTAATGCTGGGTGATCTTGGCCACCAGCAGGCTGGGGCGGCTGTGAAAGCCGAGATCCATGGGAATACCCACCTCAATGGAGCCCCGCTCAATGTTTTCATTCAAAATTTCCTGGGCCAGGCGTTTGCCGTCGGACAGAAACTGAAAGGCGTAATAGATGCCGTAGTTGACGATCCGGTCCAGCAGTTCCCCGGCATCGATCAGGGAAAAGAGATGATCATGCACCTCCCGGTAAATGGGTTTCTGGGCATCCCGGGTGACGTAATAGTGACGCTCGTAGAAATGAAGCAGCTTGCCGGTAAAATCGAAAAGATGGTAGACAATGGAAAAATAGCTGCGCAGCTGCTTGAGCTTGCGGTCCCCGAAGCGCAGCCCCCCGTAAATCACGTAGGTATCAAAAGAAGACTGGAGATTGTGCATGAGCATCTCGAACCGCCGGATTTCCACCTCGTTGATCCGCTCGGGCACCATCGCTTCCATGGCTTCCCGGCCGCACTGCTCATAAATACCGTAGTGCTCGAACTCCTTGGCGATATTCAAAAACTCGCTGGTCACCTTGACGATGTTCTGCTGCTGCTGCACGGGGCGCTCGTCATCGATGTCAAATTCCAGCACCTCGCTGGTAATCACGCTGGGAAAATCCTCCGTGCGGAAATCCGGCGTCGCCACCGGAATGCCCAGTTTTTCAGCCTCCGTCACAACGGCCTGGGCAAGATTCACAATCAGCTGGCTGATAAAGGACCGGGTACGCTCCCCTTCTTCCGCAAACGGGGTCTTGTTGAGCAGTTCATAAAACACCAGCCGGTTGGAGATGTGCTCCTGAATAAAGCCGCTGATGCTCAGATGACGAACAGACGCGGACAATTCCCGGTAGAAGTACCACTTCTTGTTATTCTTGGCGCCGTGAAAATCGAGAAAATCTTCCACCAGGTGCGAAGAAGCGATCAGCTTGGAATACAGTTTCTTGGTCAGGGGACAGTCCGGCGGTTCGCATCGCACCAGATACCGGCAGCATTGATGATACTCCTCCGAATAGACCCGCAGCTTTTCAAAAAAACTGATATCACAGAAATTGTCAGCCAACCCGCTTTCCTTTTTCTTCAGGATTTGTTGTCATGTTGGTGATAAAACGGCCGAAGCGGCCCGTAAGCCGAATTCTGTTTTCCGCGGCCGTTGCCCGCCGCGGAACGATGATCATTCATCTGTGGACACCGGTTGCCCGGTGCCTCGTGCGACCTACCCGGGAGCTCGGGCGGGCCACCCTCAAGCACTCCCCTATTTGGTCTTGCACCGGGTGGGGTTTACCAAGCATTTCCGGTCACCCGGAAACCTGGTGCGCTCTTACCGCACCTTTTCACCCTTACCCCGGAACGAATGCCGCACGGCACCCGGTCCGGGGCGGTATCTTTTCTGTGGCACTTTCCTTCGCGTTGCCGCGACTTCACGTTATGAAGCACCCTGCCCTGTGGTGTTCGGACTTTCCTCCGGCGCCCGGAGGGCGCCAGCGATCATCCGGACCGCTCCGGCCGTTTATCATCACTCCTGGTTATTGCCGTTATAGTAAATAATTCTGCTGCAAAACGGGCAGAATCGCAAGACATTGGTGGTATGCAGCTCATTGTACATCTGCGGCGGAATATTCATATTGCATCCCTGGCAGATAAAATTTTTCACGGCCGCCACGGCCTGTCCGCCGGGCACGGACCGGCGAACCTCCAGGTACTGGTCCAGCAGCGGTCCGGGAAGCTGTTCCGAGAAGGTATTGCCGTCCGTCTCCAGGGCGGCCAGCTTTTCCTCAGCCGCGGCCTGCTGTTTTTCCAGGTCCCGGCGTTCTTCGGCGATCTGCTGCCGGCTCGCTTCAGCCGCTTTGCGGGCTGCGGCCAGATCCTGTTCGGCCGCTTCCACCGCAAAAAGAAGATCCAGCATCTCGTCCTCCAGCGCGGCGATATCGGTCTTCATGCCCTCGATCTCCGTCAGAACGGCCTGGTATTCCTTGTTGTTCTTAATGGAAAGCAGTTTCTGATCACTCTTCTTGATGCTCTCCTGCTTGGTGCTAATCTTGTCTTCACAATCGCGGTAGGCCTGCTTCTGTCGGCTGAGCCGGGTCTCCTCTTCCTGCAGCCGGTCCTCCAGCGCTGCAATCTCCTCGTCCAGCCGGGCGAACTGCTCCGGCAGCTCCCGCAGAAACTGCCGGGTCCGGTTTTTCCGGTCTTCGTTTTCCTGCAGCCGCACCATGACACCCATTTCTTCCCGGGTTACTTCCAGCATGCTCCATTCTCCCCGGCCCGGGCATTCCGCCGGGCCCTTATTAAAATCTTGCTTCCGGCCGGAAGCGTTGGTTGTCATATCCAGGTGTACGGACTTTCTTCCTGCCGGTATGCTTCCACCGTTATCTCCAGCCCGGTTTGCCCGGCCAGCCGGCCGATCCGGTCGACCAGGGCCTCGGCGGCCAGGTGTTCGGTTTCAAAATGCCCCACGTCCACCAGCCCCCGGCCGGCGTCCCGGGCGGCCGTGCCGTCATGGTATTTCAGATCGCCGCTGACATAGACCTGGGCCGGACTGCCCAGGAAGACCGACATCAGGCTGCCGCCACTGCCGGAGCAGAGGGCCGCCGTCGCCACCCGCAGGTCCGGGTCCCCGGCCAGGCGAACCCCCGCCACTTCGAACCGGTCCCGAACAAAAGCGCCGAAATCCCGCAGGGTCATGGGCGTTTCCAGTTCGCCCAGACGCCCCAGGCCATGGGGGCAGTCCGGCCCGCCGGCCAGGGGAAAGACGTCATAGGCCATGGTTTCATAGGGATGAGCCTGCCGGACCGTGTCAAGCACCCGGTCCAGTTCCCGGGTTTCCACGATGGTCTCCAGGCGAACCTCGTCCACGGCGGTCAGTTCCCCGGCCTGGCCGATATAGGGGGAAGCACCAGCCAGCGGCTTGAACCGGCCTGTCCCCCGGGTGGCAAAGGAACAGCTGGCGTATGCGCCGAAGGTGCCGGCCGGGGTTGCCTCCAGGGCCCGGATCAGCTCGGCTTCATGAGTTTCCGGTACAAACACCGCCAGCTTGCAGAAGGCCTGCTCCGTAGCCGGGCACAGCACCCGGACATCATGCAACCCCAGCCGCCGGGCGCACAGGTCGTTCAGGCCGCCGGCGACGCTGTCAAAATTGGTATGGGCGCTGAAAATCGACAGCCGGTGGTCGGCGGCCATCTTCAGCAGCCGGCCGGGCAGGCGCTCAAAATCCAAAGACCGGGGCGGCGACATGTACAGCGGGTGATGGGTAACCAGCAGATCCACCCCGGCGGCGCAGGCCGCTTCAATCACCGCCGGCGACGGGTCCAGGGCCGTCCAGATGGTCCGCACCGGCCAGTCCGCGCTGCCGGCCTGCAGGCCGCAGTTATCCCAGGACTCGGCCAGATCGGGCGGCGCGATCCGGTTTATCAGGCCGATGATATCTTTGACCGTGGCCGTCATGCCCGCCCCCTTGTCCCAATAAAAAAGGCATGGTACCGGGGCACCACGCCTTTGTTATTCAGCAACGCCGCTGTTCGCGGATCCACCGGCTGTTTAGTCGGTCTGCTCATGACTGCCCCGATGATATGCCATTGTTCTTATCTCTCACTGTTCCCCGGCCTTATCCGGGAAAGTGGGCCCACCTGGGATCGAACCAGGGACCTACCGGTTATGAGCCGGTGGCTCTGCCAAGCTGAGCTATGGGCCCATCCTCATATCTGCTGAAAAATTGTTATTTGAACCAATCCGGCCGGCTTTGTCAAGAGCCAAACCGGCTTCAGCTTTCCTCCAGAAAGTGCTTCAGTTTTTTGCTCCGGGTGGGATGCCGCAGCTTGCGCAGGGCCTTGGCCTCGATCTGCCGGATGCGCTCGCGGGTCACCGCGAAATCACGGCCCACCTCTTCCAAGGTATGATCAGCCTTTTCGCCGATCCCGAACCGCATCCGCAGCACCTTTTCCTCGCGGGGCGTCAAGGTGGCCAGCACCTTCCGGGTCTGCTGCGAAAGGTTCATGCTGACCGCGGCCTCCGAGGGAATCATGAATTTCTTGTCCTCGATAAAGTCGCCCAGGTGGCTGTCTTCCTCCTCGCCAATGGGCGTTTCCAGGGAGATCGGCTCGCGGGCGATCTTCAGCACCCGCCGCACCTTCTCCAGGGAGACCTCCATCTTTTCGGCGATCTCCTCGGGCGACGGTTCGTAGCCCCGTTCCTGCACCAGGTACCGGGAGGTGCGGATGAGCTTGTTGATGGTTTCGATCATGTGCACCGGGATCCGGATGGTCCGGGCCTGGTCGGCGATGGCCCGGGTAATGGCCTGACGGATCCACCAGGTAGCGTAGGTGCTCAACTTGTAGCCCCGGCGGTATTCGCACTTGTCCACCGCCTTCATCAGCCCCATCTTCCCTTCCTGGATCAGGTCCAGCAACTGCAGCCCGCGATTGGTGTATTTCTTGGCGATGCTGACCACCAGCCGCAGGTTGGCCTGGACCAGTTCACCCTTGGCTTCCCGGGCCCGGTCATAGCCTTCGGCCACCTTGACCATGGTCCGTTTCAGGGAGCGCTGGTCCGCCATGAGGGTCCGCTCGCGCACCTCGATCTGCTCTTCCAGATCCTTGAGCTCCTGAAAAACATCCCCCAGGAGCTTCTTGGTTTCCCCGGAACGGGGATAGGCCCAGTTGATAAAGCCGGTCTTGGTTTTCAGGTTGGCCCGCAGGGTGGAGGCGGCCACCGGCACGTTGATCCGGGCGGCAACGGCTTCCATCTGCCGGTCAATTTCTTCGAACCAGGCCAGTTCCGCCTGGATGCGGGCCTCGATATCGGTCATGACCGCATTTTCAATGCGCCATTCCGCGACATGGGCAAACAGCTTGTTGTTCCGCCGCGTAATGGCGTCCCGCATCCGCTTGCGCTCCGCCGTCGAAAGATTGTCGGAAATAAGCTGCTGCCGGGTCTGGCGGTTTTCCTCATTAAGCTGCTTGATGACCCGCACCATCTCGACAAAGCCGTCGACCTTGCGGACTTCGTCTTCACTGACATCGCCTTCATCGACGTCCTTGAGCACGTATTTGGGGCGCAGGTTGCCGGCTTCGATATTGTCCCCCAGGGCGATCAGGCTTTCCACGCCGATGGAGGTTTCCAGCATCCCTTTCAGCGCCTCCTGCTCACCGGCTTCGATCTTCTTGGCGATTACCACTTCGCCTTCCCGGCTCAGCAGGGTGACCAGTCCCATTTCCCGCAGGTACATCTTGACGGTATCGCTGACACCGCCCATGTCGGCCGTGGATTTCTTGGATTCCTTGCTTTTCTTGGCGGTTTTGCCCTCATCGTCGCGGTCTTCCTGGCGGACCACGGATATTTTCAATTCATCGATATGCATCAGGACTTCGTCCATCATTTCCGGCGGGACCTCTTTTTCTTCCAGGGCGGCGGCGATTTCCTGGTAGGTCAACTCGCCCTGTTTTTTGCCTTTATTGATCAGCGCTCTCAATTTCTGCTTGAACGGCGTCCGGACAGCTCCGGATCCCGTCTGCCGGCCCGGGGTTTTCTTACTGGAAGCCGCGGCCTTCCGGGTCGTTTTTCCGGCGCCCGGAGCGGTTTTACCGGCGGGAGCTTCCGTCTTGGTCGCTTTTCCCCTTTTTTTGGCAGAAGCTGTTTTGGCCATAAATCATCGCCTTCTTGAAGATCAGTTGATATTTATCCGGCTCTTTGCCTGCTGCTGCTTTTCTTTGAGCAGCTGATCAAGCAAATCATCGTCTTGCTTTTCCTCGGCCGCCTTGATCTGCCGGGACAACTCATTCTGTCCCCGGCCCCGGCTGCGCAGGAACTGGGCCAGCAGTTTGCGGCAGCCGTCCATGTTCCAGCGGGCGGCCTCGTCTTCCACCAGCAGGCTGGCAATCAACCGTCGCTGCTCATCGTCCTCGGCCAGCGAGGTGACGTCCACGGCGCCATTGCCGATCCAGTTTTTATGTGCCAGGACCTGGCCGCCGATTCTCTGCAGAACCGGGCTTTTGAACTCATTCAGTATGTTCCGCTCTTCGACCTCGGCCAGCATCCCCGGCACATGCCGCATCATGGCCACCAGACGGCTTTCCAGCGGATATTTTCTCCGGCTGGCCAACGGATCTCCGTCAGAGTTTACCGTGCCGCCGCCATCCTGACCGGCGGCCGCACGGCCGGGGACCTGCCTGATCCGTTCCCGGACCGCCCCTTCTTCAATGCCGATCCGTTCGGCCAGGGTCTTGATGTAGAGGGCCCGGGCGACGCTGTCGTCCACAGCTGCCAGGGATTCCTGCAGATCCGCCACCACGCGGAGTTTTCCTTCCAGGCTCAAACCGTGCTGCTGCACGGCCGATTCAATCAGAAAATCCAAGGCCCCGCGGGCGGTACCGGCCATCTCGCGGAATTGCTCCACCCCGTATTCCCGGAGGTAAGAATCCGGGTCATGCCCCTGGGGAAGCGTCAGGATGAACAGGTCCATCCCCTTCTCCTGGTTGAACAGCGCCACACCCCGGCGGGCGGCCTTGATGCCGGCGGCGTCGGAATCGAACAGGAAGATGGCCCGGTCCGCCTGCCCCTTGAGGAGCCGGATCTGTTCCACGGTCAAGGCGGTACCCAGGGTGGCCACCGCGTTCCGGATGCCGCAGCGGTACAGGGCCAGAAAATCCATATATCCTTCGGTGATATAGACCGTCCCGGCCTGGCGGCAGTAAGGCCGCGACTGGGCCAGGCCATACAGGGACCGGCGCTTGTTGTATACCGGCGTTTCCGGTGAGTTCAAATACTTGGGCTGACCGTCATCCATCACCCGCCCGCCGAAACCGACCACCTCCCCGGTCGTGTCGGTAATGGGAAAGATAACCCGGTCGCGAAAACGATCATAATACCCGCCCGACTTCCGGGCCGCGACCAGACCAGCCCGTTCGGCCAGGGCCGGGGAGATCTGCCGGCGCTGGAAAAAGCGCAGCAGGCTGTCCCAGCCGGCCGGCGCGTAACCGAGCTGAAAGGTGTCAATAATCTCCTCGGGAATTTCCCGGGCCACCAGATATTCCCGGGCTTTCTGTCCGTCTTGTCCCTTCTTCAGGCAGTCGTGAAAAAAACCGGCTGCCTCCCGGTTGATGCGGCGCAGCTGCTCCTTTTCCGAAGCGGCCTGTTTGTATGCGGCCCCGTCCTGCGGGCGGGGCAGGTCGATATTGTACCGCCGGGCCAGCATCCGGGCCGCTTCCGGGAAGCTGAGTCCCTGGTGTTTCATCAGAAAAGTAAAGACATTGCCGCCTTCATTGCAGCCGAAGCAATGGAATATCTGCTTGTCCGGGCTGACCGTGAACGAAGGAGTTTTTTCTGAATGAAAGGGACACAGGCCAAGGTAATTCTTGCCTGCTTTTTTCAGCTGAACGACTTCCGATATAACAGCAACGATATCGGCGGCATTGCGGATCGCTGTAATCTTGTCGTCAGGGATATACAAAGCCAACCACTGTCTCCTCGCCCGGCATTTTCCCGGATTTGCCGGAAATGCCGAAAAATCCCCGGGTTTGCAATCCTGCTTTACTTGCGGGCAGCCGTGATGGCCGCAGCCAGATCCAGACGACCTTCATACAGGGCCCGGCCGGTGATCACCCCGGTGACACCACAGTCCTGGATTTCGGCCAGGGCCTCGATGTCGGCCAGGCTGGAGACGCCGCCGGAGGCAACCACGGGCATATCAACGGATTGGGCGAAATCCCGGATGGCGGGAATATTCGGCCCGGTCTGCATGCCGTCCCGGCTGATATCGGTGAAATTGACCGCGGCCAGGCCGCTTTTTTCATACCGCCGGGCCAGTTCCACCGCCGTTATTTCGGTCGTCTCGGTCCAGCCTTCGATGGCCACCCGGCCGTCCCGGGCGTCGATTCCCAGCACAATCCGGCCGGGAAACTCCCGGCAGGCCGCCTGGATAAAATCGGCCTGGTCCACCGCCGAGGAGCCGATGACGGCCTTGGCCACCCCCCGGTCCATGTACATGCGCAGGGTATCCATGTCCCGGATTCCGCCGCCCACCTGCACCGGCGTGTTGACCCGGGCGATAATACTTTCAATGGCCGGCAGATTGCAGGGGCGCTTTTGAACGGCCCCGTCCAGGTCGACCAGATGAATCAACTCGGCGCCCTGGGATGCCCAGCGTTCCGCCATGGCCGCCGGATCGTCGGAAAAAACCGTTTCGGAGTTCATGTCGCCCTGCAGCAGGCGGACGCATCGTCCGCCCTTGATATCCACCGCTGGAATTACGATCATGCCAGCCACCCGCCTTTCAAAAACAGCCTTTGGTCGACATGGGGCCCTGGATCCGCTCATCAAAGCCGGTGGCCGCATCCAGTGCCCGGGCCAGAGACTTGAACATGGCTTCCAGCACGTGGTGTTCATTGTCGCCGTAAGCGGCGTTGATGTGCAGATTCATACCGCAATTGTTAACCAGGGCCCGGAAAAATTCACGGGCCAGGGGAATCCCGAAGCCGGTCTCCCGGGGAAGTGCCTCGGGCGCATTCAATACCAGAAAAGGCCGGTTGGACAGATCCACGGCCGCGGCGGCCAGGGCGTCATCCATGGGGGTTACCGCGTAGCCGTAGCGGCGGATGCCGCTCCTGTCGCCCAGTGCTTTTGTTACGGTTTCGCCCAGAACCAGGCCGACATCTTCCACGGTGTGATGGAAATCCACTTCCAGGTCACCTTGCGCCCGGATGGTCAGATCGAAAAAGCCGTGTTTGGCGAAAAGGGACAACATGTGGTCAAAAAAAGGGATACCCGTGGAGACTTCCGCTGTGCCCCGGCCGTCGATAAGAATGGCAACTTCAACCTGTGTTTCCGTGGTCTGCCGCACCGTCGTGGCATAACGCTCCATAACAGTCACCCGTACCGTTCCGGTTTCTTGTTGTTGCCAGCGATCCGCCTTTGACAGCGGTTCCGCACCACAGAAAATACAGCCGTTTACCTGTCAGCAACCGGCTTTTTTCGCCAGGTATCGGTTGCCTGTCCATGCGGCCGCAAAATATGTCTGGTGGAGATGAGGGGGATCGAACCCCTGACCTCGGCATTGCGAACGCCGCGCTCTCCCAGCTGAGCTACATCCCCAACGTAAAATCAAAAAT
>CAYTQK010000066.1:0-13748 GCA_964439745.1 uncultured Desulfobacterales bacterium
CCGGAAACCGGATGACTATGAGCCGTTGGGCGAGGGGGACGGCGACGGGGAGGATGATTATACCTATGCTCATACCGGGCGCATCCGCAGTTCCGAGGACTGGCAGCTGCCCAACAAAAAGGTGGAGAGTACCTGGTACGGCGAAAAAACCTAACACTCCTGGTGGAAGGAACAAGAGACCACCGAGCACAGCTACACCCACACCATTTCCGCCGACCGGCCCTTTGACATCACCTTCCTGGGCCAGGATCAGGGCCAGGTTATAATCGACTCGGTCGGGGACGTGGTGCTGGAAGGGCCGATCCTGAACCCCTCCGGCACTACCCGTATTGATACCGACGGCGACATCCGCCAGACCGGCAGCAACGCCTATGTCAACGGTCTTCACATTGACCTGACAGCGGCCACCGGCATCGGTAACGGCTCCGCTATCAATACCAATTTGTCGGACGAACCCGTCTACCAGTATACCTCGGCCTACACCGGCTATGCGGATGATTACGAAGAGGAAAGCCTGCAGGGCCTGACCAGCCTGACCACCGGCGACCGGGTCAAGCTGGCCGCGGATTATGACGGCGGCGGCGAAGCAGGAGCGGTGTATCAATATATCACCGACCCGGCCGACCGGGATCTGCGGGAGCAGGATTACGGCGATACCAGCCTGTGGGAGAAGGTTGCCCACCGGCCCAGCCTCAGCGCCGCCACTACCAGCGGAAAAATCCAGCTCAACGAGATCATGGGCGATCTGGCCGTAAACCAGGTGACTACCGCCCATGACATCATGGGGTCGGGCGGGGATGTCATTCTGACCGCCCAGGGCGGGATTTACGTGGCCCGGACGCCCGCGGGCGGCTGGCACACCGGCCTGGTCCAGGGCGGCCAGATCGAACTGACCGCCGAAAGCGGCGGTATCGGTAACAGCAGCAGTCACCCCCTGGCCCTGGATTCCGGGACAATGCTTAAAGATTCGGTGTCCGCCTCGGCCATGGGCGATGTCTATCTGCGGGAGGTGGATGGCGATCTGCGGCTGAACAAAATCGAGGCTCCGGGCAGTGATGTTTACGTGGAGGTGACCAACGGCGGCCTTCTGGATGTCAACCAGGACGCCCAGCGGGACGAGCGGACCTACAACGAATTAAAGGACGGCCTGTGGAATGACCTGGCGCTGACCGACAGTACCGGCGCCGCCGACCGGGTCGATAATGTGGTGACCTCGTTCCGGCTGACCAGGCAGCAGGAGTACCGGACCTATTGGGGTTACCGGGATCAGCAGGCCCATGCCGACGAGGTGGGCTTGTCTGATTATGGAACCTACACGGTGATGGTGGTGGATGCGAATACTATCCGGCTGGTTGACGCGGACGGGGAAACGGTTGACCTGACGGTCTCCGGAACCGTGGGAGCCGAGCACCGCCTTTATTACAATGAAACGGATTACCTGGTGTTTGATTCCGCGGCGGATGTCGATGAAGCAGCCGCTACGATTACCTTCGCCTCCGCCCATGGCCTGAGCGACGATGACACGCTCAGCTATGAAAGGGAGTTTGATTATGCCTATGATAACGACTATCAGGTGACCCTGTCCGCGAAAGAAGAAGAGGCCTACCGCGATTTTTATGCGGAACAGGGTAAGACGGACACGGAAATCGACGACGCCATCGCCACCCTGGAAAACAGCCGCACCACCCAGTATCACACCCTGCATACCCAGTTCGACGACTATTTCGCGGACCGGGGCGAGTCTTTCCCCGCCGGTTATGATCCGGATTTTGCCTATGAGCTGAGCGCCGACGAAGAAAGCACCCTGCGTGGCAGCGTCAAGGTCTGGACCGAGGAAGAGTTGCTCTACGCCATCGGCGCCGGTCTTTTAAAGCCGGTCACCGACACCCAGATCACCATTGAAGATCCCAATATAGTGGGCGCCGACGTGACCCTGAATACCGCCGACGGGGTGGGCAGTTCCGCCGGTCGGATGATTATTGACCTGACCCGGGATGATTTTGCCCTGACTTCCGACGAGCGCGTGGCCCTGGCCGCGGCGGAACGGGACGACGTGGCCTACTGGGGAGAATCTTCGTCTCCGATTACCGTTAACTTTGTTGACAATGGTACGGCCGACCAGATCATCCGCGCGGACGGACAGACATGGTCCAGCGCCGATTTTGCCGAGGGTGATAAAATCCGTATCAGCGGCAGCGCCGACAACGACGATTATTACCTGATCACCTCCATTATCGGCACGGATGACGGTTCCGCCCTGGTCCTGAGCGCCGACGATTCCTTGATCAACGAGACCGGCGTGGCGGTAAACTTTCAGCATGAGGTGACCGATCCCCTGGATACCACCCAGGCCAAGGAGACCATCACCATCGATCAGCGGGAAGACGTGGACGTGGAGTCGGCCGGAGACATCAACATCACGGCCGGCGGCAACGTCTACCTGGGCTCGGAAAGCGATCTCAACATCGATACCGTCCGGGCCGGGGAAACCGTCCGCATTAAGGGTGGCCAGGGAATCTACAACGTGGCGGTCAGCGGCCAGACCAACGTGGAAAGCGGGGACCTGGTCCTGGAGGCGGCCACCGCTTCCGTGGGCACAGAATCCGCGCCCATCACGGTTAATCTCCACGGCCAGGCCACCACCACCGCCCGGGCCGGGACGGATATATACATTCATGGTGTCGAAGATAATACCCTTTACGTGGGCACCATGTACGCCCGGGCCGGCGGGGTCTACCTGCAGGGGGACACTTCCATCGTGGACGGGTTTGACACGGAGTTTGAAAACATCCGGGCCAACCTGGTGGAACTGACTGCCTTGGCGGGCGGTATCGGGGAAGCGGGCGATTACCTGGACGTGAACGTCCTGGGCACCGGCACCCTGACGGCCACGGCCACGGGTGATATCCGGATTGCCGAGACCGAAGGCGACATGCGGGTGCACCGGGTCGATTCCAGCGGCGGCGACGTCGACCTGCGGGCCCAGCTTTCCATCCTGGATATCAACGAGGACATTGCCGTTGACGTCATCGGCAACACCATTTCCCTGACCGCGGAAATCGGCAGCATCGGTGTCTCCGGCAACGACCTGGACATCGACAGCGCTCATTCCGGCCCGGGTGTCGTAAACGCTTCCAGCAACTACGGCAACACCTATATCATTGAGCCGGAGGGAGACCTGGCACTCGGACAGGTGGGCGCCGGGGACGACTATACCGTTTTTATCACCGTGCCCATGGGCAGCATTTTCAACGGGCTGGCCAGCGGCAGCAACCTGATTTCCGGCAGTACCTACCTGATCGCGGCCGATGATATCGGCCAGGAGGGCACCCCCATCCGGACCGAAGTGGGCAATATCGAGGGCCAGGCCACGGCCGGCAGCGTCTGGATTGAGAACCTGGGCGCCCTGACCGTGGGGGGGGTGGTGGAAGAGGACAAACCCGGTATATTGAGCGGCGGCGGCGTGACCATTGACGCCGGCAGCCCCATCTACCTCCAGGAGTCCATTGTCGCCGCCAGCGGCCATATCCTTATCACCGCCCGGGACGACGACGATGACGAGGGGGAGTATCCCTGCGGTCTGGCCAGAACGGATGATATCACCATTCCCGAGGGAATCGTTCTGCGGGCCGAGGCGGGTGATGTGACCCTGCGGGCCGGGGATGACCTGAATATTGATGGTACGGTGGAAGCGGCCGGCGATGTTTACATGTATATCGATTATGAAAACGCCGATCCCGGGGTGGGTGGTGAAGTCAACCTTCCCGGTACCGTCATTGGCCATGAGGCCTTTATCTACGGTGACAGCGACGATGATGATTTCCCCATGGTTCATCCCCTGTATGGCATTACCGGCGCCGTCACCCTGACCGGTTATGGCGGCAGCGATCTTTACGAGATTGAGCTGTACGGTAACGACGCGGCCCTGTTTAACGTCTACGACGAATCGCCGGAAGGGGATCTGGGCGCTGACAGCCTCCGGGTCTACGCCACCAACGAGACCGATTATATCCTGTTCCGCCCCAACGCCATTATCAGCCTGGAAATGGACGAAAACCGGGAACCGGTGGAAAACGGCGTGGTGGAACGGGTCAACTATGACGGCCATATCAACGCCGGGGTTTCCGTCTTCGGCCGGGACGGAGACGATACCTTCGTGCTCGACGATACCAGTTCGACCCTTACCGTTTACGGGGACGCCGGGGACGACACCTTCCAGGTGGGCCAGATGTTTGCCTCACCGCGGGACGGTGAGGCCGGACTGGCTCCGGAAGATTATTTTGACACCACTCTGACCACCAAGGGCTATCTCTCCAACGGCATCAGCTATTCCGCCACCCTGAACGGCGGCTTTGGCGAGGATTCCTTTACGGTCTACCGCAACCTGGCCACGCTTACCCTCAACGGTGACGAGGACAACGATACTTTTATCATCCGGGCCTTTGTCAGGGTGGACCCGGATGATCACAAGGCACCCTATACCAACATCAACGGCGGCCAGGGCGCGGATTTTATCTCCTATACCGTTAACGCTCCGGTTAACGTGCAAGGCGGTGACGGCAGCGATACCCTGACGGTGGTGGGTACCGAGTTCGGCGACGATTTTGTGGTCACCGACAACGGAGTTTACGGGGCCGGTCTTTTTGTGCAATACGGCGGGATCGAAAAGGTGGTCGTCAACGCCCTGGAGGGGAATGACAATTTCTTTATCGCGTCTACCAGTGAATACGTGGAAACGACCCTGATCGGCGGCCAGGGCAGCGATACTTTTAACACCGGCGGTGGCACCGGCGGTGAATCGATCTCCGTGGTCAGCAATGACCTGCTCGGACACAGCGGCATGATCGAGCTGCTGGTCAACAGCTCGGACACGGCCTCTGAGTACCAGGGGGTCTTTGCCGGGGACGTGTCTGTTAACGTGGCTGACGCGGATGAGGCGGGCATTACCGTGCGCCAGCTGGATGGAGCCCTGCGGGTCTTTGAAGATACCACCGCCCCGGCGGGGATGGTCATGGCCCAATATGCCGTGGCCCTGACCCGTCCGCCCAAAGAAGATGTGCGGGTGACGGCCAGTGCCACCCTGCCAGGGGAAGCCGCGATGGCGGACGGCGCCCGGGGTATCGCCCTCAACGGAAACGAAGAAGGGTTGACCCTGTTGTTCGATGAAAACAACTGGTTCACCGAACAGATCGTCACGGTCACGGCTCCGGCCGACGCGGTGGCCGAAGGCCCTCAGACCTACGAGATCAAGCACAACGTGATCCAGGGGCGTTCCCCGGACGACGGCGGTGAATACGACGGCCTGGCCATTCCCAGCCTGACGGCCGAGGTGGTGGACGAAGATTCGCCCGGCGTGGTAATAGCCCAGACAGACAATGACACCGTAGTATTTGAAAAAGAGGACATCCGGCCGCGGGACAAATACGAGGTGGTCTTGAGCAGCGCGCCGGATGCGGAGGTGGCGGTTCAGATCGGGGCCTTGTCCGAAAACCAGATCGAGATCGTGGATGAAAACGGCGATCCCCTTGATTCCCTGGTGTTTACTCCCGAGAACTGGAATACCGGGCAGGAGATTTATGTCCGGGCCATTGATGACGGGGTGGCCGAAGGTACTCATTTTGTCAGAATTGTCCACGAAATCATCACCGAAGCCGGTACCAACTACGACGGGGTCAGTGCTGCCCACGTGGATGTTAAGATCATTGACGGTACTCCGGGGGTCTATGTCGAGCAAAGCGGCGGTTCTACCGACGTGGTCGAGCCCACCGAAACGGGAGTGGTGGGGGCAGGTCAGGTCAGCCAGACGGGAGAAGCCGGCGATACCACGATTGTCGCTGATTTCGGCGCTTCGCTGATTAGCGAAATCCAGGGCAATGATTCTCTCCAGGCGGTTCAGGACCTGGAACTGGGCAGCTGGGGGTTGAATTACCAGGATGAGATCGGCGACAAGAACACCAATACTTCCCGGGAAATCCCCCATGTCACGGTGAACGCCAGCGGTGATGACACGGCGGATTATTTTTCCTTTGATGTGACCGAAGAGATGCTCGAAGCGTCGGACGGGTCTGTCCGCGTGATCCTTGACATTGATCATGGTTTTGAAATCGATCCTGACACCTGGGAACATGATTCGGTCTGGTGGATGTCCGCCCTGGAGCTGATCACTCCCTCGGGCCAAACCATTGATTCCAAGTGGTCGCGTCATCCTGACTGGGGCGGGGCCGGCAGCAACTCCTATTATGACGATTACCTGGAAACGGAGGTAACGGAGAGCGGTACCTATATCATTCAGGTCACCGATCTGCTGGGAGAAATCCTGGGAAGAGGCCCGGAAATTCCGCAGAGCGCCGATTATTTTCTGCATGTTTCGGTGGAAAGCCATGAGGTGGACGCTTTTACCTTTGAGGCCAAGCCGCAGTATGAAGATGAAACGGGGAACAATGATGTCCAGGACCTGGATATAAACGAGTTCTGGTATAACTATTTCAATCCTGATATCGGCGACCGGGAAAATCCCGACGGCGGGATTATTGATTACCATACCGCCTATACTTCCATCCTCGGCAACGGCGACGGTTCCTGGGATAATTATGCCTTTGAAATCACCCAGGCCATGTTGCAGCCTGACGCCGGTGAAGTAACAGGTACATTGTCCGACGGTACGTACTTTCTGGAAGCCGGTATCAGGCTTACCGGTGAGGTGGCCTCCGGCGATGTCTGGACCATGACCCTCAACGGGGAGGATTATGTCTATACCGTGGGGGATTCTGACACCAGCAGGGCCGACGTGATTACCGGCCTGGCCGGGGTGATCAACGCCGATACCGACGCCTATGATACCTATACCGCCTCCCTGAACGAAACCGACTCCACGGTCATGGATATCGAAGATCCCAACGGGTTTGTGTTCGGTGGCCTCACTCATGAGGTCCGGGCGGCCGGCACGGTTACGCGGACGCTGGATACCGGCGGGGTGAATTTTTCCACGGCTGACATTGTCTTTGACTCGGACAGCCCGGTTACGGCCGGGGAAGTCTGGTCGGTGGTGATTGACGGGACGGCAGTCGATTATGAGGTGCAGGCCGAAGATACGCTGGAAGGTGTTATTGACGGTCTGGTGGCCGGCATTGATGCGAAGTATCCGGGAACGTACGCGCCGGAGAAAATCGATACCGACACCCTGCGTCTGACCCGGGCCGAAGGCTTTACCCCGGGTTTTCAGCAGACCGGCCAAAGCCCGGCGGCGAGCGCGGCCATCACCGGCACTCCGCTGGATACCAGTGAGGCCGAGGCGGCTTCCTGGCAGGAGGCCAGTCTGGAACTGACCGGTACGGCCGTTCACAACCAGACCTGGACCCTGAACCTTCCCGACGGAAAAAGCAGCGCTTACACGGTCGCTTACGACGACTCCCTGGCGGATATCGCCGCCGGCCTGGAAGCTGACGCCCCGGCCGGCTACGCCATTACCGCCGACGGTACCGCCGTGACCATCAGCCGGGACAGCGGGGAGGGATTTGCTGTTGATCTGGAGGTTGCTGAGGCGTCGCTGGAAGGCACTTATAATGTCAGCGGCGAGGTAAGCTACTGGTCTGAAGCCGCGGTTAACCTGGCCGGTCCGGTGCATCCGGGGGAAGTCTGGACCGTGACCCTGACGGACGAAACCGGCACCGGGAAAGCATACGATTATACGGTGCTGGACGGAGATGTCCTTGATGATGTCGGCGGCAGCCTGGCCGACCAGATCGACATTGCCGGGTATGCCGGCGGCGTCCTGACCATTACCCCGGCTGACGGGGATTTCGTCAAGGTGGAGCTGAATGTTGCTGCTACGACGGACGTTCAGGGCGACATGACCGGGGACGGCGCCGGCAGCGTGGCCGCGGTGACGGAGGTGGATATCGATCTGGCCGGGACTTCAGTGGATGCCCAGAATGAGGATTGGATTCTTACACTCAACGGCGACGATTATACCTACACGACCCAGAAAACCGGTGGCGAACTTGACACCATCGACACCGTGGGGCAGTGGTTCCAGGATAATGCTGATATTTCGGATGCGGATTTTACGGTTCTCTATGATGATACCGACGATATTATAACCGTTTCCAGATCGGATAACGCGGCTTTTACCTATGCCTTTGAGGTGGGCGGAAGCGGCGAGGCCGACTTTACTGAGACTGAAAGCGCTGACTATTACGACCGGCAGGTGTTTGACCTGGGCGGTTCGGCCCTGGTGGATGAGGCCTGGACCCTGACTCTGGACGGCCACGACTACGCCTATACGGTCGGGCAGGGCGACAGCCTTGATGATGTGGGCCTGTGGTTCGTAAACAACACCGATATTGCCAATGCGGATTTCACGGTTGAATACAGTGATGTTGATCAGCAGCTCACCGTGACTCACAGCGACGGCCTGGCCTTTACCGCCGCTGCCGCCGTGACCGGGGCGCCGGTAACCGGTGATCTTTCCCTTGACGAAGACGCCGGTACGGCCAGCCATTATACCCAGGCGGAGGTTCAGCTGGGCGGATCAGTCAGCGCCGGCGAAACCTGGACGGTGACGGTGACGCAGCTGGACGGCACCTCGGTTGATTATTTCTATGATGTCGACGATGCCTATCCCGAGGGCAGCCCGGACGGCAGCATAGACATCGACGATCTCGGTACCGGTCTGGCGGCGGCGATCGAAGACTTTGCTTCCTATGACCCCGATACCGATGTCCTGACCATTACCGATGACCAGGGCGTCAGCATCGCCATCGAGGCCGACGCGGAGGCGGTTGATGGCGAGGCGGATTACACCGGCACCCTCGCCGCGGACTGGGCTGCCGATATCCAGCTGGACGGGTCGCTCGCGGTCAATGACCAATGGACGCTGACCATTGAAGAGACCACTTACGACAGCTACACGGTACAGGCCGACGATACCAGCCTGAACGACGTGGCCGAAGGGCTGGCGGATATCATCAGGGCCGATTATACCGTGATTGTGTCGGGAAATACGTTGCAGGTGACCAATACCGACGGCTCCGCGGTGACGGTGAATAATGTGGAACAACTGCGTGCCGCTGCCGGCAACCGGGAGACCGGCAGTGAAGACACCCGGGACCACTGGGTGGATGCTGAGATCATGCTGGAAAAGGAAGGTCCGCTGGTGGCCGGAGAGCTGTGGTCCATCACCATTCACGGCACATCCTATGAGCACATTGTCCAGGAAAAGGAAAACGGGGAAATTGAAACCCTGGCGGAGGTTACCGAACACCTGTACGACAAGCTGGCGGAGGAGTCGGAACTGACCGCTGCTGAGATTGAATATATTACGGGCCAGAACAAAATTTCCATCTCCGATATGGACGGGGACACCATCGACATAAGCCGCAGTGATGGAACGGTTCAGGGAATTTTTGACATTGATTACGGGAATTTCATTGAACGTACGATTCCGGAATACGACGTATATACTGATCCTTTGGGCACCGAGATAAAGGTGCTGGTTGACACGCACCAGATTCTGACCAGTCTGTATCTGCGCCTGGTGGACGATGACAGCGGGGAAGTGCTGGCTGTCAGCAATTACGCCGACTGGGTGGATGAGGGGAGCAATACGGTCTATGATCCTTTCCTGGAATATGTCTTTGAAGAAGAAGGCTTTTACCGGATTGAAGTGGGTTCTTACGTAGACTCCCTGGACGGTTATGAACCGGATGATCCGGATGATCCCTATTACGGTTCCCTGAACCAGGAGAGCGGCGTAAATCCTGATCTTTCCTACCAGCTGAACGTGACGCTTCAGAACCATGAAATCAATCCGGATGTAATCAGCCTGCAGGAAAAAACCCTGACCATTACCGAAGGGACCGGCCAGGGGCAGTCCTTTGTCATTGAAGATTATGATCCGGAGACCAGCACCTTTACCCTGGATGCGCCGCTTGACGCCGGGGTGGACCAGACCAGCCGTTTTGAGGTCACCTATGACATGGCCCAGTACACGGGCTATACCGAGACCAGGGATTCCTTTACGGTGATTCTGTCCAGTCCCCCGGCGGCAGGAGAAACAGTCACGGTGGATGTGGCGGCCATCGCCACCCGGACGTATAACGCCGACCTGGCCTTTGACGATGGGGCCAATAACGGGGAGCGGGAGGCGATTCAGGTTTATGTCAACGGAAGCCAAAACGATAGCCTGGAATTTGATAGTGTAAACTGGAATATTCCGCAGACCGTTGAGGTTTCCGCCATCCATGATAACGTGGTGGATGGTGGTGATGCCAAGGTGTTTCCGGCCATGGAGGAAACCGTGGCCTATATCCGGGGACCGCTTACGATTGAAGGCGGGGAGGTCTTCAGCCAGGAACTGGTCCTGGAAGACCCCTACATGCTGCCGGGCGAAACCAATTTTCTGGTGCCTGACGGTGATATCGAGGCGGCCGGTGCTGTTACCGTGGAAGATAACCGCAAGGCCACCCTTACCGACAATGATATCACCCATTACGATCCCCTGACCGGACAGCAGGAACCGGGGTTTGACCCCCGCATGAACGAGTCCCTCTACCAGGTCAGGATTCTTTCCGGTGATTTGACCGGAACCGTTATGGACGTGGAATCAGTGGCCGGCAACACCATCTTGTTTACCACTGACTGGCCTGATGGCCTGGCCCCGGCAGCCGGGGATAAATTTTATTACATGCCGGTCAATCCCAACACTCAGGTGGATGAGGCCGAACAGGTGGATGTCCTCAATGTGTACAACGGTGACAGTCCCTCGGACGACACCGGCGTACTGACCTCCGATCGTCTCTACGGCCTGGGTATGGGTCCGGACACCATCATAGCCGGTGAAGAATTGCCCGGCGGAATCCGGTATGCCAATCTGGAAGAGCTCAACCTGGAACTGGGCTACGGCAATGACACCCTCACCATCGAATCCACCCACCAGGGGGGCACCTCGGTATCCGGCGGTGACGGGGCGGATACCATCACCGTCAAAACGGTGGCCGGGCACACCACGGTGGATGCCGGGCAGGGCGCTGACACCATTTGGGTGGGCAGTGACAGCGGGGTGGTGGACCAGATCAACGGCCTGCTGACCATCGTCGGCGGCGATGACGCCGACCAAGTGCATATCGACGACAGCCAGGATACCAGTGACAATGACGGCATTCTGACCGAAACCACCCTGACCGGTCTGGATATGCCCTCGGTGGAAGAGGTGCAGACCATCAGCGTTCGCGCTGTCAGCGGCAGCTACCGCCTGACCACGGCGGGCTTCGGCACCGACGCCGGCCTGGCGGATTCCGCCAATGTAACGCGATCAGCGGACGCGGCCACGGTCAGCATTGATTTTGATCTGGACGCGAATGACAGCGACCTGGTTTGTCAGCGGCTGGAGGAACTCTATGGCGCGACCGGCGGTATCCGGGTCACCGAAGCGGTCGACGACTTTACCAAAACCTACACGGTCACCTTTTCCGGCGACCTGGCCGGTCTTGATTTTCCGGAGCTGACCTGGGCCGAGACCCGGGAGACGACCAACCTGGATGTGGCCGGGGAGAATATCTCTCCGGAGGTGGCCGCGCGAACGGTGCGGAACGGCACCACCGCTTCGCTGCTCAATACCGTTCAGACCCTGACGGTGGAAGCCGCGGCCGACGCCGGCGGCACCTACCGCTTCGGGCTGCGGGGATTGGAGGCGGTTTACAACGCCTATCACGACTGGACCGACTATGTCTATGATCCGGACAATACGGACAGTGTCGTCTGGACCGAGCCCATTGCTTATGACGCCACCGCGGAGGAAGTGTCTGCCGCGCTGGCGCCGATCCTCAATCCCAACAACAGCCGGGATGACCTGCCCTGGACCAATAATTTTTCCGTGCGCCGGGTCGATAATGTCTTCTTTATTGCCTTCCAGGGAGAATACGGAGACCTGGCTCTCCAGGCCGCGGATATCGATACCACCGGCCTGACCAATGTGGATATCGCCCTGGATACCCGGGTTAACGGTATTAATTATCATGGCGTGGAAACTCTTGATATTGATCTGGGTTCCGGTGATGACCGGCTCCATATCGAAGGGACCGCCGCCGGCAGCCGGAACAATATCACCATGGGCACCGGTGACGACGTCGTGGATATCTATAATACGGACCGTTCCCTGGAGGCGGTCCGGGGTGAGCTGAATATCAATGTCATGGGCGGCACCAATACCCTTAACGTGGACGGTTCCGGTGACACCGTGGCTGATCCCGAAGTCATGATCAGTAACGCCGCCATCACCGGGCTGGCTCCGGCGGATATCAACTATCAGAGCACCGGCGGCAACCTGGCCGGCGGCATCACCATCTGGAGCGGCACGGCCGGGGACGACATCACCGTAACCAGCACCCATCGGGACGAGGGGGTGCGGACCATAACCACCCTGAATACCGGCGCCGGTGATGATGCCGTCACGGCCTCCCTGGACGCGGCCGGCGACGGATTCTTCGTGCTGAACGGCCAGGAAGGTGCTGATGTCCTGGATGCCTCCGCCTCCTCCCTGCCCCTGGTGATCTTCGGCGGGGACGGCCAGGACGAGATTTATGGCGGCAGCGGCGACGACATTATCTTCGGCGACCGCGGCCGGGTCTACTATCGCGATGAAACCGGCCAGGTGGTCACTTCCCTGGGCAACGGCACCCCGGTGGTCGGCCATACCGTGGAGGTGACCGGTTCCTGGGATTTCCCGGCTGCCACGGATCCCCTGAGCAGTTCCCGGGTTATTCGCCTGGAAGGGGGCGCGGAATACGGTGAAACCTGGTCAGTGGCCATTAATGATGAAAACGGCGCAGCCCTGGTCTCGGCGGACTATACGGTCGCCGATGGGACCGGCGAAGACACGCCAGGCATCGCCACGCAGCTGGCCAGCCTGCTGGAGGACGAACTGGCCGCGGCGGGCCTGAACGGTTATGCCATCACCGTTGAGGGCAGCCACCTGGTCATCGCCAATACCGTCGGCTCCCCGAGATTTACGGTCAGTCACAGGGTTCAGACAGAAGACCGTACCGACGGCGTGGAGCGCCTTCCTTCGGACATATTTGCCATTGATCCGGAAGTCGGCGGTAATGACACCATCGATGCCGGCGACGGCAATGAAACCATTGTCGGCGGTTACGGAGCCGACACGGTTACGGCGGGCACCGGCGACCATGTGGTCATGGGTGACAACGGCGGCATTACTTACGACACGGACGGCCAGCCCCTGGTGCTGGAGACGACCGACACGGCCGGGCAGGCCGGCTACGGCGGGGATGACGTCATTGAGATCACCGGTGACGGTAATAATCATATTCTGGGTGGCATGGGCAGTGATACGGTCAGCACGGCCGCGACCACGGCGGGCACCACCGACGTCATCCTGACCGACAACGGCCGGGTGACTTATAGCGGCGAAACCGGTTCCCTGGAGTTGGCTGAAATTGTGTCCACCGAGATTTCCAGCGGTGGAGACGATCTGGTCACCACCGGCGACGGAGACAAGCATATCATCGGCGGCTTTGGTTCCGACACCATCACGGCGGGTGCCGGCGATCACGTGGTGGTGGCTGACAACGGCCGGGTGGAGTATGACAGCGACGGCGCGCCCCTGGTGCTGGAGACCACGGATACGGCCGATAATTCCGGGTACGGCGGTGTCGATACCATAACTCTGGATAACGGCAACAGCACCGTTTTCGGCGGTATGGATAGTGATGATATTACCACCGGCAACG